>JAUWSQ010000034.1 GCA_030609965.1 Candidatus Fermentibacterota bacterium
TAGAATGTGGAAGGCAGCGGGAGACCCATGGAATGAATGTTCCAGAACAGCCAGAGAAGGCCGGTGATCAGTGATGGCATCAGCAGTCGAATTATATTGGCGGGAGTTCTCTCTTGCAAAGAGAGGGCAAGTGGTATGGCAAGTACTGCAAGCTCGGGTCTGACAAGGAATGCTCCCGCAAGAATGAACGATGAAACTTTTACTCCGGTTCCGTCCCTTACGCATCTCCACACCGCGACTACAGCCAGGCATGAGAGGGCTGTTTCCATTCCGCTGGACGCATGAAAGAAGAATGGACCGGTCATCAGGAGGAGTATCCCGGCAATAGGAGGAAGCATGAAAAGAGCTGTGCCTGCTGCCAGCAGAGAAAACATCATCAGTACAGTTGGAGCCAGGGCAGTTCCAAAAAGAGATGCCAGAGCTGAGGGAAGCAGCCATAGAGGACTAGTGAATCCGGACGAGGGTTCCGAATCGTTGAAACAAAGTGGTGCAGCTGTGAAGAGGCTTCTTCCGTAGACCAGGTGAATGTATGTATCATCCATCGGGGGGGTGCTTTCGTAGACTCCGAGTATGAAAAGTAGAATCACTCCTGCGAGCAGAAGCAGCGGAACGGTATAGATAACGGATTTTCTTCTTTTTTGGGGCTTCTTCATAACGATTTTATCATCCATACCGGACTTTCCGTCAAGGGCTACAGAAAATCTTTTTGCTGTGGACACGGACTCCGCGTCCTATTAAAATTATGGTGTATTTTCGATTGATTACTGAACCACCCGGGAGACTGCTTACTTGAGAATAATCGGGGTTGGAATAGATATTGTTGACATCGGTATTTTCAGAAGCCGTCTTGATGATGGTATGGTAAGTGAATTATTTCTCCCAGGGGAAATTGAATACTGTTCAACCAGGGCTCGTCCATGGGAAAGCTATGCGGCAAGGTTCGCTGCGAAGGAAGCATCTTTCAAAGCACTGGGCGCTGGATTGTCCCATGGATTGCGCTGGAAAAATGTCGAAGTAATCAAAGAAGAATCCGGTGCAGTATCCGTTCAGCTCAGCGGGAAAGCGCTGGAACAAGCAAGTAATATACAGGTAAAGCAGATACTTCTTTCCATCAGTCATTCAGGAGAGAACGCCATTGCGGTTGTCACGATGGAAGGTTGATGGAGTATCGCAGGATTGGAGGAATCCACTTGAGTAATATCGGATCCTATGAGGAGAGAATGCAGAATTTCGACTGGGAAATTGCAAAGGATGTTCTTGACTGGAAGGAAGGAGAACTCCTTAACATTGGAGCAATCTGTTCGGACAGAATCTGCAGCAGAGGTGATGGAAAGAAAACAGCCCTCATATGGGAGGGTTTTGGTGATAAGAGCGCCAGGTATACTTTCGACGATCTCAGGGTCTATTCGAACGGTTTTGCTGAATTCCTCACTGACCATGGAATTGAACCCGGGGACAGAGTCTGTCTCTTCATGGACAAGATTCCGAGCCTCTATTTTTCTTTTCTTGGTGTTCTCAAGCTTGGTGCAATTGCACAGCCGCTTTTCTCGGCATTTGGAGATGAGTCGCTTGAAGTAAGGCTCGCCAGTGCGGGAACCAGGGCTATTATTACAACTCGCAAGCATGTCAGGAAAGTCCGGAAAATCAAGGACAGACTGCCGGATCTGGAGAAGATCATTGTTGTGGAGGGAAATCCTGATAAACTCAAGGAAGGGGAGATATTCTTCGATGTGGAGAACAGCCCCAGAGTTGAAAAATTCGATGTCTATCAATCTTCAGCTGAAACCCCTTCCGTTCTCCATTATACATCCGGGACAACAGGTCAGCCGAAGGGTGCCCTTCATGTTCATAATTCCGTATGGGGCCAGGCACTGACAGCAAGCTGGGTGCTTGATCTGCAGGATGATGATATTTACTGGTGTACCGCGGATCCCGGATGGGTTACCGGAACAAGCTACGGTATCATCGGACCCTGGGCACTGGGCGCTACACAATGTGTTCTGGATTCAGGATTTACATCTTCAAGATGGTACAAGTTTATTCAGGATAACAGGATAACAGTGTGGTATTCAGCCCCTACCGCCATCAGGGCGCTTATGAAGGATGGCAATGACCTGGTCGGTGAGTTTGATCTTTCTTCGCTTCGGCACCTCGCTTCAGTTGGTGAACCTCTGAACGCTGAGGCCGTCATATGGAGCGGGGAAGTATTCGACGGGCTTAAATTCCATGATACGTTCTGGCAGACAGAAACCGGTTCCATGATGATTACGAACTATCCCGGAATGGAAATACGTCCCGGATCCATGGGAATGCCTTTTCCCGGTATTAATGCTGCAGTTCTTGACCTGACTACGCACGAACCGTTAAACGAGGCAGGTAAGGTTGGGCTGATAGCTTTCCGTCCCGGCTGGCCATCAATGTTCAGGCAGTACTGGAAGAAGCCGGATATCTACCGAAGCAAATTTGTAGGAGCTTCAGAGAATGCGATGCCTGATGAACTCAGAACCAATTCAGATATCTGGTACGTTTCGGGAGACAGGGCAAGCATCGATAAGGATGGGTATTACTGGTTCGTGGGCAGGGACGATGATGTTATAAACACTGGAGGACATCTCGTGGGTCCCTTTGAGATCGAATCTGCCCTTGTTGAGCATGAAGCTATCGCAGAGGCTGCTGCGGTTGGTAAACCTGATAAAGTCAACATGGAAGTCGTAAAGGCATTTGTCACACTGAAACCAGGTTTTGAGCCCTCGGATGACCTTGAACTGGACATCATGAATTTCATCAGAAAAAGGCTGTCTCCTCTGGCTATGCCTCAGGAGATCGAATATCGTGATAAACTGCCCAAAACACGTTCGGGCAAGATAGTAAGAAGGTATCTCAGAGCAATTGAATGGGGAGAAGAGGTTGGTGATATCTCATCCCTTTCCGATGAATAGGTAACTGAAAGGAGCTGAAATGGATAAAATGAAGGAAACAGTACTCGAGTATATAGTCGATGAGTACCTTGATGAAGATGATGAGGACGAGGTTTCCTATGATTCTCCCCTGATCTCTTCAGGAATTGTAGACAGTTTTTCAATGGTCTCCCTTAAAAGATTCATTGAGAATAAGTACAGCATCAAGCTTCCAGATGAAGAAGCTACACCTGAAGCTTTCGATACAGTGAACTCAATCTGCAGGCTGGTTAACAAACATCTGGGATAAACGGAGGTAGGATTATATGGCGTTTTCAAACAGTACTAGAAGCCTGCTTGCAGATGAAATAGAGCAAATAAAAGAAGATGGTCTCTTCAAGGAAAAAAGATTCATCTGCTCCGCACAGGACGCGGAAATCGAAGTAGAGTATCCCGAGGGTGCATCTCACGAGAAAGTCCTCAATTTCTGCGCTAACAATTACCTGGGGCTCTCAAGTCATCCGGATGTGATCAAGGCTGCCCACGAAGGTCTCGATACTCGAGGCTACGGAATGAGTTCAGTCAGGTTCATATGCGGTACACAGGATATACACAGGGAACTTCAGGATAAGGTGTCCGTCTTTCTGGGCATGGAAGATACACTTCTGTTCCCATCCTGCATGGATGCCAATTCTGGTGTTTTTGAGGCGATACTTGGCCAGGAGGATGTAATAATCGCCGACAGGCTCATCCATGCATCCCTCGTAGACGGCATTCGCCTCTGTTCCGCAGAGTACGATACCTTCAAGCATATGAATATGAAACATCTGGAGAAGAAACTCGAGCTTCATCAGGATAGGAGAATCAGGCTTGTGGTTACTGACGGTGTGTTCTCAATGGACGGTGACCTTGCACCCCTGGATGAAATGGTGGAGCTATGCAACCGATACAACGCAATGCTGCTTGTAGATGACTCCCATGCATCAGGTTTCATCGGAAAAACCGGCCGGGGAACCCATGAGCATTTTAACGTTATCGATGGCATTGATCTTATCACAACTACTTTCGGAAAAGGACTCGGAGGAGCTTCAGGAGGCTGCGTATCCGGCCGGAGTGAACTTATAGAACTCTGCCGCCAGAAAGCCAGGCCCTACCTGTTCAGCAATTCACTTGCGCCTCCCATTGTCAATGGATCTATCAAAGTGATTGATCTCATATCAAGCTCAACTGAGCGTCGTGACAAGCTTGAATGGAACACGAAGTACTTCCGTGAGAAAATGGAGGAAGCCGGGCTCGATATGCGCCCCGGCGAAACACCAATAGTCCCTGTGATGCTGTACAATGCCAAGCTGGCGAACGATATAGCCAGGGATATGTACGCAGAGGGAATTTATGTTATTGGATTCTGTTTCCCGGTCGTTCCTGCTGGAAAAGCCAGAATACGTGTGCAGCTTTCAGCCGCCCATGAAAAGGAACACCTTGATAAGTGTGTCAAGGCTTTCAGAAAGATCGGTGATAAGTACGGAATACTCGGCCTTGGCAAGAATGAGATAATCGAGAAGTACGGCAGATAATCAAAACCTGGTGGGGACATGTACGCCATACATGTCCCCATTTAACAAACTCTTCCCATGTATAAGAATCGTTGACATGACGCATCCATAGTGCTATCGTGCAGCCTTATAAATGTGACCGGCAAGGGACCCCCCCGGCTGCCGATTTTTCGATTTACATATCTGAAGAGGAGTGCATTATGGACCACGGACCAGCCGCCGAATATCACGAGTGCGACGAATTGCTTGCGTACAAGCAGAAGGCAGGATTGCGGCTCTTCTTCATTTACTCAGGCATATACGGGGTATTTGTACTCCTCAATACCGTTTTCCCGAGCATGATGGAGTCCGTCATTTTCTTCGGCCTTAACCTCGCAATCGTCTACGGGATCGGTTTGATCATCATCGCTATCATCCTGGGTCTGCTCTACAATCATCAGTGCACGAAGATGGAGAAGCGACTCGACATCAACACCGGTAAGACCCATGGAGGTTCCGAATGATATACACTGCCTCTCCTCTCGCAGTAGGGATCTTTTTCGCAGTTGTAGCGGCGGTACTAGGCATCTCCTTCTACTTCGGCAGGAAGACCACATCTGCAAAAGGATACTTCGCTGCAGGGGGGACGATCCATTGGTCCGTGAATGGAATCGCTTTCGCAGGTGATTACCTGTCCGCTGCCTCCTTCCTCGGAATCTGCGGTATGATAGCCTTCTCGGGTTTTGACGGCTTTCTCTACTCCATCGGTTATCTGGCGGGGTGGGTCGTGGCCCTTTTTGTTGTTGCCGAGCCACTCAAGCGCATGGGCAAGTTCACTTTCGCCGATGCCCTGGATTCCAAGTTCAATTCCAGGAGCATACGCCTGATGGCCGCTATCAGCACCCTTATAGTCTCCATCTTCTACCTTATACCCCAGATGGTCGGTGCTGGAGCCCTGGTTACCCCTCTTCTTGGACTACCTCACTGGGTGGGCGTAACTCTTGTGGGCGGGATAGTCATCTTCATAGTGACCACCGCCGGCATGAAATCCACTACATACGTACAATTCCTGAAGGGAACTCTCCTTATCATCTTCTCCGTCATCCTTGTCTTCATGGTTGTCGACAGGGGCATTAAGGACGTACCCTACGAGGGCTACCATGATTTCATCACACTGCAGGCGGAGATAACCGATGGTTCCGTCACATCCGTGAGTGACCCGTCCTTTACCATTGAGGGTGAATACACGGAGAACGGTCTTCATTTTGTGAAGCTGGAAAAAGACGGCATCCGCAACTGGTGGAACCTCGAAACGGAAACCAGCACCCTTACCGAAGCTCTCAGCATAGTCACCCTGGATGACGGATCCGTTCTTTTCAACGGAGCTCCCAGGGATGATCAGCTTTTTTACCCCGTGGGCAACATGCACAGAATTGTGGTCGATGGCGATCAGGTTGAAGAAGTACGAGGCCTGAATTGCATAAGCTTCCTTGCTGTAATCCAGGAGAGCGAAGTAGTCCGGTTCATAGCAGATGTATTCACATCGGGTACCGAAAGGGTCCGCATCTGGTATCAGGAAGTCACTCCGGGTAACGAGATCCTGAGCCCCGGCATCAAGTTCCACATAGACGAGGGCTCAAGCTTCGCCGACAAGATGAATTTTATCTCCCTGATGCTTGCCCTCTTCTTCGGAACGGCAGCTCTGCCTCATGTGCTCATCAGATACTATACGGTTCCTACACCGGCCGCCGCCAGGAAGTCCACTATCGTTGCTATAGCTGCCATAGGCTTCTTCTACATCCTGACCCTCTACATGGGTCTGGGAGCCATGATAAGCGGGGTTCTGGATGTGGAGAGTTCCAATATGTCCGCACCGCTCCTTGCACAGTCGTTTGGTACCCTCATGTTCGCTATCGTCTCCGCCATAGCTTTCGCAACGGTACTGGGAACTGTCAGCGGCCTCATCGTTGCCTCTTCGGGTGCGGTAGCCCATGACTTCATAGACAATTTCCTGGGCAAGAAACTCACCGATCACAAGAAGGTAGTCGCCGGCAAGCTCGCAGCCGTGGCGACCGGTATTATCGCCATCCTGCTCGGCATCGCCTTCAAGGGTATGAACGTGGCATTCCTGGTGGGGCTTGCCTTCGCTATTGCGGCTTCTGCAAACCTGCCTTCAATAATGATGGTGCTCTTCTGGAAGAAGACCACAGCAAAGGGCATTGCTGCCTCAATAACTGCCGGTATCATCTCGGCACTCGGCATCATCATGCTTTCACCCAGTATGTTCACCAGATACGGTCTGGAAGCCTCGGCTGCACCGATTCCCCTGAACAATCCGGGTATAATCTCAATACCGCTGAGCTTTGCTGTGCTCATTATCGTGTCTCTGATGACCGGGGAGAAGGATCAGCCGCAGGGAGCGGCGGTATCGATCACATGATCGAATTGAGGATGGCAGCCGACTTCAGTCAAGTTAAGTGACGGAATAGTGATAGGTTGAAGTGGTGAATCGAAATCAGTCACATGTGCGCGAGGTGACACTCAACGGGAAGACCGGGAAACCCTCAATTGCGAGGAGTTTCATCGAGGCGCTGAATGATGAACGGATAATCACCGAGAAGGGTGGCTTCCTGTTCAAAGCGCTTGCTGCCGGTGACAGACTCGTTCTAGGCGTTACTCCCTATTTCATTGATGGTGGGCGAACCTACCACTACGACACTCTTTTACCTGGAGAGGACGAGTTCACGCTGATAGGCAGTGTAACGCCGTATGGGACCTTCGAGATCCTCTTCAAGCCTCTTTCGATAAAGCTTTCTTCCGGAGATATCCGGAAATACGCTGACACTTACGTGATGCTCGCACGATTTCTGCTGGAGAACGGCTACTCCGGGCAGGGCAGACTCGATGCGGTGACCATCAGTCTGCTGTGTGAGGCGGGGCTCTTCAACCCGGTGCCGGAGGATATTATCGGGCTAGCCTCCTCCGCCTGCTCGCTTGATAAACAGGACAGTTAAATTGAGGAGGAATTGATTATGCGTCTGATGTTAATATTCAGTCCAGTTATGGTTCTAGTTTCATGCGTATTTTCTGACGCAGGTTTCCTCAGATCAATAGTCCAGAATCCTATACCAGTATCTTCCTTTCCGACATCGATTGAAATGACCTCCGAGGATGTTCTCATTGAAATCTATCCTGGCGGTACGGTTGAGATCACAGCTGCGTTTCTCTTCACGAATACCGGTGCTGCCGATACCGTCATCATGTATTTTCCCGTTAAGCTTCGAACTATTTTCGATGGGCCCTATCTTGCGCTATACAATATTTCTGACCCCCTCTTATCACCCTCTGTCACTGTCAACGGCTTGCCGGTAGTTGTTCGCCCCATGATAGGGAATACATGGACTCCATGGCACGACGAATACACATGGGACGAAGTCAGAGACGTAGTTTACACGATGCAGGAAACTGAACCTGACAGCGGAGAATTCTATTTCTATATAGCGGATGAATTCTCCTGGGATACTTACGATATCAATAGGATGCTTAATGAATGGTCAAGTGATTATACAGTTCTGAAAGATCTGGTGGTTACCATTCATTCGCTCAACGCATGCTGGAGTGTACCATTTGCAGAGGGGGATTCGGTACTGGTTGAATTCAGTACGGAATACTCCATGAGCAGTGGATATGAAAGTCCATATTGTACGATGATATACCCGCTTTATACGGGAGCATCCTGGGCTGGCCCCATTGGGGAGGGAAGGATAACGATTGTTCCATCCGGTGGGCTGGAATTTGCTGATTTCGATTCCTGGTATTCTACCTCTATGCCAGATGCCGGGATTATGAAAAACCAGACATATGTGCCTCTTGAGTCTATATCCGGTGCCGATGGGTTCGAACTTACGGAACTTGCATGTTTCTCGGGAACTTATCTTGATTCGGTGCTGGTCTGGGAATTCAATGAATTCGAACCTGTAGTTTCTCCCACTCAGTGGGAGTACTTCTACTTTACACAGGATAACCCGGATGGAAGGTTCTATTCGGGACTGGTCGCTGTGGAGGATACAGAGGACTGGTCATCCTCTATAAGGATAGATATTCTCGATCCCCTCTGGGCTGGTGAATAGCTGCTAATCCGGATGAGGTTGTCAGTGGATGGTTCCTGAGGTAGTAATCGATGCATGCATAGACCAGCAGGTCGATGATAAGCCCCCATACCGCTGTAAGCTGCGACTGGTAGAAAAGGAATACCTGCGTTACAAATATATTCATCAGAACAGCCAGTTTGAACCAGTGAACAGCCTTTCTTCTGGAGGATTTCAGTGCCAGAAGCCCCAGAAGAACAAGAATACTGCTTACGCCAGCTCCTGTCAGTGAAATACCCGATACATTCTCCATAGGTACCCAGCCGGGATTTATCCAGCCCAGTATTGCGGTGAACTGCAGGAGGCTTGTAAAAACGAAGAAGATCATCATGCCTGGAATGACACATGGTATGAGCAGAATGCGGTTCAGAAAGGCTTTATACTTGTTCCGTGCGTAATCGTAAACTTTAAGCAAGCGGGATTCATTCCTGCTTTCCAGTTCGTTTCTGATAGCTTCGTTCACTTCAGTCTCCCGCTGGGACAGGGGATTCAGTCCCACCATTCTGCGGAAAACGAGATACATGGCTATGAAGATGATGTAGATGATGGCTATTGTCGGTTTGAAGAAGTAATCGTTATCCTGGGTAATGAACTTGCCCAGTTCATCTATGAACAGACCGAAACCGATCCCGCTGATGAGAGCTGCAAGGCGCCGTACAGAGGGGTTCCAGTAATAGAATAACATTATAAGAGAAACCAGCATCAGAAGGCCTCCCCAAAGCATATGAGCGATGTGGAATGAACCGAATGCGATCTGTGGATAGCCTGTCAATGCCAGAAAAGCCCGGTTGATGAGAATGGTTGCAACCGATATTACAAGTAGAAGCTCGAGCATGTCACCAGCGTCTGAATCCCTTACAAGACCACTCTTATCTGATCTCATTGTAACTCCGGGTTTTTCTATCGGTCAGAAGATGAACCTGATCCCTATTCCACCATTCAAGTCGAAATCTAAATCAGGCACAATATCCAATATGCCTGCAAGTTCAATGAACAGGTCAAGCGGTGCCCCGCCCAGCAGCCATGATATACCAATGGGTACACGGACTCCCAGATGTGCATCATCGGCCAGAATAATTCTTCCGCCAATGCCGTAGTAAACGGGCAGCAGGCCACTGGAATTTTTAATAAGAGTATAGTCGTGCCAGAGAAAATCCGCATGTATGTGGAGTTTATCATTGTCCCGAAGAGACCAGGATAAGGCTCCATCGAGTGCTGTATTTCTGTCGAACCACAGCTTCGCACTGATTCCGGTTGGTTCCCCCAGTATAACGCCTAGCTCAAAGCCTCCGGGACCCGTGGAGGAGAATAAAAGCGAAGTGATCAGGAAAAGAACCATATCAATCTCCTTTTCTGTTACAGCAGGGATGCAATTTATCGAACCTTCATATTTCAACAGTAGATTTATACTTATGTATTTCCGGCATGCAAGAGCATCGATTTTGATGGATGATTTAAATGTATATATAATAACCATATAAACATATTTCCAGTATAACCTCCAGGGATTCACTTTCCCCCCGTGGGCTGGAGCAGCCAACCACTCGTTGCCGTTTTACTCTTACAGGAACACTTTCAAACATGTATAAAGATTGATGAAAGCCCATGCAGACGTTGTATGACTACTGGACAATTGTCTTTGGTATAATTAAGAATATATAGTTGTGTGATTGAGGATATTAACTGAACAGCAGTTAATCGAGAATAACTGCTATCCAACCCGAAAGGAATTAAAATGGAAGAACTTCACAAAATACTGGAAGGACTTATAGAAGTCAGCGGTATTGATGTTGCAGTTTGCGTTGGAAGAGATGGATTTGTCATCGATGCAGCATCAACCGGCAGTGCTGATACTGAAGCCATAGGAGCGATGGTATCCACCGGAATGGGTTCTGCTGAAAGTGTAGGCCGTGAGCTTGGTCTTGAGGAGATGGATCAGGCCATGATGGAATACAAGAGCGGTATAGTCATGATGACTGCACTTGGCAGCGATGCCCTTCTGGTTGTGGTCGCATCCAAGGATGCAAATCTTGGAGGAATCCGTCTTCAGGTAAGAAGAAGCGCTCCCAAGCTTTTGGAAGCACTTTAATTAATTTACTTACGGGAAGCAGGTACTCTGCAGATGCAATTGCCAAAAAATGAAGATACCAAAACTATTAAGGATCTTCTCTCCGGGCTTGTAAAGCGTTCCGAAGCTATCACCGCTCTTCTGATAAGCAGGGAGGGTATCTGCTTAAGTAAAGTCGGCAACGTGGAATCATTGAATTCTACAGCCCTTGCCGCACTCGTAGCGGGAATGTTCGCTGCTACAAAAGAGGTAGCGAACATAGTCGGGGAAGAGCAGTTTTCGATTCTTCTGCAGCAGGGAGAGAAACGTCATATTCATATTTCTCTGATAGGTCAGAAAAGTATGATGATAGTAGTTTTTGAAGATTACAAAAGGATTGGACGCGTTAGGCATGAAGCCCGGACAATAAGTCCCGATCTTATCAGGTTACTCGAAAGCAGAGAACAATCCAAGAAAAAGGATTCAGATGACCTTTCTGTTCCTGAGTTCAGGGAATATGCTCTGAATCTCATCGACAGAATATTTGTGGTTGGTGAAGAGGAAGATGCCTCATCTTGATCCTATAGAAAAGCAGATAGTCTTCAAGATCGTGTACTTTGGTCCTGGAATGAGTGGTAAAACTACGAATCTCCTCTATATTCACAAGGCCTTGACTGACAAGTATAAGGGAGAAATGCTGGTTCTGGATACGGAAAAGGAGAGAACACTGTTTTTTGATTTTTTTCCAGTTTCGCTTGGAACCGTTCAAGGTTATTCCCTCAAATTTCATCTGTATACAATACCCGGACAGATATTCTACGAAGCGAGCCGAAGGATCATACTTCTGGGTGCCGATGGCGTGGTATTTGTTGCTGATTCTTCATCTGACAGACTGGATGATAATACTGAAATGTTCAGGCTGATGAATGAGAATCTCAGGAGTCATGATATTGACCCATCATGCTTTCCTGTTGTATTGCAATACAATAAACGTGATCGCAATCCCAGGCTCGAAATCGGTACAATAGAGCGAGAGCTTGGATTGGACAACATTCCGGTTACCGAATCCATAGCCATCGAGGGCAAAGGAGTCATGAAAACACTGCAGGTTGTCAGCAAGGAGATTATAAAGCGTTTTCAGATAAGCTGATACGGAAAGGGTTGTTTGTAAGATATGGCCATTAACGGTACGTTGAGCGACATCGGTTTCGTTTCACTGCTGCAATTCCCTAATTCCAGCAGGAAAACAGGCCTGCTTACAGTAATCACCATGGATGGCAAGGCCGAGTTCTACTACAGAAAAGGTGAGCTTATACATGCAAAGTACGGTAAGAAGACGGGCAGTGAAGTTCTTATCGATATTGTGGATTGGAATGAAGGCCAGTTTACATTTGAACCTGGATTGGAACCAGAAGAGACAACGATCAAGGATGACCTTCACCATATCCTCATGTGGGCACTTAAGGAACGGGATGAGAGAAAGAAAGACCAGAAGGAGAATGACGGCAGTCCTTCAGTAGAACTCGATGCTGAACTTTCGGGAAAACTGGATGAACTGATGAAATCAGCCTCCGGTATCGAGTACATCTGCGTGGTTACCACTCTCGGCCAACTGGCTGCCAGATCAATATCTGAGAGCAGTTTCCTGCAGAAAATTGAACCATTTATGGAATCCATTTCCTGTTTTATCTCTGAGTACCCGGGGAAGGTAACAGGGAAAGCATTTATTGAGGATATTAGCATTTCAATCGCAATATCAGGACTTAATGAAACACAGACCGTTGTCATTGCTGCCGGCCCCGAAATGAAACTTGGAAGGCTGGCCATGGCTCTGGGCAGAATTGCAAGAAATTTAACCGGGGTATGACGGATGTAAATGATTGATAGAAAGAATCTCACCAGCTTGCATTTCGAAGAGTTTCTTGAAATATGCTCCGATTCAGGGCTAATTAAGGAATCAACGGCGAGGGAAATCATCAATTTCGCCAAATCGATCGGTGGAGTTGGAGCCGTTCCAAGACTTACCGGTGAACAGCTGAACAGTACGGGTGATTTCACCGCATCCCTGGTCAGTATCTATCCGGCCGACATGACTTTCAATAATTATGTAACCACCGAAGAAAATTATTACGCCACAGAAATAACCAGGACCATTGCTCTAATCCCCAGAGTCTGGAAAAGTATCACTCCTATTATGCTCTATGCCCATACAGGACAGGGTAAGACTCACCTGCTTGCCTCCATCTCAAGAGCAACTCATAAGAGAACCCTCATTCTTAATACCGTTGATCTGCACATTGAATATCAGCACTGTCTTAACGCTGGAATTGATAGAGAGCTGCGGGACTGGATCACATCCTATGATCTCCTTATGCTGGATGATATTCAATTTTCTCAGGGTGATCTTCAGTTCCAGAAATTTCTGATTTCTGTGATCAACCGTATGCCCAGGGGTAAACACGGTATTATAACTTCATCAGATGTGCATCCTGCAAGATTGCTTGATATTGATTCCTCGTTCTATTCCAGACTGACCTCCGGACTCGTAATAAAGCTTGAGACGGTCAATCTGGATGGCAGGAAGGAAATCCTCCGAAATCTTTTCAACGAGACGGGCATTAAACCGGATGACGAGATTCTCGAATTCATAGCTACACACGTAATAATGAACGTAAGGCAGTTGAAGGCAGCAGGGCGGATGGTACTTGCCCAGATGCTTGGTCCCAACCATGACGTAACTATCGATACGGTCAAAGACATCCTCAGCTTCATGCAGGTTTACAAGGGTACTGAAGATCGTCCGAAGGCTTCGGAACACTTTGTTAAAGAAGAAAAGGAGGTTGAAACCACAGTGGACCCAACGCCCTATATCGTTGTTGATATCGACGAGGAAATTAAGATCCAGACAACTCCTTCGGAAACGAAAATTGCTTCAGAACCTGTGGTGACTTTAAATCTGGACGATGATGATCACGTTTTCAAGGAGGAAATGGCACTACCTCCCCTCAAAGAAAGCTCTTCAGATACAGACAGATACAAAGGTATGGTGGAATCAGCCAAGACGGTTGACCGCCAGATTGAAGCATTGAAGCAGGCAGTGGCCGATAGAATTGAACAGCTAGAGAAGAAGAATACCAATTCTAAAGAGATAGATAAACTGAGATCCGCATTGGCATATCTCAGAAAAGGTGAGCTCGAATTAGCTATGATCGCTTTGAAACCGGAATAGGAGAGTTACGGAAATACTAACCCGGGAGGAATTATGGTTGAGCAGTTAGATCGATTCCATGGCGTAGCGTATCTGCTGGGTGCCCTTGCTCATGCTTCTGAAAAGAATCTTGGGCAGAGCAGCCATTCTATCTGCATGCTTGCTGGTAAGAAATTCGGCAGGGAAGCTGTGAAAGATGTGGAACAGACCGATGACCCGGAAAAAGCTGTCAATCTGCTTAAGACAGCGCTTGAAGAACGTGGGATAATCTGGGACTTTGAACCCTTCATAGGTGAGCGCGATAAGCTTATGGAGAAACGTGATGGTACGGATGTCATGAGGATCGTATTCCGAACCTGCATGGTCCGGAATGCCCTTTTCCGATATGCTCATGAGCAGAAAGAATCCATGTGCTATATGGCTCATGGAGTCTTCTCTGGAGCAATGGAGATGGTCATGCCCGGTAAGAAAGTAAATCTCGAGATCCTTCATGCAGGCCCCAATGCCTGTCTGAAGGAAATGATTCTGGAGGATGCATGATGAAAACCAGGATTTCAACTGAGTGGCTTTCAGGATGTTCAGGGTGTCACGTTGCCGTGGTAGATCTTCATGAAAAACTCCTGAATCTCCTTGATGATGTGGAGTTCGTACGCATTCCTGTACTCATGGATGAGAAGGGATACCCTGAAGCCGAAGTAGGAATAGTAGAGGGAGCGATTAGAAGCGAACATGACAGGAAGGCTCTTCTCCGAATGAGGGAAACCTGCAAAACGCTGATTGCATTCGGCACGTGCGCTGTGTATGGCGGCCCATCAGGTATCGGATGGCTTTACGAGAAAGACAGCATTCTGAATAAGATATACAAGGAAACCATAACTGCATCGGCTGATGGAAAGCTTCCTGAAGGGGCACCCGAGCTTGAACAGAGTGTCACTCCTCTGAACGAAGTTGTAGATATCGATTTCTATTTACCTGGCTGTCCGCCTCATCCGTATTTCATTGCCCTTGCCATCAAGACTCTTCTGGGTGCTTCGGTACCTGCCATATCGATGAAGACCGTATGCTCCGCATGCAATCGTCGAATGGAAAAGCGGGAAGGTGTTAAATTTCAACCGGGGATGACCACCGCTCCCGAGGAGGATATATGTCTCCTGAGCCAGGGAGTCATCTGCCTCGGGTCAGTAACACTTGATCGCTGTCAGGCTCAGTGTCCGAACAAAGGAGTCGCGTGTGCCGGATGTGCGGGACCTTCTATGGACCTCATTACCGAACCGCATCTGGACATTCGAACCATGATTGCTAAAAGGATGAGCCTGCTCACTGGAATAGACAGCTCAGAGATACAGAAGTACATTGAAAAAGAAGCCAGAACATTTTACTCCTATGCGATCTCTTCACCGGTAATTTACAAAAAGCCCACCGTTGAGATAAGAGAGTGGGCCGGGAATTGAATCACCGTAACTCAAGGGGTGGGATTAAGAGGTAAAACATGACAACGAAAGTGATAGTAGATCCGGTAACCCGAATAGAGGGTCATGCCAGGATAGTATTGGAAATAAACGATTCGGGCAGTGTATCCAGCGGACATCTGCAGGTTCTTGAAATAAGGGGATTCGAGAAACTGCTTGAGGGGATGGAGCTTTTCAAGCTTCCCCTGATAACCGGCAGGATATGCGGCGTTTGTCCTGCAGCACATCACCTGGCCTCGGTAACTACAATAGAAAACGGTCTTGGAGTAAAAATCCCGACCGATGCGAAACTTCTGCGTGAGCTGATGTACATGGGGCACATTCTTCATTCACATGCACTCAGTACATTTGTCCTTACCGGTCCCGATGTTCTTGTTGGGATTGGAGCTAAACCTGAGGATCGTAATGTTCTTTCCCTGCTTAGCATGGCACCGGAGATAGTTAAGAAAGTGCTTAGACTGAGAAGCATCGGTCAGAAGATCGTTGAGATAGTAGGAGGAAGGGGTGTACACCCCGTAACGTCGGTTCCAGGGGGGCAGTCATACCGGCCCAGCGCTGATGAAATTACGAAAATGGGCCTCTGGAGTGTAGAAGCTGGTTCCCTTGTAAAGGAGCTCTCCGAAGTCCTTAAAAAGAAACTGGAGAATATTTCAGATCTCAGAGAGATAGCAGAGCTTCCCTTCCATTCGGTAGCCCTTTCTGATAATGGTAATGTTACATTCATGCAGAATGTCTGTAAAGTTATCAACCCTTCAGGAGAAGAAGAAAGAACATTTACTGCGGATGATTATGCCGATAACCTGGTAGAACATCAGATGCAGGGATCTTACATGAGGTCAGTAAGGCTCCGATCCGGGGCAGAAGAGAAGAATTTCTTCGTTGGTCCTCTTGCAAGACTTAATGTTAACAGCAGTATTTCAACACCTGAAGCCAACAAGCTGCTCTCAGATTACAGAAGCGGAGGAAGTCCAAGGCTGTCTTCAATCGATTATCTTGAGGCCAGACTCATAGAAATGGTGTTCTGCTGCGAGAGAATCACTGAGATCTGCGGAGGTGAACTGGGAGATGGGCCGATCATCACTGATGCTTCTCCAGCGGGAGGCCGTTTCAGAGGCATAATAGAAGCTCCCAGAGGTATACTGATCCATGATTACGAAGCTGATGATGATGGCAGAATTACAGGTGCTAATCTTATAGTCGCAACACAGAACAACTACGATGCTATAAATTATGCAATTACCGCCCTCGCAAAACACTTCAAGCAATCAGGGGATGACAATATTCTGATGAACGGTGCCGAATTCGCCCTCAGATGTTTCGATCCATGCCTCGCCTGCGCTACACATGCGGCAGGCAGCATGCCCATGAAAATTGAACTCAGGAAAAACGGCAGAACCTTCAGAATACTCAGAAGGGAGGGCAAATAATGATCAAGATAATAATAGATGAGGATGCATGTGTAGGTTGCGAACTTTGCGTTGATGAATGCCCTACGGATGTTTTCGAATTCAACGAGGAGAAGAAGATACCGGAGGTTGTCAAGGAAAAGGAGTGTTTCGGCTGCCTCAGCTGCAGTGAAATATGCCCTGCTTCTGCGATTACTCACGAGGATATCATTCATTCGGAAGATTACTACCATGATGAGGAGAATCTCAAACTCGCTTCCAAACTCGCGGTCGATGTGCCAATGCCCAATACTCCCACCGATGATAAACATAAAAAAGCTGCACTTGAAGATCTGGGTATCAGACTACTTTCGATGGCTTCGATATTCCGCCAGACAATGGGAGGAAGTCTTCCCGCCGTTGGTACCATGGCCGGGAGAACACTTGCCACACAGCTTCCCCGGTATCGGGTTCCCAAATCCTTCCAGGAGGCACTTGATATGGCTGTAGATCAGTTCACTCCTGCATGGGATTTAAAACCTGAATACGATGGAGGCTCAAAACTAAGCGTAAAAGTGAAGAGCTGTTTTGTCCGTGAGCTTTGTAAAGAGGAAGGGATAGAGCTCGGGGGAGACCTGTGCATACTATTCTATAATTATCTGGCAGGGTATACTGGAAAGCTTGGAAATGCCCGTCTGAAACTTATCGAGTCAGTTCCTGGCACTAAAGAATGTAATTACGAGGTTGAGGTATTCACTAAAAAATGATAGCTGATAAACAGATTGTTCACCCGCTGGGTATAATTGGTGTCGGGAACACTCTTGCAGGCGACGATGGTGCTGGAAATACCGTTGTGAGCAGGCTTAAGGAGAAATATCCTGATAGAACAGATATCTTTCTGCACAACCTCGAGACCGACCCTCTGGAATTGTGGGATATACTTCCTTCCGCAAATAGGTTCATATTCGTTGATGCAGTTGCCGGGAAACCTGCCGGCAGACTTGTCGAGGTAAGCAAGAAGGGAATGAGAAGAGCCTGGGCACCGTCTCTGCACAACATGGATCTGCCCACAGTGATAAAGCAATTATACATCCTTCGGGAAGAAGATGAGCCGGAATGGAATATCTGGGGGGTTACCATTGATATACCGGATCATTTACAGGACGGGTTATCCCCTGCAGTATCAGAAGCTGTGGAGGACCTTGTTGAGATATTATCAGAAAGGATTGAATCGGAAGACTATAGCGTAGAAGCACCGATTATCTTTGAACAATTTGAGAATACCTGATAAGAAAGGACCGCTCTATGGATCGTGATAATAGTTTTTTCGCGCCTGTGAATTTTCTGAAAGAGAAAGATTTTATCGATGCCTGCGGTTTACGTAAAGTGGAGGAGCAGGAAGTAGTAATTGATCAGGGGTCCTTCAGCAATGATCTGTTCATAATCAAGAGCGGTCGTTTCGTGGTGAGTGATTCAAAGGGTGAAGAATTCGTTCTCGCTGCCCTTTCCGAAGGTGATGTATTCGGTGAAATGGCCTTTTTTAAAAGCGGAATAAGATCGGCTACAGTAACCTGTGTTACCCCCGGTGAAATTCTTTTTATAAGCAGGGATTCTTTCAGAGAATTACACAAGAAGCTTCCCGATATGTCTATACGGATTGTGTGTACTCTGGCTGGAATGCTATCAGACAGGCTTAAACACGCTGATGCAACCCTCAGCCTTCTATCTGATGACAGCGAACTGAGACAGCGCTACGAAATACGCAGACTTATAAGAGAATTGAAGATGTCTGTTCACAAGCTTCGCGGCGATGAATCATCAGGTGAATGATCCCTGTTCCCAGGTTCAATAGCAGGGACCTTTAGTGGATAAGAAGACATCCAGCGGTTTTGACAGTGTAGGTATCGATCCTCTTACCGGACTGAAGGACAGATCCTTTCTTGATAGCGTTGATGAGAAATTTCTCAGCAAGCAGAGAGCCTGGTCGCTTCTCATGCTTGATGTTGATCACTTCAAACTGATAAATGATATCTACGGACACCTGACAGGGGATAAGGTTCTCAAGCAGACAGCCCTTACGATACAGGTAAATCTCAAGGAATCAGATACCGCTGTAAGATTCGGTGGAGATGAATTCATCGTGATCCTTCCAGATACTTCAGAAGAGGGGGCGCTTGATCTGACCCAGAGGCTCATCTACGAGATAAAGCGAGTCGCGTTCACACCCGGGCTCCACGTGAGTCTTTCTATAGGAGTAAGTCAGAGCAGAGATTCCGATAGGTCCATACTGGACCTTGTCTCCCGTGCAGACAGGGCTCTGTACAAAGCTAAGGAGGCTGGCAGGGGCAGATTCTTCTTCTTCACTGAGGATCTTACCGAAACCAAAGCTCCTGATATCAATTTTTCACATCTTGTTGGACGCAGACCGGAGCTTCAGAAGCTCAGACAGCTTCTTGAAGAATCCGTGACCGATTCCACCAGATTCGCTATCATTTCAGGGGAAGCCGGTATAGGCAAGACGAGGCTTGTGAATGAACTGCTGAATTACTGCAATTTCATGAAATCGGTTGTATTGAAAAGTTCGGTTATAGAGTATGCGCAGACGCAACCGTTCGCCCTTCTGATAGAACCTGTCAGAGAAGTACTGTCCAGCCTTACTGACAGCGAACTTAAAACTGTGCGTACTGCAGTAGAGCCTGTTCATCCTGCCACGCTTGATCTTTTTCCTGATCTGATTGCTTCAGTTATGGATGAAACTATCTATTTTCGTGAAGAAAGACTCAGATTCAGGATATTCAGGGATATCTCAGTTCTTCTTGCTGCTGTTTCCTCGATTCATCCGATAACCATTATACTGGATGATCTTCAGTGGATCACCGAGCCAGACCTTGCCATGCTATCATTCGTGGCAAGGAATACATCCGAGGCGAATATCCTTTACCTTTGTATTCTGAGAAAGAGCGACGTATCGGATGAGACTTTCAAAAAACTCTCTGCTATCAGTACATCACTGCCTCTTCTCAGACTTGAGATCGACAAGATGACTGTTGAAGAAACTCGGAACATGATACTGTTTGCCCTGAAGGATCCGAATATACCTCCCGAAGTTCAGGATTTCCTGATTTCCCAGTCCGGCGGGAATCCGCTGTTTCTCAGGGAACTCCTTACATCATGTGTGGATTCCGGTTACATAACATGTGATAAATCTGGAGAAAACATCTATAACCTGCCGGACGATATTGAAGTACCGGATACTATTGGACAGATAATTACTCTGAAGCTTGCCGCAATCAGCAGCGAAGCCGCTGAATTGCTTAAGATTGTTTGCCTCTCACCGGATCAGTTCACACTTTCGCTGCTTTGCGGTATGACCAACCACGATAAGGTTGAAATTGCACGAAGACTGGATGAATGTACAAAAGCAGGCCTGATTGAGGAGTTCAGCGATGGGAGGAGAGGCATCTGTTTCAGATTCACTCATGGAGCTGCGCGGGATTACCTCTCCGCATACCTTCCCGATTCGCTGAAGCTTACTTACCACCAGAGAATGGCGGCGTATTTTGAGGAGTTCTTCGTGAAAGACAGGAAGGAACTCCTTACTGCTGTTGCGTACCATTACTCCCGCAGCCAGGATGATGATAATGCCGCGAGATACGCCCTTCTTGCCGCCAACCAGGCATTCAACAGGGGAGCCAACAAAGATGCTATACACTGGTATACAATATTCCTTGACAGGATTCCACCCGATTCGGAGTATTCCAGGAAGTTCTCTATACATATTAATCTGGGTACACTGTACTCCATTACCGGTGAAGTGGAAAAGGCGGACAACTACCTTAAACAGGCGCTTGAAATGGCATCAAGCCCCAAAGAATCAGCTGCAGCTCATTTTAGACTCGGGAGGAATAATCTGAACAGGAGCCTCTATCCCGAAACTCTTGAGAGTTACAGCAAGGCGATTAAGATGTGTATGGAGGATGACTCAGGAGATCCAATCATTTTCAGGATACTTCTCGAGACACTTATAGAGACATCCTTTGTACACAGGCTTCATGGAAACTACGATGAAGCAATTGCATGTCTTGACCGGGCCTCCGAAGCTATGAAAGAAGATAATATCGGGATATTCGATGATATCATGGCCCAGTATTATACCAGAAGAGCTGACGTCATTTCGGAGCTGGAGTCCGAGGATGATGCTCTGGAACTTTACGAAAGAGCCCTGGAGATATACAGGAGGATCGATGATCTGCATGGTCAGGGTACAGTACTGAATAACATGCATTCCATCTATGCATATCATGGTGATTATGCCACCAGCCTCAGCACAATGGAGGAGTCCATCCGAATTAATATGAAACTGGATGATAAACTTGGCCTCGCCATAGGGTATTACAATATTGCTGAATACTATCAGGAGATAAACATGCTTGACCAGGCCAGGGAGTATTACGACAAGTACATGGAACTGAACGATATCATCAAAAATGAACTCGGCCTCGGATACGGAAGGTTCGGTCTTGGAAAGCTTCATTGGCTTGAGGGAGAACTTGAAAAATCAAGGTTTTACTTTGAGGGTGCTCTGGAGATATTCGAGAAGCTGCAGTTCGACCAGATGAAGGTATCCTGCGATCTCATGATAGCTCAGATCCATGTCCTGATGGGTGAGTTTGATAAGGCGAGAGAGATACTGGATCTCATCTCCGATGATGCCACTAATCCAACGATTGATCTCAGTACACTCTATATGAAGGGTTTTGTTATGCTTCACCATCCGGATTCGGATAGAGAATCCCTTGAACGTGCAGAGGAATTATTGCGGAAGGTTATTAACTCCTCGACCGATCATACAGAAGTTGATACTGCAATGTACTATTCAGCACTTTTTACAGCTTTGCATAATCTTGGCAGAAACGAAGATATGGTAGTAGCTCTCAGAGAGGGTTCCGAACAGCTGGCGAAAAAACTCCAGCATATTCAATCCTATTCCATAAGGAAAAGCATCATGACCAGACGTGAGATCACCGAATTCATAGACCTCTGCCGCAGTAACGATCTGCCGTTTCCCCCCGATAGCTTTACTTTCAGTTTAGACAGATGAGGTTGTTTATCAATGAAGGCTGATTTCCAGAGAATACTTCTTGTTTTCCCGGAAACGCGCTATCCATCGGGACAGCCTCCCCTGGGTCTTGGAATGCTCGTTGCGATCGCGAGGAACCTGAACCGCCGGATTGAGGTGTTTGACATGTCCTTCCGGAGTCACCCTTTTGAGGATCTGAAGGAGGAACTGATCAGATTCGGGCCGGATACCGTGGGTATTTCCATCATGACCCCTCAGCTTGCTGATGCATGCAGAACTGCCTCCATCGCACGTGAAATGCTGCCGGATGTCCTGATCATTGCGGGGGGTCCTCACGCAACAGTTCTACCTGATGATACGATCAGGAGAACCGGAGCGGATCTGGTTTACTCAGGTGAAGCTGAAAGAGCCTGGACAGCTCTTCTGAATGGTACGGAACCCTCCGGTATTCCTGGAATGACAATGATCAGGGAAGGGGAAATTCTCAGCGTCCCCGGTCTGATGCTTACAGAAGACCTGGACACACTTCCGCTTCCCGACAGGTCAGTATTCGATATGGAGAAGTACTTCGCGTCATGGTACTCCATGGACAGAGTTGATCCCCATCTGCGGGGAACATCCATAATGGCTACCAGGGGGTGCCCTTTCAAGTGTACTTTCTGCCAGCCAACGCTTAGTGAGATATTCGGAAAGAGAACTCGAAAACGCTCTGCCGTGTCAATAATCGAAGAGCTGGAATTGCTGATTAAGAATTACGGAATTAACGCATTCATGTTCGAAGATTCCACTTTCATCATCGATGCGAAGTGGGTTAAAAGTATATGCGATCTGATGATAGATAAAAACCTTGAACTTCAATGGTGCTGTAATGTCAGAGCGGACCTCCTGACCGAGGACCTTCTTGATATCATGATAAAAGCCGGATTGTCCAAGATAAATATGGGTGTGGAGTCTGCTTCCCAGAGAGTTCTGGATGATATCTATGAAAAGGGGATTACCGTTGATGGAGTAAGAAGAGCCCTCCGCATGGCAAAGAAGAGAGGTGTTTTCGTTCAGGGTTATTTCATGCTGGGAGCTCCAGGTGAAACACATGAGGAGATGAAAAAGACTATCCGTTTTGCCTCTCGGGAACCCTTTGATGATGCACTGTTCGATATCACAACTCCATTTCCACATACCGAACTCTGGGAGAGAACAAAAGAATTAATTACCAGGGATTACGAGGATTTCGATTGCTTTCACAAATCGGTGTATGAACTTGAAGGTTTCAGCCCCGGTAGAATAGAGAGAATGAAGAAGAGGGCTTTTTTCAGGTTCTACCTTCATCCCAGAAGGATACTGCAAACCCTGAAAACGATTATTGGTACTGGTAACCTGAAAAGAACTCTGATAAAGATCAGAAGGATTTAATTTCTATCATCGATAGATTGACTGGAGGAAAGGATTGAGCAGAGTACTGCTTGTCAACCCGCCATCGGCGGTAGATCTTTACAGCAAAAGTAAAATAAGAGTAGCAATAACAAGTGCGCCCTTCATTACGCTTGCCACACTTGCAGGAGAGCTACTGAGGGAGGGGCACGAGGTCAGGATAGCTGATCTTATGGTTGAGGGGGATCCTTTCAGTATTTACCGGGGGATCCTTGAGGAATTTCAGCCGGAGTATATCGGGATAACCTTCACGACTCCTCTTTTTCATGAAGCATCCACTCTGGCTGGTATGGCTCACGAACTCCTGCGGGAATCCACAACTATCGCCGGAGGGATACATGCCTCGACACTACCGAAGGAATCACTGGAAGAAGGTAACTTCGATCTTGTTGTACTGGGCGAAGGCGAAAGAACTCTTGCGGATATTTGCGCAGGTACTAACCCGCAGAGCATCAGAGGTATTGCCTTTGGAAGAGGTGATAATTTTACAGTAACACCTGCGCGGGAACTCATTGCTGACCTTGACGACCTTCCACTGCCAGCCTGGGAGCTTCACGATCTTTCGCGATACAGTTCACCGCACATTGCCAGCAGAGATAATCCAGTCGGGTACATGGAAACGAACAGGGGCTGTAATCATCACTGCACTTTCTGCAGCCAGAGAATATTCGGACACAACATCAGATCAAAGTCCTCCAGGAGGGTCGTCGATGAAATGTTCAGAATGCTGGAGCTGGGCTTCAATGATATTCACATTAAGGACGACAATTTCACTGCCGATATTCAGCGGGCCAAGGACACCTGCAGATTGCTGATAGAGGAAAAATTTCCAGCTCCATGGGCTCTTCCTACCGGAGTTAATGTTGCGGATGTCGACAGTGAGTTCTTCCTGCTGGCCAGGGAAGCAGGCTGTTATCAGATTTCTTTCGGTATCGAGAGCGGTGCTCCAGAGATACTCAGCGGTGTTAACAAGAAACAGTCACTGGAGAAGATCAGGGAAGCGGTTTCCATGGCTCACAATGCAGGCCTTGAAACGGTTGGCTTTTTCATGATGGGGCTGCCCGGGGACACCCGGGAGACCATGAAACAGAGTATCCGTTTTGCTCAAAGCCTTCCCCTTACATACGCAAAGGCATCAATGACACTGCCATTCCCCTCTTCTGCACTTTACAGGCAGATTAAGATGGAGGGAAGAATTCTCTCGGAAGACTGGCGCATGTACAATTTCCACTCCACATCGGAGGTATGGAGGCACGAGAATCTGGACTGGAAAACCATCCAGCACTACTACTCGCTATTCCACAGAAAATTCTACTTCAGACCTTCATACATCTGGAAAAGGTTCTGGAGGGACATCCGATTGGGGCAGCTCTGGGATGATATTAAAGCCGTTCTGGCGAACGATTGGTCAGGCTGATGAATGAATTGAGGACGGAGGTAGGGAATTGGGGACGGAGGTAATTAGATTTCTTAATTACCTCCGTCCCCAATTCCGTCCCCAATTCCTCCGTCCCCAATCGATCCTGGCATACGCATTACTTATCTTCATTGCATCATGTGGAAGTTCACCTGATGAACTCACACAGAATGCAGGCTGGGAGACCGATATTCAGTGGCTTGCCGATTCCCTTCCGAACCTGCATTACAACCTTTTCATGTACGAACCGGAGGACAGTCTGCGGAACCGTCTATGCAGGCTTGAACAGAATCTTGATAACCTGAGTGACATGGAAACGGTTATGGAGCTGACCGGCGTACTGGCATCCATGCGCTGCAGCCATACAGGCATCGCTTTCTGGAATTACAGTGACTGGAAAGCATATCCCATTTCCGTAATGTGGCTGGATGAAGGGTTATACGTAACTGTCATAGATGCTGAATACTCACATCTAATTGGCTCAAGGCTCATTGAATACGGGGGGTACCCCGCATTTGAAGCCGCTGCTGCAATGACCGAAATGTTCCCTGCCACCAACGATGTTGTTCGTAGAACCAGAGCAGAGAATTTCATGATGATGGCTTATCCTATGGAGGCTTTAGGTTTCGGAAATGCCGATTCACCGGTCTCTTTCTCGTTCCTTGAAGCAGTCGGCGATACCGTCAACATTCAGTTAAGTGCCGTTGATCTGTCTACTGCCAATATGGAGGGTTTTCACGATTGCGAATCGGTTACTATACCGCTGTGGCTCGATTCGGACGATTTCTACTGGTACCGCCATCTTCGGGAAAGAAAAATACTCTACTGCGCTTACAATTCATGTGCATTGATGGATGATTATAGCATGAATGATTATGTGGAAGATCTCAGGGAGCTCATTGATTTGGAACATGTCGATGCGGTAGTTGTCGATCTCAGAAGAAATTCCGGTGGCAATTCACTGGTAGCAGCACCTCTGATAAGCTGGCTTGGAGACCTTTCTGAGAATAGCGGTATCCGGCTGTACTTGATTATAGGCAGGTGGACTTACTCATCCGGCATACTCAACGCAATTGAAATAAGCGAGATTCCAGGAGTTATAGTTTTCGGGGAGAATACCGGTGGAGCCCCCAATCATCTTGGTGAAGTCAGAACCGCTCAACTGCCATGGTCAGGATTATCCGTAAGCTATCCGACGAAGTATTTCCAGAGAGTTGAAGGGGAAGGGACTACGATGAGGCCGGATGTGCAGATACCACTGGACGCGGGAATGCTGTTCAGCGGTGAAAACCGTATACTGGATGCTATCTACGAATTATCAGCTTCTTATGAATAAAAAGCCTCCGTCCCTGTTTATTCACAGCTTGCAGACACGGTTGGGCGAGGTATCCATAGTATGCTTCAATACTCGAAAAGATTCCATTGTAAGGAGGATCTTCCTAAGCAGCGAAAATGAATCCGCATCAGTCCTTGCTTCAACTGTATTTCCCAGAATATCTCCCGGTTTGAACGATCATATACAGCGACTATCCGATGAAATCAATGCTATGCTTTCAGGAGGAATACCGGAGTTCGATATCCGTATCCTCGATTTCAGTGAATGCTCCGGTTTCCAGCTAGCAGTACTCTTGGAGGAGAGGAAGATCCCGAGGGGAGAGGTTCGCAGTTACGGCTGGCTTGCCCGCAGGATAGGAAAACCAGGAGCTGCGAGGGCTGTCGGCAACGCATTGGCAACCAACCCGTTCCCTCTGCTTATCCCATGCCATCGAGCCGTCAGGTCAGATGGCAGCATCGGCGGCTTCCAGGGAGGTCCTGTAATGAAGCGCGCCCTTCTTGAAATGGAGGGATTACTCTTCAGCTCCTCAGGATTGTGCAGATTGACATAAAAGAGTTAACCGTATAATATTTCATAATGTAACAACTGGAAATCATTTCTCATACGGGGGTGGTATATGTATTTGCGTCCGCGCAACTGATCTGCAGCCATGAACTCCGTGAGAGTTCCAGAATACAAATACGCAGCAAGCTGCTGTCTCCTCAACTGAACTGACTCCCTGTTAATTCACAGCAGCCAAGCTGTGAAACAGATGAGGAGGTTCTGATATGCTGCAGCCATCCGCAGCCTTTTCATAAATGTAAACAGATTATTCTGTTATCTGAAAATGGGATCACTAATTGTATTTCAGGAGGTTGAAATGAAAAGGTCAGCGTTAATCATTGTACTAATTATACTATCATCTATCGCATATGGTGCAGACAGGGTCGTTCTGCTTGAGGATTTTACGAATTGCGGATGCGGTCCCTGCTGGAGTTTCGAACCAACTTTGAATGCTTTCATCAGCAGCCACCCCAGTGATCTTGCCGTCGTTCGACCGCACGTTTCATGGCCATCCAGCTCAGATCCCATTTATCTGGCGAATCCTGCTGAACAGAACTACCGCAAGAGTATTTACGGGGTGAACTCGGTTCCATGGATTCAGTTTGGAGGTACAATAAAAGCAACCAACAGTTCCGGCGGGTTGATCAGTGCTTTCAACTCCAGAATGGCCGTCCCGTGTCATCTGGAAATCCAGGTGGAGAATTACGTGAATTATGGGAGCGGTACCATCCAGATCACCCTGATCGCTGAGGAGAACCTTGGCGATACTGATCTTAAAGTTCATGCGATCATAGTAGAAAGCGGAATACCCGGTGTCGGATACTTTGCAAGTTCAACTTTCGAGCAGGCATTCAGAGAAGAGCTGTTCGGTGCCACAGGGCAGGCTGTAAGTTTCGGACCATCGTATCCGGACACTGTTGTTGTAAATGTGGATTATGACACGGGCGGCTGGGTATTCGAAAACCTTCACCTGGCAGTATTCGTGCAGAATCATGCTTCTTCAGGTACGGAAGTACATAACGCTTGGTACGAATATCTTGGAGGTGTAACAGGTATGGAGGGGGATGACCCTGTAGAATTTAATACCGGTGAACTACTGATAAGTGTCAGTCCCAATCCTTCGAGCGGAAGTATTTCTGTTACTGCCGGAGAACTATGCGAAGGATCGGGTACCATTTCGATCTACGATACCAGTGGAAGATGCGTAGTGAACGGAACCCTAAGTGAAAACACAGCTTCCTGTTTTGATATCGAAGAAGCAGGAGTGTACTTCGCAAGGGTATCATCGGGCGGAAAGATAGCCACCTCGAGAATTGCAGTTGTAAGATAGACCGATCACGACAACCCGAACCCGTAGATCGGAGGAAAAACAGGATTATGTTCAAACAATTCATATTGTTCTTCCTGCTGGCATTAAGCGCCGGA
>JAUWSQ010000049.1 GCA_030609965.1 Candidatus Fermentibacterota bacterium
ATCCGCTGTAACATTGTAAGGGTAGCGTTCAAGGGTCAGCTGAAACCATGGGATGGCCTGCTGCCAGAGCCTGTTCTCCACCAGCAGATCTCCGATATACCAGGGGAGATTCCCGATCCTGTAGTGCTCCGGGAAAGCCTCCCCGTACTGCTTCAGAACCGCGAGCCCCCTCTGCCAGTCACCTGAACGTCCAAGATCCCGCCCGAGATAAATCATCGCATCGGGCGCATCCTCGGAACCGGACCATCTGACAAGATATTCATCAAGCATGCTGACCGCTGTCCCGTAGAAACCCAGCCTGTCCCTGGTACGTGCAGCGAGATACCAAAGGTGTGGATCAGGATCAGTGGAGTTCAGGGCAATATCGTACAATTCGTTCCAGAGTCCTCCACTATAGAATGGATCGGCAACGGAAGCGGCAAAATTATTGTCGTTAAGTATTTCCAGTCTTAATTCATCGTAAGCGCCGGCATGAACCGGAGCAGCAGGCCAGAGTTCGAAGGAGTGCAGAAAAATATCCCTGTATCCCGGAAGACCATTTTCCAGCATCCAGATACCCCTGTAATGATACAGAAGTGACAGGAACTCATCATCGTCTGTACTTTCAGCTGCAGTTAAGAGAGAATCCGCTGAAGTGAGCTGCCCGGTTTCCAGGTATCCACGGTAAAATAGTATATTCCTGCTCCGCAGAGCCCGTTCGGGCAAATCTCCCGGGACTCCACCAAGGGCTCTCAAAGCAAGTACGGCGGAGTCGGCCTCAATAAGGGAATCGGCAAGAACAAGTTGAAGATATTCCGGCATAACGCAGTCAGTGCGTGAAAGGAGCTCTCCTGCGATCCCTGCACCTCCCAGTTCAAGTGCCCTGTAAGGAGCCAGAGAATCCGGTTGTTCAAGCAGCAGCTGGGCGGTGATTAAACTTGGAAAATCAGAGGATCCGGCCGCCTTCCATACAAGACCGTTTCTCAGGCTGTCTTCCTGTGTAATGAGCAGAGCAGCTATCAGGTAAGCATCTCTGGCCTCTTCTTCCAGCCCTTCTGAAAGCAGAGAATCTCCACTTGCTTCTGCAAGCAGGCTTCTCTCATGGCATGAGAGGTTGTCAATGTGGTTTTCATCCGGCTGAAGTATTCTGCACCCGATGAGCACCACAGCGATTAACAGGATTATTCCAAGAAGTTTAATCCTTGTACTTGGCAAGTTCCTGTTCCAGTTCAGGATGTCCCGGAGATGTCTTTTCGGCCTTTTCAAGGACTGCAAGGGCTTTCGCATGGTCACCCTGGGAAACGTAAGCTCTGCTCAGGGCAATCATAATGCTGGCTGATGCATTGGAATCCTCATTCAGATGCTTCTGAAGAAAATCGATGGTATCACCGGATCTTCCGGTTATTACTAATACGGTTCCAAGACCGGAGATAGCAGGTTCAAGCTCAGGATTAATTTCGAGAGCTTTTCTGAAGTGTTCTTCCGCCTCAGTCAGTTTTCCCTGGGATGCTTCGATGTGAGCCATGTTCGCAAGCAGCTCGGGACTGTCGGGGCTGAGTTCAATAGCTTCTCTGAGATCTGAGCAGGCCTGATCTAATTCAGCGTTGTTGAAATGTACTATTGCGGAACGGTTCAGATTTTTTACTCTGTTATCTTTGACTTCAACTGAGTGGAGCGAAAGCAGGTCCTTCATCTGTTCAAGCTGCTCCTTCTGAGCCTCGGTGCTTTCCTTGACACTGTTTGATATCGAACTAACGTCCTCCGCTGTAGAAGTCTTAATCTCTACCAGCTTCTCCTGGATGACGTCTCTGGACTGGTCCATTTTCGAAGATATTTCACCCATTCCATCAGTGAGAATCTTAATATTTTCTGAGAAGATAACTCCCCTGTTCTCATTGGATTGGCCAATCACATCGGTAACCGTCTTCTGGATGGATGACACGGATTCAGTGATGAGATGGGACACTTCAGCAAATTCTTTTGTGAACAGCTCCTTCTTGATGGAGTCCTCAGGGCCTTCAATCAGAGCCTTCAGGAGTTTCTCCTGACCACCGCTGAAGTCTTTCCGCATACCGGCAAGGAGCTCGTTGGACTTCACCAGCTCCCCTGTCATCCCATCAAACTTCTCCAGAAGCAGAGATGAGAAAGCTGTTTCAAGCTTTTCTATACGAGTGTCAATATTCACCACGGATTCGTTGAGCTTGTAAACAAGTTTTCCAATCCCGGTAATCAGTTCCTCCATAGTATGATCAGTGTTTTCAACTTCCGGTTTGTCATCCATTTTTCACCTTCTTTGTTTTCGTCTCGATCCGAAGTCCCGATATTAATTCCATCTGATCCGGGTTGTAAGCAGGGCCCGCCTGCTGAAGTATTCCTGTAAGGACGGGGAATTTCCCTGCAATGAACCTGCGCAGGGCTATTCTCTCCATAGGAGCACCCGCCTGTTCAAGAGCCCAGAATAGCCTCTTCAGGGGAGCCACATCTTCTGTTACTCTGTATTCTTTCATCCATGCTGAAATGGCCTGATCCCTGAATCCGAGATTCCATAAAGCCAGAGCCCTTGTATCCATTGCCCGTGAGGATTCTTCATCAGCCTCATCAAGGATTTTCAGGGCTTCACTTGACCTCCCGGAAATAACCATGTCGAAGGCATTACCCTCATCCTTCAGTTCTCTCCTGGCGGCAGCAAGGCCATCCCTCAATCTGGACAGTATTCCGTTCGAACCATTCTTTCTGGCAACCGAAACAGCTTCGGCAAACATTCCAGCCGAAAGGAGTATTTCAAGAAGTTTTTCTGTTTCAGCAACCGAAAGAGTGTCTTCGTCCATCATTTCATCAAGACTGCTCATGCAGGTTTCAGCCAGTTTCTTTCTGAGTGGAATATCGCCAGGTGGAAAGAGCAGTTCATCGTCCGCCAGCTGGAACAATCTTCTAATACCCTGGCCGGAGCTGAGTACTGCCGGGGCAATAACTCTGGCTTCATCACTGTTTATTTTCCCGAATCCATCGGGAAAGAGTCTATCAAGAGCTTCTACAACAACAGCATCAACTTCAACCGACTGCCAGAATCTGATCCTGTCTGCCCTACCTGCTACGACCTCAGCGAGCATCTTCCTGGAGGCCTCTGTTTGCCATGGCGGGTCACTATTCCGGGCAAGGTCACACAGTATGTTCTCCGCTTTCTCTGAAAATCCACTGGATAGTGCCTGTTCGGCCAGATCCAGCAGAGCTTCCGCATGATTTTCAGGAGTCCAGTCTCCGATAGCGATATCGATAATCGTTTCGTTAAGGGGAATGTTTATGCCGGGGTTATCTCTGCAGTTTCTGCTGAAGGCCAATGCGTTTCCGGCTGCGACAGCGCATATTGCCCCTGGGGATGGTCCGATCTTGTTATGGAACTCCTCAATTATTCCTTCCTTGGAAAGCTCAGGCATAATAAGTACGGCTTTCGTAATCAGATCATCAATATCAGCACTGATCCGGTAGCGAGATGCTAATCTTGCGGCGTAAAGGTACGCTCTGCCCGATGAACTATCAGCTGCCATGGCAAGAGCCATTTTCATAAGTTCTTCCACTTTGCCAGAATCGATATCGAGCATAACCGCGGAATATTTATGGAACCTTTGAAAGTCTCCTCTTGCCGAGGCAGTCCTTGTAAGTGAATCCAGAATGGGGTATTCTCCGGGATGATCTTCGATCATGCTTTCAAGTAACTCCAGTACACCATCTTCCCTCAAAACAGGGGCTAATATGTTCGATACATCATCGAATTTTTTATCAGTCTTGAATGATTCAGCGATGAGTTTTCTGATCTTGAGACCCATAGAGGGTGCTTTCGGCAGTATGAATTCCAGCACGGTCCTGGCCATAGTACTTGACCAGGTTCTTTTCACAGGTTTTGCAAGAAGGTCCAGAGCTTCCTTGTACCTGTCCCTCAGTGTTTCGGAACAGGCCTGCGCCACACTATCAATCAGGGGCTCACCTATACTTCCTTCAACGTAGGAAGATCCGGCAAGGACAATCCTGTTCCTGGAAAGCAGGTACTTGACCTTGAACTGTGCCTCCTCAGCGGGATTGTCCCACTTGAGCTCCGATGCAAGGGTTATCTTCCAGTCCTCATCACCCTCAATCTTCTCAAGGATTGACGCAACTGATTCAGCAGCCCTTCCCGCGGCTATCCTGGTGAATATCTTCTGCAGATCAAGCTGATCACGCAAATCATCCGGCAGTTTCGCTATCCTGTCGATAATGATCTCCTGAAGTTCAGGTGTTTCCATCGCCTTGACAAGGTGTTTGCCTGCATATACCATATTGTTCTCACGCAGACAGATCAGTGCTACTACCAATGCTTGCCATGGAGTGTTCGGGCTGAAACCGGCATCTTCGATATCCTGTACTGAGCCAACGGAGATTTCATCCTTCCTCAGTAACTTCTGGCCTTCCGGTGAAGGATTTCTCCCCTTGAGCAGAAGTTTGAACCAGTCTTCAGCTGCATCCTGCTCCCTCTCTGAGCGAAGCCTGAAAAGGGCTCTGGCTTCTCTAAGTTCGGGATACCGTTCAATCTGGTTTTCCAATAAATCAAATACAGCCGCGGCTTCGCTGCAGAATTTCTTATCAGTTCTTCTCGACAGGTGCGCAAGAGTGGCAGAAGCCTCATTCCTTTTTCCAGTTTCGAACAGGACCGCAGCAAGTAATGAGAGAACATACGCGTTATTCCTGTCCCGGATGATCAGCTTCTCTATCTGTTCAAATACCAATGAATAATCCGCATTAACTATAGGGAGCAAAGAGAATACAGCGTCCTTGATATCTCCAGCATCAACCAGGTATAGAGCGAGTTTAACAGCAATAGTACCTGTATTGTCCCCCGTTTCAGTCAGGATGTCACGGCAGACATCGATCAACTTCCTGCTATCACCATCCCCCGCTTCGAATGCCCTCTCGAGAGCTTCAGTAGCTTCAGGAATTCTTCCTTTTTCCAGGTTTATCTGGGCTGAAAGCAGAAGGGGAGCTGCGCCGCTTTCGGGATGGGCTACAAGGTCTTCAATTGCTGATTCAAGCTCTTCCCGGTCCAGGCTTTTACTGTATATACTCTCCAGGGTTTTTGATGCAGCTTCGGTCTTGCCGGCAGCAGTGTACATCTCTGCAAGAAATGCTGCTGATTTACCAGAACGGTCAGCTGGTACCATCCATTTCTCAATTACTTCTGCGGCATCTATCGCTTCATCGAGTGATGGTTCACTGTCAGACAGCTTGCTCGCGAATTGCAGAGCCCGATCCATTTTACTCGAGACAGCTGCAATACCCATAAGTGAGATCAAGTAGCTGCTGTCCAGATCCTTTATCTGATTACCCATCCAGAACGCAAGAAGGGATATATCCCGGTGGGGAAACTCGACCTCCCTGCAAACTTTCCATAAAAAGTCTATTGCCTCGCCTGACCTGATTTCGCGGTGGAGACATAATCCCCATTCCAGGAGTGAATACTGGTCGGCTTCAGGGTGAACAGTACCGTCGAAGCGCATTGAACTCTGCATTTTTTCTCTGATAACATCGAACAGGCTGGAAACGGTTATCTCATCAGCCTGCCGGAGGATACTTATTGCGCCCTTGTAATCATGAATATCGATATAGCTTTTCCAAATCACTCTCAGAAGGTCGGTGGATCTGGAGAATTCATTCAACCTGCCTATGAAAAGGTTTCGTACTTCCTTTGCGATCTGTCTGTGACGATGCATGACTTCTTCGCCAACACTTGCCGCCAGATTTGGATGACCGATGTCAAGCAGCAGCTCAACCAGTTCCAGCGCGACAGTGCTTTCCTCAAGGAGAACTCCCTTTTCCTCTTTAACTGTAGAGGAAATCCTGTTAACACTTCCTTCACTGGCGAATTTTCTGATCTTTCTCAGTATTTTTCTGGATCCCGATTCAAATAATGCCATTATTCTCACTCACCTACTCAGGTATAATTACAAGAATGTCCCCCAAAGAGAGTATATTATTCTCAAGTGAATTCAGGTACATGATCTGCTCTATGGAAACTCCGTATCTTAAGGCAAGATCCCAGAGAGTATCTCCCTCAATAACTGTATGCTCAATTCTTCCTCCACCTGATACTATATCTATTTCATCACCAGCGGGAAGGGTGGGTCTGGATTCTGCCGGTTCCGGATCCGATGAACTGCCGGAACGGCGCAGAAGAAGAACATCCCCCGGGAATATGGTATCACCAGGTGACATTTCGTTCCACAGGGACACCTCCCGGGAACTCACACCTACACCTGCTGCGATCTCGCCCAGTGTGTCACCCATTCGAACTGTATACCTTATGAATTGAGGGTTTTCAACGTATCCTGCATTTACGGGTTGTCGCTGACTTTCAGGTATGTTTATGTACATGCCCGGCTGAAGCGATCCTGCAGGATTCAGTCCCATAAGAACTTCTGAAGACACTCCCATTGCAGAAGCTATCCAGCTCCAGCTGTCCCCCTCCTTCACGATGTACCTGGCAGGATCAATAGCCCAGGCGGTATTGAACACTTCACCGGCATATTCAACTGGAACGACTATTTCCCAGGCCTCCCCCTCTGCCGGCGTTTTTTCCATCAGGAAAGATCTGTTAAAATCCATAAGCATATCAATGCTGAGATCGGTTTCAGCGGCAAGCAATCTGAGATCAAAACCTGAAGGAACCCAGACCACGGCAAGCTTATCCGAGTCAAGCTCTACCTGGACATAAGCCTCAGCGGCGGAAGCGAAACGTGGAACAAAGGCGTCCGTCTCACCCGGCAACTCTATTTCACCGAAAGTATTGCCCCCCTGCCGAAGTCCTGCCTGAACCCTTCCCGGACCGCAGTTGTAGGCTGCAATTGCTAAAGACCAGTCATCGAAAATGTTGTGCAGGTGTGTAAGATATCTTGCTGCAGCTCTTGTGGATGCAACCCAGGAATATCTCTCATCAATGTAATCGTCAATCTTCAAGCCGAGTTCGCGCCCCGTGGTGGGCATAAGCTGCCAGGGACCAGCGGCTCCCATTCTGGAATAGCAGCCCACAGTGAAATCACTTTCAATCCAGACGAGTGCAGCAATCTCGCGGGGTACTCCTTCACTTCTGAGTATCTGCTCGACCAGCTCCTTTATATCTCCCCTGCCGGGAAAACGTTCGGGGCTGTACTGAATATCGCTGGTGGCAGCCAGAGAAGCCGGTATATCGATGGAAGTAACCTCGCTGCATCCAGTTGCTCCCCCCTGAAGAACCGGAAGGATCATCTGATTCTCGGATACAGGCGGAGGCGAATCAGGGTTGCGATGATTAAGCGAAGTAATGCGTGTGCCTGAACAGGAAATAAATACGAGGGTTGACCACAGAACTGCGGCAAATATGTATCGGTTATTGTATGCGGAGGTGAAACAATGATTAATTGTGGTGTTGTCGGAGCAACAGGGCTCGTTGGCGAAACTATGATCAAGGTGCTTCAGGATCGCTCCTTTCCTTCTGTATCGTTTCATCCCTTTGCCTCAGACAGATCTGAAGGTAAAGTTGTCCGGTATAGAAACATTGATTACCCGGTAGAGGTATTAAGACCGGAAACAATCAACAAGGGAATGATACTCTTTGGTGCCACTTCTGCAAATATAGCAAAAAACTGGGTACCTATGTGCATCGCAAAAGAAGCTGTGGTAATTGACAATTCCTCCGCTTTCAGAATGGATCCGGATGTACTGCTGGTGGTGCCGGAGGTTAACGGACACCTCATTACCGGAAAAGAGAATATCATCGCCAATCCCAACTGCTCAACCATCCAGCTTGCGGTAGCTCTTAACCCTCTTGCACAACTTGGGAGGATCGAATGGATTTCGGTATCCACATACCAGGCGGTTTCGGGTGCCGGGACACCAGCGCTTGAAGAGTTGAAAAGGCAGCAGAATGGCACCTTACCTGCAAATACTGCTGACAGTATCCATGAGAATATCATCACAAGTATCGGCCCGCCTGATACAGGCGGTTACTGTGGCGAAGAGGTCAAGCTTATGAATGAGACCTGCAAGATAATTGGAATGGATTTCCCGATATTCGCAGCAACCGCGAGGGTTCCTGTAAGAACCGGGCATACGGAAGCGGTAGTTGTAAAATTCGATAATCCTGTCCAAAGTAATGAAGCCACCAGATTATTTGCAGAATCCCCGGGAGTTACCGTTTCAGAATCAGGCGCTTCACCTCTTGATGTGGAAGACACCGACATCGTAATTGTGGATAGAATCCGTAACAATCCACGTGATCCCTCAGTCCTTCAGTTCTGGGTCCTCGCGGACAATCTTAGAAAAGGTGCGGCCCTCAACGCGGTGCAGATAGCCGAATTATATATCAATATGATATAAGGCTGCCTGCGAAACAGACAGCCTCATATCTTTTATCCGTTATTCACCAGTTTAGATATCAACATCCATATCATCAAAGTCGAACTCGTCATCAAGATCCTGGCTCAGGTCTTCAAGTTCAGCGTTGCACTCTTCACAGACTACAAGATGAGGTGGGTTGACGTGCCCGCAGCTGGGGCACTTGTTCTCGTCCGAATCACCTGAGATGCTATCGATGTCTACGTCGAGATCGTCACCTCCGACCTCTTCTATCAGTTCGTCATCCTCAATGTCGATGATATCTTCAGTGGCAGCTGCTCTGGGTTTGGATGGTGAATCCAAACCTGGAACACCTGCGGAAGTAGCATGGTCAACATCACTGAGCACACCATTCAGATCACTCAGTTCCTTCCGAAGTTTATCAAGGGATCCTGAAGTCTGATCACGATCGGATTCCGATTGATTGAGTTCATTTTTGAAATCATCGTTATCATGATTGAATTCTCCAAGTTTTGCTCTGATCTGGAGTTCATCAACCTGATCCGACTGCTCAGTGAAAACCTTTTCTTTATTACTGATCTGAGCAGCAAGTTCTTTTGCCTTCTTTTCCAGAGAGCCTCTCTGCTCGTTTATCTTCTCCAGCACCCCCTGAAGCTTGGTACTGTAGTCTTCTCGGATCTTCTGATACACTCTGGTATTTGTATCCGGTTTCATGGTTTCCAGATTGTTCAGGCGACCGACAAGTTCTTCCCTGCGATCAAGCAGGTCTAGAATCTTCTTTTCGAGTACCTCTGCCATGCTCTCCTCCTAGGATAGATTACCTATTGGTTTTCACTTAATATATAATACAAGCTCAATTGTCGTTTATAAATGTCCGCTTGTCAAGGTGAAGATCAATCTCGAAAAAATCAGAAGGCGATCAACACCTGTTTTTATTCCATGATCAGCTTCCGCGAACGCCTCTGCAACGACTGCTGTATCAACCTTGCAAGCGGTTCTCGTGAATTTCATGAGCTTATCAAGAAGTGGATATCTCGCTCCTGTTTTCGCTGATACTTCCCGATTGCCTCCACCTCCCTCAACTATTTCCATTGCCCAGATGACCTTCTGCCATAAGCTGAAAAGGTAAGCGAGCATCCCTACCGGTTCCTCTCCGTATTGTAGAAGAGACCATGCAGTATCCACCGCTTCCCCCCTTCTGTTGCAGAAAATCATATCTCCGAGATGGAAGATATCAGCCCCTCCCGTTCCCGAGATGACTTCCATCATTTTGTCTCTGTCAACCTGAACTCCGGGACCATGGTACAAGGCCAGTTTCGACACTGCATCAGACAATCTTCTAAGATTCCTTCCCGAATACTCAATCAGAAGCTGGACTGCTTCTCTCGACAGGTTGATGTTTTCCTCTGAAGCCAGTCTTTTTGCCCAGCCGGGCATATCACTGTCGAAAGGTTCGTAGCACACATAGAAAGGCACTGCTTTCTCCAGTTTTCTCAATATTGCAGATTCCCTTGGGACCTTCGAAGATGACAGGAAAAGGGCTGAATCGATGAGCCCTTCTTGTGCGGCATCAAGCAGTTCGGGCACTGTAGCTTTCCAGAGCTTGTGAATATCCGATATCACTATCAGTTTCCCAGCGGAGAACAGTGAGTTCTCGAGAAGATGTCTTTTCAGGTCACCCTCTCGGAGTTCAACAGCGTCGAATCGAAATATTTCGTAATCAAGCTCTTTTCTGAATTTTTTTACTACTGTACTCTGAAGCCGTCCCGACTGGTAGATATCCGGTCCTGCTGCCACAAGTATCGTTCCTCCTGAAGCATTAACGGCCATGTTGTGTATTTCACTGTATTTCCTGATTTTCATATTCCCTTTTTCAGCATGAATGTATCCTGACAGACCTTGCATAATGCGCTGAAGGTGTGTATTTTTGCTTCTTCAAAAAACCAATCCAGTTTCGGGGGAGAATGATGTTAACCTGGCTAAGAGATAACGCTAAGATATTCCTGATTGCTACAATTGTCATATTCGTTGCACTTATCTTTCTGAGATGGGGTATGGGAGAAGGAGACAACACTCCCAGAAATCCATATCAGCGTCCTGTCGCCACGGTGGATGGCAAGGATATTCTGCCTGATGAGTACCAGCAGGCCCTTCAATCCTGGAGTCAGCAGTACCGCTCAATGCTTGAGCAGAGCGGCAACCCTGATCCCGAGTCAATGATGCTTCTTATGAGCGCTCAGATATCGGAGGAGGCTTTTCAGGGCCTTATCGATCAGAAGCTTCAGGGATTATATTTGAAGGAGAATAACTGGCAGGATTTCACAGTGGGACAGGCTGAGGAACTGCTCATCGCGCAGATAGGCATGCAGAACCTGGGTGAAATGACAGCCAGGGAATATCTCGATATGATAAAGTCAGAACAGCCCGGAGTATACCAGCAGTACCTCTACCAGACGTATATGAGCGCCAGCGCCCTGAGATTCCCTCTTGCTGCAGCAATGATCAGCATGGCCAGCCTTGCTGAGGTAGATTATCTAATCTTAGACACTCGCGGGCAGATAACAGCCAGATACGTCGTTATCAATACCACTCCTCCCCGGCCCGAGGAAGAATATCTGAGAGAATTCTTCGAAACCAGTCCGGATTTCTTCATCAGACCTGCCGGCTCTCTACTAAGGTATATTACAGTTCAGGTTCTGCCTGATGAATCAGATCTGGAAATCACCATGAACAGAATCGACTCCCTGGTCTATTCAGCCCCTGGCGAGCAGATAGTAGCAACAAGATCTCAGATCGCGGAAGTATTCGGGGACAGCATCAGAATCGAAACGGGAGAGAGAACGGAACCTTTCCTCAGTATGTATTCAGGGAACCCATCCATCAGAAGTTATCATGTTCTACTTCTTGACTCCCTCCACGAATCCACTCTTACCTTCACGCTTGATTCAGCATCTGTTCAGGATGATACCCTCTTTCTGCAGAGCTGGGAAATACCGCTTCTGCCCCAGTATTCAACGGTAAGAAGGATTATGTGGGATCTGGAATCGGGTATGGAAGACATGCTCGCCGAACAGATTCCCGCTGTTCCTGATTCTCTGGTCATAGTTGATTTCGGGGAGATGCTGATTGAGGAGAGCACTCCTCTTTCAGGCTTCGTTTCCGAAGAACTTGTAGCGTTCTCTTCGGACACACTCTGGACAGATGAATTAGGTCCCGTATTTTTCAACCCTTCCTACCTTGGCGGATATCCTGCCTTCACAATGGTAAGAAGACTGGAGTTCTTCCCCCCTGATACTACTACGTATGAAGAAGCCACTGACTCGGGACTTTTGTACGAATCAGCAATGTATACACTCAGAAGGGAATCTGTAGAGATTGAAGCTCAGGAAATAATCAATAGTATCCGCAGCAGCGGTATCAGCCTGGTATCGTACGCTTCCGCTGAATCACTTCAGGTTCATACAATACCTCCCTTTTCAGCGGCACAGATCAGACTTAATGCGAGAATGGACCCGGAAGCCGCAGGTGGAATTCTCTACTCCGCGGAATTCGCTGAAGCGGCACTTGTTTCCCCCGAATTCCAGATCATCGGACCTTTCATGACAGGAACCAGTTGCGTTATTGCTGAAATACTCTCAAGACAGGTCTCCACAGAAGACCAGAATATGCAGGCATTGACTTACATTTCCGCTGAGTTCGGCCACGAAATGCTTGGATCTCAGCATATCATCAGAAACCTGAGAGAAACCAGCAATATCCATGACCTCCGGGAAGAATGGACGGAGTACCTCGAAATTGTTGAGGATTCCCTGGCAGCCGAGCAGGAAGAGTAAACTAAAGACACTAAAGTACAAAATTCAAGATTTGGTGCCTGACCCGTTTTGCTAAGAATTAGAAATTATGAACAGTGTAATTATCGAATACCGTTTCAGATTGTCAGACGATAAGACTGAGGAGTTCCGTGTTGAACTGGATCCTGCAAAGCTTAACCTGCTGGTAGAAACCCCTTTGAATCCTCCCGCATGGACGGAACTTGATTTTCATCAGTGTCCCAATTGCCCGCTCCAGGCGGACAGTCACAGGTACTGCCCTCTCGCACTGAGTATAGTGGATATCGTAGAACATTTCGACCATGTGCTTTCCTACGACAGAGTGCATCTTGAAGTTCTGACAGAGGGCAGACATATATCTCAACAGACCTCAGCACAGCAGGGCCTTAGTTCATTGATGGGACTTCTGATAGCGGTTTCCGGCTGTCCGCATACGGAGTTTTTCAAGCCGATGGCACGTTTTCACCTTCCGCTTGCAAGCAGGGATGAAACAGTCTACCGGGCTGTATCAACCTACCTTCTGGCACAGTATTTCATTCACAGGGAAGGCAGGGAAGCGGATTTTGAGCTTAAGGGTCTGAAAAAGATTTACGATAATATTCAGGAAGTGAATTACTCGGTGGCCGAGAGGCTCAGGGCAGCCAGCAAAGCGGATTCTCCGGTAAATGCTATCGTTATACTGGATACTTACGCGAAGGCAATTCCCTTTCTTATAGAGGATTCCCTTGATTACATAAAGTACCTGTTCGACCCGTACAATAAGGAACAGCCTTGATCCGATCACTGGAGGTGAGATGGACTCAGTTCGAAAAACTGTATCTGTTGTGGATGATGAGCATGACATCCTTGATCTTGTTTCTCTTCACCTTGAGCGTGCCGGATTCAGCACGAAGTGCTTCAGCAATGCAGCAGAATTTTTTGACTCTATAAAAGAAACAATGCCGGACCTCTTGATCCTCGATCTGATGCTCCCCGACATGCACGGAACGGAAGTCTGCAGAAGGCTCAAATCGTCAGATAGAACATCACTGCTTCCTGTTATCATATTGACAGCTATGGTGGATGAACCGGACAGAATAACCGGCCTCGAGATGGGCGCGGACGATTATGTCACTAAACCCTTCTCACCAAGAGAACTGGTCGCGAGGGTAAGGGCTGTTCTACGAAGAACCTCACCTTCTGAAAAAGATAGAACTGTCATCGACATTGGTGGCAGAATCATTATTGAGCCGGAGAGATTCAGTATTAAGGTTGATGGGAGACAGCTCGATCTAACTCCAACCGAATTCCGGATAATTCAGATCCTCGCCGAAGCTAAGGGGAGAATTCTATCCAGAGAAAGGCTTCTCGAGATACTATGGCATGGTGAGAAGTTTGTCTTTGAACGAACCATCGATGTTCATGTCAGACATATACGTCAGAAACTCGGAGACTCAGGCAGTATTATCAGGAGCATTCACGGAATAGGATACAAACTGGAGGAGTCCGGGTGAGATCTATCTTTATTAAGTCCTTCAGGGGCTATCTCTTTGTAATAATTCTCCTTGCTGTTCTCGCTCCGCTACTTGTATTCGGAACCGTAAAATCAAGATTCACGTCAGCCGCGTTCACGGATCTCACCAGAACTGCTGAAGCACTCGAAATCACGGTCGCTCATCTTCTCGAGCACGATTCCGCCAGTCTTGATTCTCTCACAGACATTATCGGACCCAGATTGGGTATCAGGATAACAATCATTGCGAGAGACGGAACTGTACTGGCTGATTCGGAAGAACAACCTGACAGCATGGAGAATCACAGAACAAGACCGGAAGTTATCTGTGCCTTTAACGGAAGAACCGGTAATACAACCAGATACAGTGAAACACTGAGGCAAGATATGCTCTACGCCGCAGTTCCGGTAATCGTGAATGATTCAATTCCTGCCGTTATCAGGACAAGTCTTTTCTTCTCAGATCTCAGCTCGACTATCAATCAGATTGCTGTGGATATCACCGTATTAACTTCCGCCGTTCTCCTTGCGGGGCTTATTGCTGCGTGGTTTTTCTCAAGGAGCATATCGATCCCGATACAAAGTATTGCGGGGGTTACCAGGAGGGTTAAGGAAGGGGATTTCTCCGCACGAGCTGCTCCCTGCTCGATCAAAGAACTGGATCAGCTGTCAACCGATATCAACGGGATGATTGAGAAAACCATGCAGCTGGTAAATGAGCTTTCAGAACAGAATGCCGCTCAGGACGCGATACTCGGTTCAATAATTGAGGGTCTTGTTGTCATCGACCATTCTGGCGCAGTTGTTACAGCAAACCGGAGCTTCATCAAGATCGCCTGTGGTGAAAAACAATCTCATTCAAACGACTATCTGGATTACATCTCCGCTCCGGAATTCAGGGATTTCATCAGTATCGCACTTCATGACGATGTGTCTGAGGGCAAAGTGAAGTCCGCTGGAAATGTCTACACGGTGAGTGTTGCTCCTGTTTCCGAAACCGATAGAAAAGTATTCACATTCAGGGATATTACCGAAGCCGAAAAACTTATGCGGATTAAACGAGATTTTGCCGCCAACGTATCGCATGAGCTGCGCACTCCGCTAACTTCAATAAAGGGGTTCTCGGAAACCCTTCTTGAAGGGGCGGATGAAGAATCCAGGAAACATATCGAGACTATCCTCAGGAACACCGATCGTCTGATCAGAATGACCGATGACATCCGGACCCTGTCCGAGCTTGAGCACCCATCGATGACGTTGGATTTCAAACCGGTCATGATCGAGAATATCATTAATGATACTATTGGAATTTTCAGGAGACAGGCTGATCAGAAAGGACTGCTCCTGGATGTCGAGATCGAGAAGGAACTTCCTCCGATCGATGCTGACCGTCATAGTGTAGAACAGGTTCTTGTTAATCTGCTTGAGAATGCGATCAGGTACACCACCTCAGGGTACGTCACTGTCAGAACCGATCTTCGAGGGAAGTATGTCACGATAGTTATCGCAGATACAGGTTCCGGAATCTCACAGGAGTACCTTCCCAGGTTGTTCGAGAGATTTTACGTTGTTGATCGGGCCAGATCCAGAAGCAGGGGTGGAACAGGTCTCGGACTGGCCATAGTAAAGCATATAATGACACTCCACGGTGGCTGGGTAAGGGTTACCAGTACTCCCGGGGAAGGCAGCATGTTCACCGTCGCGTTTCCCATTCATCACGATCGCGGTCCTGAATCCTGACCGCAAAAATACAGTCTGTTCTATTCTCCTTCCCTTTTAACCCACATTCCGGTTTTATCTTAACAAATTCTTAACATCTCGCACATTACCAGTTAACACTCGTTTCTGATCTTCCTGCCATGGTTTTAAGGTCAAATTCCAAAAAGGGAGGTCATTTATGTACGGGGTAAGATTCCTGTTTTTACTTCTTGTTATTTCTACTACTGTTTTCGCAACCGGTGAGTTCTCCACCGGCGGGTCGGAACTGCTTAAATTTAAAGGCTATGGAATTTTCGGGTTCGATATCTCCGGAGAAGAGGATGCTGATCCTGATATGGGTTTCAGCGCTATTGCGGATGTAACATGGATTCCCACTATTAATGAATGGCTGGACGCGAAGATCGAGTTCAAGCTCAAGCCGACCAAGTATGATGGGGAGAGTAATGACAGGAACATCGTTCTATTCCTTGAAGTATTGACTCTCAACGCTCAGGTCACTGATGGATTTGAAATTACCGCAGGGCAATTCAAAAGGCCATTCGGTTACAATTACTTCAGATCAGGTTCAAGCATGTTCTTTGCCGACAGGGCGATAATGACTGGCATGAGCGGATTCAGTTCATACGGTAAGCGCGATATCGGGGTCAATCTTGGATTGGATTTCAATCCTGTGGAAATCGACCTCGCCGTTACGAATGGAGCCGGTGAGAACAGACCGGAAAACGATTCTCACAAACAGTTTACCGCGAGGTTTCAGGTTGATCCTGTAGACTGGATGACACTGGGTGCAGCTGTCGGTCTCAACGCTGGCGGTATCGACACCGATACTACGGATACCTGGAATTCTACAGGTATGGATTTTTTCACTAATGGATCCATCAGTATGGGTGAGAGCTCGGAAATTGATTTCGCCGGTGAGTACATGAGCCTGGGATATCCCGGAGATGCCGGCGAATCCTCCACAAATGACGGTACGGCAATGTCATTTATGATCGCTCCTGAATTCGGCGTAGACGCTTCCGTTCTAACCTCGATTCAACCTGCTGTAAGGTACGAGACCACCAGTCCCGCCTATCTTGGAGATACCGATCCGTTGAATGATAAGGATGCCATTGATTTCTGCCTTAATTTCCATACAGGCAGTAATAACACATTCCAGCTCGGCGGGCGTAATTATTCTTTCGAGGAAGAGAACCTGGAAGGATACACCGACATGTACATTAACTGGAGAATGAAATTCTAGCCCGTTCCTTATCGGGTCAAGCTGTCTGGTCTGACAAAACTCCTCTAGTCAGACCGGGCAGCTGCAAGAGTGATCGACTACTCACAAAACAATGATTGGATAGTAAACAAATGTATGAAAATGTAATAATGAAGTATGCGTCTATTACAGTATTTAGTCTGCTGATAGTACTTGGGGCCTGTGGTACGGATTCAGATAATGAAGCAGCTTCTAATGGAACAGAACCTGTCGAAGAGAATTCTCTGTCCGGTGAGCTGAATGTTGTTGGATCAACAACTGTCCAGCCGCTGGCAGAAGTTCTTACAGAGGCTTTCGAAGCCCTTGAACCAGATGTGATTGTCTTTGTTCAGGGTGGCGGGAGCAGTGTAGGAGTCAGATCAGCTGTAGACGGAACTGCTGATATAGGTATGGCTTCCAGGGATATAAAGCTATCCGAGCTGCAGGAGAATCCTGAAATCAGAGTTCATACGATCGCACGTGACGGTATTGCGATCATCGCTGAACCCGGTGTAACTGTTGATAACCTTTCAAAGGATCAGATAAGAAACATTTTTTCGGGAGAGATAACGAACTGGAATGAAGTAGGAGGAGAGAACCTTGTCATTACTGTAGTTGCGCGTGAGGAAGGATCAGGCACGAGAGCTGCTTTCGAAGAATTAGTTATGGATGATGATCTAATTCTGGGTAACGCAATTCTTCAGCCCTCTAACGGTGCCGTAAGAACCTCCATTTCCGTTATTCCCGGAGCAATCGGCTTTCTTTCCTTCGGATATCTGGATGACCAGACCAAACCGCTGGCTGTAGACGGTTTTCTTCCCACAGAGGAGTTCGCGGCATCGGGCTCCTATGAGATAGTAAGACCACTCAACATGGTCACAAATGGCCCCCCTGAAGGGATAGCCGCTGTATTCCTTGAGTTCATAGTGAGTGAAGATGGCCAGGCTATCGTCGCCTCCGAGGGTTACCTCCCGGTCAACTGAACGAGGAAGGCCTGCAAAAGTGACCGGTAAACAAAGAGTTGAATCGGTAGTCAAGTACATTTTCCTGTTCTCGGCTCTGATGTCAATCCTGATTGTAGTGATGATAGGTATCTTCACCTTCAGGGAAGCCATTCCTGCTTTCAGGGAAATCGGTATCATTAAACTCCTGACCGGGACCGTATGGCGTCCCGGACAGGGACAGTACGGTATTCTCGCAATGATCGCCGGTTCCGGCCTCGTCACACTCGGTGCGGTCATCATTGGTGTTCCGCTGGCTCTTGGCTGCGCGATATTCCTTTCCGAGATAGCCCCCCCGGCTGTGAGATCGATTGTCAGACCTTCAATTGAACTGCTTGCGGGAATTCCGTCTGTCGTTTACGGGCTTTTCGGAATGGTGGTCATCGTTCCACTGGTGAGAAACATCGATGTGCCCGGTAATACCGGTTTTGGACTTCTGTCAGCTTCTATCGTCCTTGCGGTAATGATACTGCCGACTATATCGAGTGTGTCTGAATACGCTATCCGAAGCGTTCCCAAACGATTCCGGGAAGGTTCGCTTGCCATGGGAGCGACGAAGTGGGAAACCTTGACAAATGTTATACTCCCCGGTGCGAAATCCGGGATAATGTCCGCAATTATTCTCGGTCTAGGCCGAGCACTTGGTGAGACAATCGCCATGATAATGGTGATAGGAAATTCTGTGATAATACCGTTTGCAGCATCCGATAACCCGCTCTCCATCTTTCTCAGCAGAGCAAGAACACTGACCGGTAATATCGCTGTAGAAATAAACTACGCTACAGGATTGCATGAGAGCGCTCTATTCGCGACAGGAGTGGTACTCTTCGCTCTTATCATGATAATGAACAGCTCCGCAAGGATTCTGATAGGTCGCAGGAAATGGGAGAAGAAGTGAACCGGCTGAAATTAAGAAAACTGCAGCAGACCGGGGCATTCTCTCTGTTATGGTTTACAGGGGCTGTGAGTGTACTGATCATGCTTTTCGTTGTTGGATATGTGATAATGAAAGGTTTTGCGCATTTGACTCCTGATTTCTTCACCACTCCTCCAAGAGGAGGCCTTTCCGGAGAAGGCGGCATATCATCGACGATAGTTGCAACTGTCTATCTGGTTATCTGTACTCTTATTGTAGCGACACCTCTGGGCATTAGCGCCGGTATATTTCTTGTCGAGTACGCTGATAACTTGAAAAGCAGAGTTATCAAGAAATTCGTCGCGCTAGCCAGGTTCGGCGTGGAAACCCTGGCCGGTGTGCCGTCAATCATATTCGGTCTGTTCGGCTACGCGCTGTTCGTTACCGCAATGCATTTCGGGTTCTCGATACTCTCAGCAGCGCTTGCAGGTTCATGTCTTGTGATTCCGGTAATTATAAGAACTACCGAGGAAGCTTTGAAAGCTGTTCCGGATTCATATCGTCAGGCTTCGCTTGCGATGGGAGCATCAAGATGGGAAACTATCCGGAAAGTGGTGCTTCCCTCAGCGGTGAACGGGATATCAACCGGACTGATACTGAGTGCTGGAAGGATTGTCAGCGAGACAGCCATCTTCTATGTGACACTTGGAGGAAGTTACCGAACACCTACATCCATAATGTCCAGCGGAAGAACCATGGCGCTTCATGTCTACTACCTTGCAATGGAAACCCGTGCATTTGACAAGGCAATGGCCACCGGAGCTGTCCTTGTACTCCTTATCATCATTATCAATCTTGTGATCAATGTGATATCCAGGCGGTTATCCGCCAAAACCGGGAGTTAGCGAATGATGAGTGAAGCGAGAATGAGAACGGTAGACTACAACCTGTACTATGGGAGTTTCAGGGCTCTTCGTGATGTTAACGTCAATATTCCGGTAAACCGGATCACCGCTATCATTGGCCCCTCCGGCTGCGGGAAGAGTTCTCTGCTTCGGAGCTTTAACAGAATGAACGAACTTATACCAGGAGTAAGGACAACGGGGGAGGTCTTCCTCGACGGTGAGAATATCTTCTGCAAGGATGTGGTCGAACTGAGGAAAAAGATTGGGATGGTGTTTCAACGCCCCAATCCCTTCCCGAAATCGGTTTATGATAATGTGGCGTACGGCCCGAGGATACATGGGATAAGGGACAGGACCATACTTGCGGAAATAGTTGAAACAAGTCTTAAATCAGCAGCTCTCTGGGACGAAGTAAAGGATGACCTTGGCAAGTCCGGTCTTGCTCTCTCAGGAGGGCAGCAGCAGAGGCTCTGCATAGCAAGGGCTCTTGCCATTGAACCGGAGGTTATTCTAATGGACGAACCTGCCTCTGCTCTGGATCCTGTGGCAACGCTGAAAATCGAGGAACTGATGGAGAAACTGAAACAGAAATACACAATAGTGATAGTAACACACAACATGCAGCAGGCTGCGAGAGTATCTGATTTCACGACATTCATGCTTACCGATGAGCAGAGATCAGGTAACATGATCGAGTTCGGTCAAACTACGGACATTTTCACAAATCCGGAGGATTCAAGGACAGAAGATTACATTTCCGGGCGATTCGGCTGAGTTATGATGAAGACAATACAGATTGAAGAGGAAAAACCATGTTGATCAGAGAAACGTATGAGGCTGAATTGGACAGCATCAGGGAAGCCCTGATGCGGCTTTCCCGAATGGCTGAAATTTCAGTTCAGGAATCCGTGCGGATTCTTAAGAACAGGCTTTTCGAAGAGGGAGAAAGGCTGATCCAGGGCGATAAAGTGATTAACAGGAAATGTTTTGAAATTGAAGAAGCCTGTCTGAACATTATAGCAACACAGCAGCCGGTAGCGGGAGATCTTCGTTTCATTTTCGCTGCAATGCAGATAGCAATGGAACTTGAGAGAATTGCTGATTATGCAAAAGGAATTGCGGTCATCAATATGAAAATTTCTCCTGGAGAGCATGTAAAACCCCTTATTGATATACCAAGGATGTCTGATAAAGCATGCGAGATGCTCCGGAAAGCAATAGATGCTTTTCTTAACAGGGATATCGCAGCGGTAGAAGAAATTCCTCCTATGGATGTTGAGATTGATCTGCTGTACGAACAGGTTTACAGAGAACTCCTGACTCATGTAATCCAAAAACCTGAGATAATAAACGACGCAATGATGCTGACATTCGTCGCTCACAACCTGGAGAGGGTCGGAGACAGAGTAGTCAATATCTGTGAACGTGTTGTCTACCTATGTACCGGTGAAGTGGTTGATCTGGGCTGATGAGCTAATAGATTCCTGTTCTGCAGGTATGGAAAAGCACAGGATAAACTCACCATCTCGATCCCCGATCGGTAGTCCCGAGTCCACATTGCATTTATGAAAAGGGACGGAGGTAATTAAAAATTCTAATTACCTCCGTCCCTTTTGGTACCCCCTGGTGGAAGCATTTCGAACCATTGTCAGTACTGGGATTGAATTCTAAATACTGAAATCTGGTACCCCGTAGTGGACACTCTTAGAACTTTCACCTTTGCTGAAGTCTGAGTTCAAAATGCAGAACTTGAATACTCATTGATAAGTGTGCAAGCCAAGCCGGTTTTAACGAGAAGCAGCTGAATAACACCAACGATACTTTGAACTTAAAACTTGAATGGCATCATCGTGATGCTTAAAACACCCCAGATATGTTCGAGATCGGGATAATTGAAGGTAAAATCAACACTGACATTCCTGATGGGTTCAATTCCAATTGAGAAACAATATCCTAGCTTGTTCAGCTTGATTGTCTTCCATTCAGGATTCCCCCCGGTCAGATCCTGATCCCAATCCATTCTGATGTAATAGTAAGCTATACCTGCAGCAAGCCTGAGAGCAACAGGATTAACAGAAAGAGACAAGCTAGATGCATAATAATCAGCATCTTGATTCGAAAAACTCGGAAAACCGGGATCAGGAATCCTTCTTGGTTTACCCATTCCGAGAGCTGCCCCAGCTGCAAACTCAACCGCTAACAAGGAGGATAATGAATACTCAGTAGCAATACCCCAGTACAAACCTGTACCGAGAGTTGTACCTGAATCGTTGATTCTGTCTGGCATAAGTAAACCAAGTCGAGGCCCGAATCGCAACTCACCGCACAGAACTGGAACTGAAAACAGAAGCTGGAGAATCACTAATAATCTTAGCATTTCTATTCGATATTCCTTTCTCAGTTCAACGTCATCAAAGTTATAGCGAGAATATACAGTGTGCTGACACTCAGAATACCGTTTACTATTACATTGTACTGGGCAATTCGAAATTCGTTCCATTATCGGGATTGAAGTTCTGAAATGATGATCTGGTTGACCGCAGTGGACGCTTCTAGAACTGGTACCCGGTGTTGGAAGTATTTCGAAATATTGCCCCCGCTTGAATAAATTATTAAATTTTATATATGCACATTGAAAAAAGGGACGGAGGTAA
>JAUWSQ010000006.1 GCA_030609965.1 Candidatus Fermentibacterota bacterium
GCTGCCAGCATAATGAGCCATACGGGCTTGTTCCTCTTGAGGCCATGGCGTGCGGCCTGCCGGTTATTGCTGTAAGAGAAGGTGGATTCATCGACAACATAGACAATGGAAAGAATGGTATGCTTGTAAACCGTGATCCTCTTGAAATGGCCTCTGTTCTTGAAGAGGTTCTGCTGAATGATAGCCTCCGCAGCAAACTGATACTCAGCGGCAGGAAGTTTGTCACGGGAGAGCGATCAATGAAAGAAGCCGGGAACAGGCTTACCGGGATTCTCTCTGACACTTCTGAAAAGGGAGATCAAATTCGGTAGTCCTGTACAATGTGATAAAGAGGGAATTATCTTTCCGCAAACGGTATTTGTTCTTTTCATCAGGAGTGTTTGATGCAACTTATTATGGACGCCAGGGCTCTGCAGAAACAAGTTGACGGCATCGGCAGGTATTCTCTTGGAGTTATGGAGGCTCTCTCCAGGCTTGAACCTGACTGGACGCTCTCCGTCATAGTTAATCCGGAAGCAGCGGTACATGTTGAAGCCCTGCATGTGGAAACGATTGTAAGCAGTGCTGCCCGGTTCCGCCATGAGGAGAACCGCGAACTGACCCCCCTCATTGAATCTTCGGGAGCTGACTGTTACCTGAACTTTTCTATGGCAGGTCCTGCACCTTCTCTTCCAACCCTTATATCCGTTCATGATCTTATGGTGCTGAACGTACCGGGTTATTTTGGAAGCAGCTTTTTCAGAAACATTATTGGAAAATTCCTGTTCGGCAGAAGAATAAAGAGATCGATCGACAATGCCAGTGCGATTTCTGTACTTTCAGAAGCAACCCTCAGCGACCTTCGAAGAGCTTTTCCCGGAGCGGAGAAGAAAGCCTTTGTAGCGGGGGCTGGCCAGGACCTTTTCTCTGGAGATGAAGAGGGAAATTCTGAAAGAAATGATTACCTCCTCTACGTCGGAAACGCCAGGGCTTACAAGAACGTTACAAGGCTGATTGTAGCTTATTCCAGATTGAAGGCTATCAATCCCCGTTTCCCGGGGATGAAAATGGTCGTCCGCAGGGACAGGGCCTTCAAGGATTTCATGCGTGATGTGCAGGATTGTTCGGCAAGGGATAGCATAACCGTTCTCTCACATGTTACGGACGATGATCTAAGAAAACTGTACCGCTCCTGTGCCGGCCTTGTGATGCCGTCACTGAAGGAGGGTTTCGGCCTTCCCGCCCTTGAAGCCATGGCTGCCGGTTCTCCCGTTGTAGCTTCCGTGGGAACAGCTCTTGAAGAGCTGGTGGGGGATGCGGGTATTCTTGTAAATCCCGAGTCAGTACAAGATATAATGCGAGGGATGGCTCTGCTTACGTCACAACCTGATCTCAGAAAAAGGCTTGCCCGAAATGCTCTCGAGAGAGCGAGCAACTATTCGTGGGAAAAAACCGCAACTGCTGTCGCAGGCAGGATTAGGGAGATCACGTCATGAAAGCAGCGGTCGTCAATCCTCCATTTATGAACGGCAGGTTTTCAAGGACCTCCCGCTCCCCTGCCATCAACAAAAGCGGAACACTGTACTGGCCGCTCTGGCTGGCTCACGGAGCTGGCGCTCTTGAGCAGGCAGGTCACGAGGTTCTGTTTCTTGATTGTCCGGCGGAAGGAATTAATGAGCACGATATGCTGCAGATGCTGGCAGAGTTCAATCCGCAACTCACGGTTCTGGATACTTCAACTCCTTCCATCTACAGTGATCTGCGAATAGCTTCCATGACAAAGAAGTGTCTTCCGGATACATTTGTTCTGCTGGTCGGGACACATGTCAGCGCTCTTCCCATTCAATGCCTTAAGCTGGCACCGTCAGTGAATGGCATCGCCGTTGGAGAATATGATTCCACTCTTGTCGAGGTGGCCGAAGAACTGGACGGAGCAGGAGACCTTTCCGGTGTGACGGGGCTCTGCCTTAATATCAGGGGGGAACTCGTTGAGACTGGTTCGAGGGAAATGATAGAAGACCTGGATTCCCTGCCTTTCCTGGCTGATATCTACAGCAGGCATTTGAATCCGGAAAACTATTTCTTCGCAGCGGCCAGGTTCCCCAGCGTAATGACCATTACAAGCCGTGGTTGTCCATATAGATGCTCCTTCTGTGTCTGGCCTCAGGTCATGCACCGGGAAAGCTACCGGGTACGCTCAGCGAAACATGTAGCGGAGGAGTTCGGGCTATTCAAAGAACATTTCCCCGGTATTCAGGAAATAGTCATAGAAGATGATACTTTTTCAATTGACAGCAGGAGGGTCGAGGAAATCTCCGAGATTCTAATAGGGAACCGCAACCGTATTCCATGGACAGCCAATGTCAGAGCCAATCTCTCTCTTCCGGCAATGCGGAAAATGAAAGCTGCGGGCTGCAGGCTCATTATCGTTGGCTACGAATCCGGTTCACAGGAAATTCTTAACGCCGTAAGCAAAGGAACTACTGTAGCGCAGAATATGGAATTCGCCGAGCGGGCACGGAAAGCAGGGCTTCTGGTTCATGGATGCTTCATGGCCGGTAACCCGGGAGAAACACCGGAAACCCTTGAGGAAACTTTTCAGATGTCTCTTAAACTCGCCCCGGACACGGCCCAGTTCTTTCCCATTATGGCATACCCTGGAACAAGGCTTTTCAACCAGTACAGGAGCGAGGGAAAACTGAAAACCGAGAACTTCAATCGATGGGTAACGGAGGAAGGGCTCCACGACTGCGTTGTGGATCTCCCGGAACTTCCATCGGAAACTCTTGTGGAATGGTGCAATTTCGCCAGAAAGCGCTTTTACCTCCGCCCTGGATATATTCTGTACAAGGGCATTCAGTCGCTTGCACACCCATTTACGGAGGGGAGAAGAACTATGCGGGCTTTCGGAACCTTCCGAAAGCACCTGTTCAGAAGAAGCAAAACTTCCCGGGACTCCAGAGGTGAAAAGTGAATCCTGTTCCTTTCTGGATTGTACTGGGGCTTTTTCTTTCGCCCTGGCTCATCTATCCGGTGGTTCTCATCGGCATATCCAGGTTTTTCAGGCAATATTCCTCTTCCCGGGAAAAGCCGGACGAATGGCCTTCTGTAAGCGTATTGATAGCTGCGAGGAACGAAGAGGCGGTGATCGCATCTCGAATTCGAAACCTGCTTGAACAGGATTATGAAGGTTCAATAGAGATTCTGATTGGTTCGGACAATTCTGATGACGAAACGGATAGTGTAGCGGGCTCGTTCAGAGATCAGGGAGTAATTCTCCATCGAAGCGCGAATCGAATAGGGAAACCTCTGATGATAAAGGAACTTCTGAAACTCTCGAGCGGAAAAATCATTGTTTTCTCGGATGCTGATACTGTTTTTGCCCCCGCTACCGTCACTGAACTTGTCACTCCATTCACGAACCCTTCCGTAGGCTGCGTTGACGGTTCCCGCAGGAACAGCCTGGATGGGGATACATGCGAAAGTATCTACTGGAAGTACGAAACGGCGATTAAGAAGATGTGTTCATCTGTTGGAGCTGTCCTGGGAGCGACAGGAGCTGTATTCGCACTCAGGAGGAATCTGTTCATGCCGTTATCGGCGAGAAGAGCGGATGATTTCGAACTGGCGGTAATGACAAGAATCCAGGGATATGCATGTGTTTTCAATGAAGATGCTGTAGCCTCGGAACCTTCCCCAGACGACGCAGAACAGTTTCGAAGGCTGGTAAGGATAGTAAGCTGGATGTTCGTCAGCGGTATACTGCTTATGGGGAAAGCCCTGAAGAAATGTATGTTCCCGCTCTTCCTGCAGCTCCTTGTACATAAGGTTCTCAGGTGGCTGTCCGGCCCTCTCCTTGCCGCAGCTACGGTTCTTGCCGGTTTTCTTTCAGGCGGGCTGTTCTATCTGATCCTGTTCATCCTTTTGTGCCTGTTCCATGCATCAGCCATGGCAGGGTGGCTGCTGAAACGGCATATGCCTTCAAAGCTTCTTTTCCCCTACTATTTCTGGCTTATGAGTATCGCGGCTATTGATGGTATATTACGGGTACTGTCCGGAAATCCGGTTGAAACCTGGGAGAATAAGTCGAAAGGCAGAAAGAACTGAAGAAGAAGAAAAGTCTTGCTCTGGGCATGGGATTTGATGGAATCGCAATATTTCTGGCCATGACCTTTTCCGCATGGATTAAATTTGACTCGGGCATTTTCTCTGATTCAATCCTCATTTCAAACAGCGTGATATTCTCAGGGGCTCTATTGTCTGTTCCTTTCTGGTGGCTGATTTTTGTAGTGTCAGGCTCCTACAGGCTGCACTGGGACTTGAGCTGGGCGGATGAATTGAAGCTTGTAGTGAAGCCTGTTACTTCCGGCTTCATAATACTGTTCTTCGCTGCATTCCTGGTATCGCCTTCGGCTTCTATCGGCAGATGGATAATAGTATTCTATTATGCTTCTCTCCTTCTTTTTGTCTTCTTTGCGCGTGGCTGTATGAGAATCCTGGAAAGAATCCTTGCCAAAAAGGGCTTGCTTGTTCGCAGGGCGGCAATAGTCGGGACGGGTGAAGCGGCTTCCAATCTCGAGAGTTATCTCACCGAAAACACCGCTTTGGGGTATGAAGTAGTCGGTTTTATAGCTCCGGGGAAGACCGCCTCTCTGGTGACAGTACCGGAAGACAGAATTCTTGGCTCCGTAAAGGGCTTGCAAGGCATAATAAGGAATAACTCAATTAAGGAGCTGCTTGTTACAATAGCTTCAAACTTCCATGACGACATACTCTCTCTTCTTCTTCCGGCTGCGGGAGAGGGAATAAAAGTTAAAGTAGTTCCGGACCTGTTCGATGTTGTAGCCGGGCACGTTCACAGTACACAGATAATGGGGCAGCCATTCATGGAAATACTGCCTGAACGGCTCAGTTTTTGGCAGAAAATAGTGAAAGTGTTCATTGATTATTTCATCAGTATCTGCGTCCTCCTTATAGGCCTTCCTTTATGGATAGTTTTTGCAATAATGATAAAGCTGGATTCAAAGGGGTCTGTATTCTACCGCCAGGAGAGGGTTGGCAAAGGGGGAAAGATATTCAAGGTATTCAAGTTCAGAAGCATGGTTACTGATGCAGAAAAAAGAAGCGGACCGATCTGGGCAGGGAAGAATGATTCAAGAGTAACACGCATTGGCAGAAACCTCAGAAAATCCCGCATGGACGAGATCCCCCAGCTGATAAATGTGATAAGGGGCGAGATGTCTATTGTAGGCCCGAGGCCTGAGCGCCCCGTGTTCGTCGAGGAGCTCAGGAAAATGTACCCGTTTTATCAGAAAAGACTCACCATCAAACCGGGGCTGACAGGATGGGCTCAGGTTAAACTGGAGTATGATACCGATATGGAAAGTGTAGCGAACAAATTGAGATACGATTTCTTCTATATAGAAAACCAGTCAATATTTCTTGACCTTGAGATCCTTGCCCGTACACTGAAGGTTGTCCTCACCGGTGCCGGAGCTCATTAGGTTCTTTGAAAGGAAAAATAATGGCAGTTCCTCTACTTGACATTACAAGGCAGCATCAGCCGATAATCGAAGATCTTCGCTCAGTTTTCAACAAAGCCCTGGAAACATCAAGGTTTATAAAGGGACCCGAAATGGAGCAATTGGAAAAGGAATTCGCTGCATACTGCGGAACAGAAAGAGCTATAGGATGTGCTTCCGGCACGGATGCTCTAATCCTTGCCCTGATGGCTGTCGGTGTCAGGCCTGGTGATTTTGTCCTGACCACACCGTTCACATTCTTCGCTTCTGCAGGAGCGGTCGTGAGGGCAGGCGGCACTCCTCTATTCCTGGATATTCTCCCCGACACATACAACATCGATCCGGAGCTTCTATCCGAATGGCTGACAGATAACTGCATGGTTACCAACAGGGGCGTTGTTCATAAAGGCAACGGTACGCGGATAGGGGCTGTCATGCCCGTTCATCTGTTCGGTCAGCTGGCTGACATGGACAGGATTATGTCGATCTGCAATGACTGGCAGATTCCTGTTGTTGAGGACGCCTGCCAGGCGGTGGGAGCAAAGTGGTCGGACAAGAAAGCGGGATCCCTGGGTACGGCAGGCTGCTTCAGCTTTTTCCCGTCCAAAAACCTGGGGGCTCTCGGTGACGGAGGCATGGTTACCACCGACGATCCGGAAATTGCAGAAAGGATTGTCAGCCTGAGAGAACATGGCGGCAGGGGTTACATCCATGAAGAGGTGGGTTTTAATTCCCGTCTAGATGCAATTCAGGCAGGATTTCTCAGGATCAAGCTGGCACACCTTGAAAGCTGGCACAAGGGTCGTCGCAGGAACGCCCGTTTCTATGAAAAAGCTTTCAGAAGTCTCGGCAATGTAACAACTCCACTCATCAGGAAAGAAGCGTGGTCCATATACAACCAGTATACAATCAAGGCAGCTGATCGAGACGGTCTTCTCAACTATCTTCGAGAGCGGAGCATCGGATGTGCTATTTACTATCCTCTGCCCCTTCATCTACAGAAGTGCTTTGAATGCCTGGGTTACAGTGATGGGGATTTTCCTGTCTCCGAAGCCGTTTCAAAGGAAGTCATATCGATCCCGGTTTTCGGGGAGCTGTCTGAGGAAGAACTCACAGAGGTCGCCTCCACCATCAAGGAATTCTATGCCGATAAGGGTTAGATATTTACTTCCCTTCACGTCAGTACTCTTCGTGTTTTCGCAAGTAACGGCGGATGATTTTCTTCATTTCATGGGGGAGGACGTCCATCATATCTTCTCCATAGAACCGCTTTCGGTTATAGGCCTCGGAGGAGCCATTACGGCAGGGGCGCTCATTGTTGAAGGCAGTGACGGCTGTGGGGGTTTCATGGGAGAAGGGGGTCTGAAGAACTGCTCAGAATTTTGTGACATAGCGTTCGGACTTCCCCTTCTCGGCGCCTCCTCCTTAATGTGGGCGGGCGGCTCAGCAGCAGGCAGCAGCGATACCGAAGAAACCGGGCAGATGCTCACAGAAGGGCTTCTTCTGACATACGGCCTTACAGGCGCAATGAAGCTTGCGTCAGGCAGAACAAGACCCGACTGCAGCAATACTCGGAGTTTTCCTTCCGGGCATGCTTCCGGCACTGCATGCGCGGCGGTAATACTATGGGACAGTTACGGCCCTGGCGCGGGCATCCCGGCAGCGGCGGTCGCCTTTTTTACAGCCCTTTCGAGAGTCACTCTTGGAAAGCACTACCCTTCGGATGTGATCGCCGGGGCATCAATAGGAACAGCTATAGGGCTTGCTGTAGTGCTGGCACATGAAGATTCTTCTGTTTCCGATCAACAGATCCAGCCGATCCTGGGAATCAGATGGAGCAGCTCCGGAGGATTTGGAGTATATTTTTGATATGAAAAATAGAATAAGAAGCTTCAAGTTCGCTTTCAGAGGTATAGGAACCCTTCTGGTAACCCAGATGAATGCCAGAATTCACCTTATCGTTCTTATCCTGGTTATTGCGGCCGGATTACTGGTGAACCTTAATACGGGAGAATGGGCTCTCATTGCACTCGCGATTGGCATGGTTCTTTCTGCGGAGGCCATGAACAGTGCGCTTGAATTCCTGGCAGATCATACAGCGCCGGAGTGGCACGATTCGGTTCAGAAAGCGAAGGACCTGGCGGCAAGCTCGGTACTGCTGGCTGCTGCTGGTGCTCTTGCGGTAGGTCTGTTAGTATTCGTTCCACATTTCTGACTGAATTCAACAGGAGTGTGTCTGACAATGTACATTGAGTAGAACATCCTCACAGCAGAGATAGAATGCTCGGAGATTTGAGGAGAATACTGGATGTATTTGACGATAATATGCGAGTATTATAGCCAGTTGTGTGGGTTTTATACCAATGTTTCATTGTCAGACAGGCTCCTAACTGAACAGGGAGATTAATTATGCTCGACAGAGAGTTTCTTAGAAATGAGCCGGAGAAAGTACGAGCAGCTGCGAAGAATAAGGGTGAACCCTGCCTGATTGATGAATGGCTGGAGCTTGACGAAAGAAGACGCGGACACCTTGGTGAAACCGAACTCTTAAGAAGACGCAGGAATGAGCTCTCAAAGGAAGTCTCTTCTCTGAAAAAAGAGGGGAAGGAGGCAGGCTCCCAGATCCTGGAAAGTAAGGAGGCGAGTACCAGCCTGAGCACCATTGATGAGGAACTGACTGTGGTAGATGCCCGGATGAAAGAAATGGAGCTCCGCTTTCCAAATATTCCCGATCCCGATGTTCCTGTCGGAAAAGATGAGACTTTTAACAGTGTCATTAAATCCTCGGGGGAAATACGCACTTATAAATTCAAACCTCGTGCACACTGGGAACTTATGGGAGAACATCTTGATTCAAAGTCTTCAGGAATGATTACCGGCTCCAATTTTATACTTCTTCGTGGCTGGGCTGCGAAATTACAGAGAATCCTTATCAACTGGATGATGGATTTCCATTCGGATGCTAAAATGGAGGAGGTCTGGACACCCTTTCTCGCCACAAGGGAGAGCATGACGGTAACCGGTCAGATCCCGAAACTTGAAAGTGACATGTACCGGGTGGAGAAAGATGACCTGTTTCTTGTACCAACCGGAGAGGTGCCTCTAACGAATATCTATCGTAATTCCAAGCTTCTGGAGAAAGACCTTCCCATAAAGATATTCGGTTATTCTCCCTGTTTCAGGCGGGAAGCGGGCAGCTACGGCAAGGATACCAGAGGCCTTAACAGGGTTCATCAGTTCGAAAAAGTTGAAATGGTCCGTATGGTTAAGCCGGAAAATTCTGAAGCGGCTCTCGAAGAAATGGCCGATCATGTGGGAAGGATGCTTGAATTACTGGATCTTCCCTACCGGGTTTCCCTTCTTGCGACAGGCGACCTGAGTTTCGCTGCCGCGAAATGCTACGACTTTGAGGTTTGGTCCGCAGGACAGGATAAATGGCTAGAAGTTTCATCCATATCCAACTTCAGGGATTTTCAGGCCCGGCGCGGGAATATCAAATTCAAACCCTCAGCGGGTGGTAAACCTGAATTCGTTCACACTCTGAATGGTTCCGGGCTGGCTCTTCCAAGGATCATGGCTGCCCTTATCGAGAACGGTCAGACCAAATCTGGAAAAATTGATCTGCCCGAAGTACTGGCCAAAAGAACAGGTACGATGACTCTTGGAGGCTTGAGCTGATTCCAGAGGGACGGGCTTAACGCCCGTCCCTTTCACCAGCGGAATGCCGCTTTCAGCGTGAAGTAACCAGAATCGGCGTTGCAGAATAACACTCTACCATAAAAGCCATGGCCATAAAACGGCCTGCAAAGGCTTCTAAAGAGTAGGGATCTCTTCTGAGAGCACATTCATACAGCGCAAAAGCGGTAACATAGTCCCCATCCACCATTGCCTCTCCGGCGATGCTGACAAAACTGTCAGCGTCGGCAGGGCAGGAAGATACGGTTACGCTGGCCAGCATTACCGACGGTAGAAGCGCTACCAGTATTAATGGTATCAACCTCATCCTGAGCACCTCCTCAATCTGCCGGAGTTTCCCCCTTGCAGACGTCTGGTAACCCGGCTGTCCTTTCCGGTTTCCCGAACTTCGGACCCGTGGTTTTGCGTCCCGGAGTCTCCTCCGGTTTGCATTGAGTCAAACGGTAACCCGGCTGTCCTTCCGCTTTCCCCCGAAGCGGTACGGATCCGTGGTTTTGCGTCCCGGAGTCTCCTCCGGTTTGCGTGGCGGTGCTCTACCGCCTGTTCATATACTTATGACTAATTTCACTAATGTAAAGGCAGGCAAATATGTATACTTTGGATCAGACAACTTTCAGTTCGTCAAGATATCTTCCTTACGAACCTGTCATAAAGATCTATGAAAATTCGTCTTGCTGTCATTTCTCCTTTTGTCCGGCATCTCCCGCTGAGGATTCGACCGAACATTCCAATAAATCCTATAGGATGGAAAAGGAGCCTGGTCAGGTAGAAATGCAGATAAGTATTCTTGCGAAACCTGTTCAGTTTTCCGTAATCACTTCTCCATACAGGTGAAAAGCAGAGTTCGTCTATTTCAGAGAATCCCTGCAGTTCTGGACTCTCCATTGACGGAGTTCCCGGAAAAGGGGTCATTATAGGCATTACAACCTCATCCACGCCAGTTCTGGCAAGTTTTCTTATGAACGCCCTTGTTTCCCTTCTGTCAGGCGGTATCTCCCCTGGAGTTCCTGCCACAAAAAAGCAACAGGTCGCGATCCCAAGGTCAGAAGCTTTTCTGATAAGCACTGGCACCCGTTCGATATCAGCTGTCTTGTTCATAAGTGCCAGAACCCGTGTTGAGCCGGATTCGGGAGAGAGGGAGAAGTACCTGCAGCCAGCCTTCGCAAGAAGCTCCAGTAACTCCTTATCAAGGGTTTCCATTTTCAGTCCGGAGGGAAAACAGAATGTAATATTCATTTTCTGATCAAGGATACCCCTGCAGATACCTTCAACCCTTTTCCTGCTTATCGCGAAATTCTCGTCCTGAAGGTGGAAATCCGTGATCCCATACCTGTCTATATAAAACCGAAGTTCCTCAAGAACCCTGTTTGTACTTTTAGCAAGCCAGTGTCCCCCGCTCATCTGTGGTGCCTGGCAGAATGAACATTTGTATGGACACCCTTTTGATGTAAGGATGTTCATGTATCGAACGCCGCGCATGGCCGGGCCGTGTCCATAGCCGAGTTTCCAGTAGTTTTCCAGAGGGAGCAGATCAACGGCAGCAAACGGCTGAGAATCCATATCTACTGTGTACTTCTCTTTCCTGTCAACAAATAATTCCGGGGTAACAAGACCATCAAGAGAACTGAGTTCAGTTTTTCCTTCCAGATAGGATAAAAGAGCAGGAACTCGCTTTTCTCCCTCGCCTAGAACCACATAATCCGCTCCTGCTTTTATAAATTCCTCCGGTACGAAGGTCGTGTGGTAACCGCCGACAATCACCGGTCTGCCCGCATTCCGGATCTTCAGTTCCCGGACGATCTCCATACACATGGAATGCTCTCCGGCACAGTGTACAGAAACGCCCGGAATGCAATCATCCGCCACCCTGTCAGCTATCTCAGATGGAGTAAGTCCTCTGGCTCTGAAGCGGTTTCGAAAGGTGTAGAAACGATGAGGGCGGGAGCCATAGGCATCGATTATCTCTACATCGTAACCAGACTCCCTTACGCTGGCGGCCAGATAGGCGAGTCCGGATGGAATTCCTGGAATACTACCGTAAAAATCCTTCTTCAGATGGACTACCGGAGGGCGTATCAGTGTAAGCTTACTCATGCTGATCAGATTCCATTGCGGAAGTGTCCTCCCTCTGTGTTTCCGGCTGTTTACTGTACTTTGAGGTGGCTACGAGAAGGAATCCCCTTACGTATTTTGAAAGGTCAAAATAACTTCTTATGCTCCTTATCTTCTTCCATATAAGCCCCGGTCTCAAATAGAATTTCCGGTGCCCTCTCTGAATCAGATATTTTATCTGCTCTTCTGTCATTCCCTCTGGAACAAAGGATACATTCTTGAAATTGAATCTGTTCTCGGTGAATTTAGCAGGAGTGATGTTACCTGAGAGAAGGTCTTCGTACACTTCAGTTCCCGGGAGGGGAGTAAGATTTACGAAAACAGCATAATCCAGAGGTATTGAACAGGCAAATTCGATCGTCCGCAGACCTTCCTCATAGGTTTCTCCAGGAATACCGAACATGAAAGTACCGTACGCTTCTATTCCAACGTCCGCAGTAAGTTCAACCGCTTGCTTTATCTGCTGGACCGTGGTTCCTTTCTTAAGTGTATCCAGGTTTTTCTGTACGCCGGATTCAATACCGTACAGCACTCTCCAGCAGCCGGCTTTCTTCATTTCCTCCAGCAGTTCTCTATCTATGCTGTCGACCCTGGCGTTAACCGCCCAGTTGACTTTGATATTCCTTTCTATCATTTCCCGGCAGAATTCCATTGCCCTTTTCCGAGAAAGGGTAAAGGTGTCATCCCAGAACGCTATATCGGTAACTCCATGCTCCCTGTAAAGAAGTTCTATTTCGTCTGCGATATTCGATGCGGACCTCATGCGGACATGTCTGTCGGTATGACAGAATGTACAATTATACGGGCATCCCCTTGCCCCTATGATATTAGCATGTGGAAGACTCTTGTAGAAAGTCGGGGATGGAATGTAAGACTTGATATCAACAAGCTCATGGGACGGGAAAGGCAGATAATTGATGTCTTCCGTAATAGCTCTTGATCCGGTTTCAACCAGGAGATTGTTCTTATGGAACATGATGCCGCTCACGCAATCGAGAGATTCTTCTCTCTCGATGCAGGCGGCTATTTCCCGCATAGTGTACTCTCCCTCACCGATGACGATCATATCTATTCCGCTGCACTCGTCAAAGCACTTCTCTTTCCAGAGAGTGGGGTGGATGCCTCCCGCTACGATGAGTATTTCCGGGAAACACTTCTTCAGCTCGTTCAGCATCCATCTGGAATTCTCCCAATCGACGCTGGTAAGTGTTACTCCGATTATTTCAGGACTTATCTCGGTTATCTTGTCAATCATCTTTTCCAGTGAGTAGAAGAGCCCTTCCATGTATGTAACTTCATGTCCATCCTCTTTAAGAAAGGGGGCAAGGTACAGCAGAGAAGGGGATGGAACAACGTTTACCAGAGGTTTTATTTTCAGCCATTTGAAGGGAAATCGTCGGATATTCATGAAATCATGCTGATCCTGTTCCCAGACAGCGGGCATGGTCAATAGTACTATTTTCAATTTATAAGCATCTTTCCGTGTTCTTTGAACTCCAGCAGCGGGTAATTCCGCGGCAGTGAGAAAATATACGATATCCGGGCTATGGTGTTAATCCTTTCCCCAGGACGTTCCCTTGGTTATCATCGGTACCTGGATATGATGAGACCGCCTGTCAGAGCAAAAGTCTAACTTTCACGAAGGTGTGTATCCTGAAAAAAACAAGAGAAATAACTGTGGTGATTCCAGCCTACAACGCGGAAGCGACCCTGATAAGTTGCCTGTATTCTCTTCGCAAGCAAACCGCAAAACCTTCTCAGATCATTCTGGTGGATGACTGCTCCACAGACAGAACAGCGGCTATAGCTTCCGATGCAGGTATTGATATCCTGTCCTTCTCCGAGCGCGGGGGGCCTGCAATTGCAAGGAATGCCGGTGCAGAAAGGGCTGCGGGAGACATAATACTTTTTCTTGACGCGGACGTAGTTGTTCCGGTTGATCTCGTTGAAAGGATTTCCGACTGTTTTCTCTCTGACAGCAGCACTGTTGCCGTCCAGACAGTTTACTCACCCTATTGCCCTGCGGAAGATATTATTTCGGGGTATCAGAATTTCTATTATTACCATTCCCTTACAAGAATTAAGGGAAATTCAACTGCGACTTTTGCAACCTGGTGTGCAGCAATATTGAGAGATACTTTTATTGAGATTGGCGGCTTTAACACAAGCATTCCGGAGCCTACCGTTGAGGATGAGGAGCTGGGTTACGAAATAGCAGACAGGGGCAAGAAAATCGCACTCGTAAGGGATATCCAGGTAACGCATCTTGCTTCATATACAATATCTCAGTTCATCAGGCGGAGATACAGAATGGCCAGGGCTCAGGCAAAGAGCGGGTGGAGATCTATAAAAGAAAGGTTGCTGAAGAGATACATCAACATCAGAGAAACCGGAACCCATCACAGCAGATGGGTTGTACTGAGCATACTGCTTGTTCTGGGCGCTGGTTTCCTCTTTGCAGCATTCCTGGTCAGTAAGGTACTCGGATTATCCGGTTTTCTATGGTTTCCCGTCGCTGCTTTTGCAGCGATTATTCTTTCTCTACTGTGCCACATTAATTTTTTCCGCTGTGCGGTTTCTCATTTCGGAATGAAGATTCTTCCCGGTTATATGCTGCTGTGTCTTCTTGATATGGCTATCCTTGGCTGGGGAGTTATTGCAGGAACAGTTCAGTTCATGACAGGAAAGCATTACTGATACTTAAATTCTTCTGAAAATGTATCTGACAAGAGTACGCAGAACTGAAAGGCCGTATGGAACCGGTTTAAGGCTCGAAAATCCTTCTCCATGTATTGTGGGAATGGGGACTTCTTCAATGGTAAGGCCTGCCCTGATCGCTCCCACAAGCATTTCCGAATCAAAATTGAAGGTATCCGAGTAACTTTTGTAGGGTATCTTCTCAAGAGCATTCCTGCTATAGGCTTTGTAACCACTGTGATATGATGTAAGTTTTCGTCTGAAAACCATGTTTTCAATAGCGTTCAGGCAGATCGTTCCGTAATACCTTGTCCGCGACATACCACCTGTCCGCATGTCTCCAAAAAGGATTCTGCTGCCGCCGACAACGTCGGCACCACTATCAAACGGAATAAGCATCGGCCTTAGGTACCCCGGGGGGTACTGACCATCTGAGTGAAGCATCACAGCAATGTCACCATTGTTTTCCAGAATCCAGTTGAAGGCAGTTTTCTGAACTCCGCCGTAACCCCGGTTCACAGGATGCTGCAGAAGGGAGATCTTCGGGAATTCTTTCGCAAGTCTGCGCGTAAGGTCGGCGGTTCCATCTGAAGAGCCGTCATCAATAACAAGAACAGTATTCAGTATTTCCATCGTTTCCGGTGGTATATCCCTGATTACTTTCTCCATAAGCAGTTCTGCATTGTACGCAGGCATGTAGCAAATGGTTTTATAGTTCTCCAAAGTACAATCCCTTTCTGAAAAGTTCATTCCGGGCAGGGCATGTGCAAATATGCATAGTATTCCATATCCCTGGTAGGCTCAATTGCCTGTGATCCTTCCTGCGTCCATGGCTCAATATGGAAACTGTTTCCATCGTACCAGTAAAGGTAGGGTGTTCTTCCCGGATAAGCCCGCATGAATCGTATGTCCTCGGCGGTAGTTTGATGAGCACAATAGATTATTTCGTTGTCAAGATAGGGGGAATTGAAGTTCATGCCGCTGGAGATATTTGGGTAACCGTACTGTCCCGCCTGCATGAAAACTATAGATGGAATTTCAACAAAATTTGATGCTGTTATCATGGGTTGCTTATCGATGGTTTGCCATGGGCCGGATCTAAGTGCTATTCCCTCTGGCAAATATACGAACAGAGTAATCAGAAACAGACAGAAGACAAAGACAGTAACCATGTTACTTCCTTCCACCCCTCTTTTTCTTCTGGCGAACTTCACCGCTTCGCTCAGTCCCAGAACCGAAAGAAGCAGGAGAATGGGCAGGAAAGTGAAGTAATGTCTGGGTCCGTAATCAATGGCCGGGTAGTAATGAAGGAACATCAGGAACATGATCATCACAAGGGGGACATAAAGCAGGAGAATGCGCCTGTCCTTTCGCGCCCTCCGAAGCGCCAGAAATATTGGAAAGAGGGACAGAAACGGCCATCCGAACAAGATAGTACTTCCAGATACTATCTGCCTTGCAACGTTGAGCAACCCTCTTTGGGGTGTATGCGCGTAGTCTCCGTACACAGGAAACCAGGCCTTGTCCGGTCCGAAACCTATCAGTTTGCCTCCTCTGACCAGATCGTATCCGGCGTGGAGGGGGTTTCCGGTGTAGTAAGTGTTTGACAGCAGAAACAGCGTGAATGGTATTGCAGCAGCAGCGGCAGCCGGGGCCAGTATACGGAACCACCTGTCCCGACACCCCGCTATAACCGCGAACGGGATGAAGAACAGCCAGACGAGAACAGGATAAGGTTTCGTTGCAAATGCAAGTCCTATAAGAAAGCCCCCTGCAAAGCTATACGCAACCGATGCTCCCTTTACCCTCCTTGAGATCATGTAAAGTGACCAGGTAATCAGCATAAGGTTCGTATTGTGGGCCATGAATGTACTTGTCATGAACAGAAAGAATGGGGATAGAACAAGTAGAATAACACTGATTCTGGCAACGGTCTCCCCCGCCCAGAGCCTTATCAGAAGAAAAATTCCTATAAGGGAAAGTAATCCTTCAAGAGGACCGAGGAGAGGTGCCGCTCCAGCGGCGGTGAAGGGTGCCATCAACAGCGAGTGAAGAGGTGTATAGACAATAAACCACATATTATTCCTGAAGATGAAATGCTGGAATGGAAAAAAGTCCATTGGGCTATCAACAATAGGGGCTGGAGCTGCAAGCTGCCCGGCTGCGTAAATTTTTGATTGAAAATAATATGCAGCCTCATCACCTCCTTTGGGAATTCCCTCAAGAGGATCGTAAGCCATCCAGATGGAAAAAACAGCAAGAATAGCGAGAAGAAGCCCCAGGAACCTGGTTGTAGAAGGTTTCCTGATTTTTCCCAGAATCACCCTGACAAGATCCCGGTCGGTCCTTCGGGCGAGATGCAGAGCAAAACAGACAGCTGCGGAAACCAGCAGGATGAGTTGAGCGAAATCGTCCAATGGACCGCGCTGGACAATATCCATGAATCTGTATCCGATAAAGAGAACTGTAAGAAGTATGCCCGCAGGCAGTAAGGTTCGAGTTCGCAAATCAGTATTTTCTGCCGGACAGATGCATAATAAGGCCACTAAGCAATGCAGGTACAATAAGCAGAAGGTCGGGCAAAGTTATGAGAGATGCTTTAAACCCTTTCATCCCTGCCTCCCTTATGGATGCAAGCCAGAATCCAGCATGACCCGTTGTCAGTATTAAGAAACCAGCAGCAGCCAGCCATATTCCCCATTGCGATGCTGCGGCATATACAACAAGTCCGGCAGGTATCAGCCATATACTCACTGCCCCTGAAAGAACAGGCAGCATTTCAAGAGGAGTTGCCATTGAAACAGATGGAACCGCATGATCTCTGCTTCTTCTAAGAAGGTAGAGGACTTTAGATTTCATCATCTTCCAGTCGTACTTCATCAAATCAGAGAAAGTATACTCCCTGAGATGGTAAACCTCTATCTCGGGCGCCATCAGAATTCTACCCCCTCCGCCAACAAGCCTTGCGGCAAAATCTGCATCCTCCACAGTGGCTCCGGGAATCCTGTCATCAAAACCTTTCAGCTCCAGGAAAACAGATCTTTTTACCGCGAAAAAGAATGTACCGCAGCCTGTAATGAAATCACTGCCTATTCTTCTTGTAAAAGTGTAATAGTAGTAGAAGTTCTTGTAGAACGTTGCGGGATGGTTTCCTGCAGCAACATGGCTATATGTAGCCTGAACAGCCGCGAATCCCTGATTGATGCGCTGCTGAAGTTTATCTCGCCAGCCGGAAGGGACAACAGCGTCGCTGTCTACGAACAGCACCCATTCTCCTGCAGCTGCCAGGGCGCCTGTGTTCCTTGCCCCTGCTGCTCCGGAGCTCCCGGAGTTGGGATAAACCTTAGCTCCGAACTGTGCGGCTATCTCCCCGGACCTGTCATCCGATCTGTCATCTACTACAATGAATTCATCCCGGTCAAGCAGTTCTTTCCTCAAGGGCTCCAGAACAGCTTCAAGGGTCTTCTCGCTGTTATGAACAGGTACTACTACTGTTATTGATGTAATGATTTTTCCCATAGGGCAGAAACCTGCTCTCCAACCATCTGAAGTAGACTCTTCGCTCCATTCCACATCGCTCTCACCTGGAAAGGTGACATGATATTCATCACTCTATACAAGAGGAACTTCGGTCGAAAAAAGTACTTGATGTATGCCAATCTTCGCAGCTCCATAATCTCCTCGGCAGTCATGGTGAACGGTACGAAGCATGGCCGATCAAGCAACATTCCCTGATCTGCAAGCTTTTCCGACATCGTCCCGAAAAGCCCGTTAAGAACTCCTTTGTAAAGAGGCGTTCCCGGAAAAGGGGTAATGGGGAAGAACTCAACGGTGAATGAACCAAGTTCCTTTGCTAATTCTATCGTCTTCAGACCATCTTCGAAGGTCTCTCCGGGAATTCCGAAGATATAAGTTGTATGTGTTTTTATACCAACAGAGTGCGTAAGCTGTACAGTACTTCTGATCTGGTCAAGAGTTTCAAACTTCATCAGAGTATCCAGGTGCTTCTGCACGCCGCTTTCAACCCCATAATTAATACACCAGCATCCGGCATTTTTCATTGCCATGAGAATGGGTCTGTCAACGGAATCCGCCCTGCAGGAAACCCACCATCGAATTTTCAATCCTCTACTGAGAATCTCATCGCATATCCCATAGACATGGTCATGATCGGAGGTGAAATGTTCATCCCAGAATTTTATTTCGCGAGTCCCGTAGTTATTGATGTAGTATTCTATCTCGTCCACTACAAGAACCGGATCTCGAAGGCGTATTCTGCTGCCGTACATCTTATAGCAGTACAGGCAACTTCCTGTGCATCCTCTGCTTGCCAGCATCTGCATTGCGGGAACAGTTGAAACCTGTTCAAAACTGGGGTAGTAGCGTTCCATTTCACATAGATCAACTGCAGGGAAGGGTAATTCATCAAGATTATCTATCATCTCCCTGGGAGGGGTTCTGTGAAGTCCTCCTTCGTCCCTTATCAGCAGGCCCCTTACTTCCTTCAGGTCTACTCCGGACTCCACGGCATCGATCAATTCCGCAGACGTGATTTCTCCCTCACCTATGACGATGGCATCCAGCGCAACTGTGCTTTCCATAAGTATTTCCGGCATTGCCGTCGCGCCATGCCCCCCTATGAAGGTGAAGATGGAGGGGATAGATTCCTTCACTTCCTCAATAAATGGTTTCGCTTTGTCCCAGAGGAGACTGATTACGTATACACCCAGAGCCTCTGCCCCGAAATCGACCGTTTTCTTCAACATCTCTTCGTTGTTGTAGAAGAATCCTTCCAGGAAGAGTATTTCATGACCCGCATCGCGCAGAACTGCCGCTATATACTGAAGACCGGGAGTGGGCCAGCAGCCGGAGATACCGCGTGTATCCTTAGCTCGGATGTCATCCGGACCCCAGGGAGGAACTACAAGGGCAATGCGCAAGGGAATTCCTTTCGTTACATGACAATTTCTTTCCAAGGGGGTATCATACAATACAAGTGTCCGTTATGACCAGAAATACACACCAAAAAATATTCAACTTTTATTGGATTGGACTGCACTGGATATGAAAGTTCTTATTACGGGAGGCGCTGGATTTATCGGTTCCCATCTCGGGGACCTGCTTATTGAGAAGGGCTACCAGGTACGCGCTCTGGATAATCTCGACCCCCAGGTTCACGGCTGCAATGCAGGCAGACCTGAGTATCTCAATCCCGAGGTTGAACTCATCATCGGTGATGTGAGAAATCACCTTGATGTGGAATCAGCTCTTGAAGGCTGCAGTATGCTGGTTCATTTTGCCGCTGCTGTTGGAGTCGGACAGTCCATGTACAGGATGGAACATTATACCTCTGTTAATTCCCTTGGTGCGGCCGTAGTCCTTGAAGAAGCCGTTAAAAGAAGGAATTATCTGAAAAAAATGCTTGTCGCGAGTTCGATGTCCATCTATGGCGAGGGTTATTACAGGTGTGCTGATTGTGGTCTATTTGCCCCTGAACTGCGTCCTCGCGAACAGCTTGTTCGGAGAAACTGGGAAGTTACCTGTCCATCCTGCGGGGAACCAGCCCAGCCCATTCCTGTTCCTGAAACTAAACCCCTGTATCCCACCTCGATCTACGCGATTAACAAAAGAAGTCATGAGGAGATGTTCCTCTCAGCCGGTCAGGCGTACGAAATTCCCTCGGTTGCCCTGCGTTTTTTCAATGTCTACGGAACTCGCCAGGCACTGTCCAATCCCTACACCGGGGTGGGGGCTATCTTCGCTTCACGCCTCCTGAACGGAAATGCTCCTGTTATTTTCGAAGACGGACTTCAGAGCCGGGATTTCATTCATGTCAAAGATATCGCACGCGCATGTCTTCTGGCCCTTGAGAACCCTGCATCTGATTATAAGGTTCTCAACGCTGGAACAGGAAAACCAACGACCATTCTTGAAATTGGAAAGGCCATCGCCGCGGAACTGGGCAAACCCTCTGATGATTTTGTTATTAAGAATCAGTTCCGGTCCGGTGATGTCAGACACTGTTTTGCGGATACTTCCCAAACTAAGGATATACTTGGTTTCAGCGCAGAGATAGAGTTCTCCCGCGGGGTCCGCGATCTGTGCAGCTGGGTTAAGACATGTACTTCATCCGATCTCGTGGACTCGGCCACCGAAGAGCTGGAGAAGCACGGTCTCACGAAATAATTTGCATATAGATCAAGTTAACTCGAATGCCTTTGGAACCCGGCCCAGGAAAGTGTTAACTTCCCTGAAACCAGTTTTCAGAAGGAGTGCAGCGCCCCGCTCAAGACCGAAGAATACATGGGGTTCTCTGTGAGTATCCGAACCGACAGTTACCAGGGTTCCGCCAAGCCCTCTGAACCGCTCGAGAATTGCGGGTGTCGGATAAGTAACTTTTTCTTTCCTTCGAAGACCGGAAGTATTAAGCTCAAGAGCTATACCCCTTTCGATGAGCACTCTCAGGATATTGTCAATCGTTTCCGGCCAGAGCTGCAGTTCGTTGAAATCATACTTCAGCCCGGCAAGTGCCAGTCCCCTTCTGAAAAGACCAAGATGCGCTAGAATATCAATATCAGATACTTCCACCATTCTAAGGGTTTCGGAGTAATACTCCTCTACAATCTTAAAAGGGTCTCCATCCTTATAAACTTCACTGCCAAGAATCATCCCGATACCCTTCACGGAGTGAAGCGCTCCGGTTATGAAATCGTAATTCGAATAATCGACAAGCTTTTTCGCCTGTTCTTCGTAAATGTGAGGCTCCCCGACTTCCAGGCCCTTCATTACGGATACGCGTCCTCCCGATTCTATCCTGGCCCGGGTTATAGATTCATCGTAAGTACCGGCATTGAAACTGCCGTAGCAGAAATCCTCCGGATTCAGATCAAGATGCGCAACGAATCCAATACCGGCAAGATTGTTCTCGATACCCTTCTTCACAAGCCGCCAGGCGGGAATATCAGCATCAGGAGAGTCACTTGTGTGAACATGCATGTCAATTGAATTCATGTGTACTCTTTTCGTAGATATTGAATGAATATATCTTCAATTTAGTTTGCTCTTGACTGATTCCTTGATTATATTAATTTTCTTAAATAGTGTAATTACGAAAGGAAGGTTCAGTATGAAATTTGTTGGCATCTTGTGTGTTCTAACCTCCGCAATTGCCTTTGCAGACGCGGATCACCTCCTTCTTACAGAACTCTGTGATACCCCAACCGATGGTGAATTCATAGAGATCTACAACCCCACAGCATCACCAGTTTCATTGTCATATATACATATCTGTGATCTATACGGCGACACATCGGCTACTGTCGAGCAGTTCTATCCTCAAATTGCCCTCGGAGCGATTACTCCCCAGAACACTTCAGATTTCCTTGTAAAATTCCCCTTTGGTGACGAGATACCCCCTGGTGAAGTGATCGTTATAGCAATGAGCGGAACTGCATTTGAAGCGACTTACGGATTACAGGCCGATTACGATATCTTGGGCACCGGTGGGGGTGCAACTCAGATGACTGTTCCTGCAAACGGCTTCGCAGGATCATCTGCCGGTCTTACCAACTCTGGCGAGACTGTTACCCTCTTCTCTTACGATGACTCTTCCGACAGCGACGATCTCTGTTACGATATCGATTACGCTGTCTGGGGAAATGATCCTGGTGAATTCGTGGATAAAACAGGTATAACCATCAACTCTTCCACATACCTGAATGACATTCCATGGGCCAGCCAGGATGCCATTTATTCTGAGGGGCATACTTACGGATTAACTTTCCAGAGAGTGGATATGGATGAGGGAACGGAGACTCTTACTGGCGGAAACGGTATAACCGGCCACGATGAAACCAGCGAGAATCTCAGCGTAACCTGGCTGCAGGGCGATCCTACTCCCGGTTACCTTTACACCGCTCTCCAGAGAGAAACCTGGGGTGCGATCAAGACCATTTTCTAGTGTAGTATAAATATTCAAGTACTTAAGGGGACATGAAAAATCATGTCCCCTTTACTGTATCTGAAAGAATTGTTTTAATTAGTAGGTTATAGCAAGCCCTGCCAGTATCATGCTTCTTGAGATATCAAGCGGTATGGTGAACTGAAAGAGTATGGATTCGGGGAGGTATGCTATATTCTCATTCGGGCTGCCCGGAGGCTTCAGCTCGTACTTGCAACCAAGACGGATGCATGCAAAAAAAGTGTTGTCAACGGAATCCCAGTCATGAGAGCCATCCTCAGATTCAGGAATATTGGCCATATCCGGACCGTATCCTACGTCACTCCCGGCAAAAACCTCAAGGTCTCTGTCGAACATGTGTCCCGCGCAAAGGGACAGCCGAGGAAGCATTACCTGCATCGGAATCACGTAGTTCATGTTAAGCATTGCAGACAGTGCCGTTGGATCAGCAGGATTCAAAAAATTATACTTTACCATGGGACCCACACCGTACCCGAAGGAAGATACTCCAATGTCTATCCTGTCGGTTGCTCCGATGGCGAAATCCGCTGTGGGATAGGCTTCAAGGAAGTCAATCCTGTTCTCTTCGGCCTCCCGCTTCGATTCAGCTGAGAAATAAGCCGGCAGGGTAACTCCACCGGTTATCGTAATGTGGTTCTTCCCCAGAGTATGAGCCCCCTGCATAACCCCGTAGTAGCATGAGGAAAAGAGTAGTGTGAAAAACATAAAGGCAATAGCAAATTTGAGCATTTCAACTCCTTTATTTCAGTTGTGGTAAAGATACATTACTGATTCAAATCGGCAATGGCCCCGGGTGCTGTGGACTGCGGGAGATTCATTTAGTATCACTTGAGTCTGAAGATATTTGTAATAACCTGGAGGATAGCATGGGAAAGAAAATCGCTTTTGTGTTAAGTGGGTGCGGAGTGAAGGATGGTTCGGAAATACACGAAGCTGTTGCCGCGCTGATAGCCCTCGACAGAGCGGGTTACGAAGTCATCTTCACGGCACCAGATGTACAGCAGGCTGCCACCGTTGATCACAGCACAGAAAACGCCGAGTTGGTGTCCAGAAATGCACTCAGAGAGGGAGCCAGAATCGCCAGGGGCAGCATCACACCCCTATCAGATCTAAGGTCGGAAGATTACGATGCTGTAGTGTTTCCCGGGGGGTTCGGGGCTGCTCTTACTTTATGCTCCTTCGCTTCGGACGGCCCCGAATGCTCCGTGAATCCCGAAGTAGAAAGACTGATAAACGAGGCTCTTCTATCCAGAAAACCTATAGCGGCCATGTGTATAGCTCCTGTGATTCTGGCGAGGACGATACCCGGGGCAAAACTGACCATAGGCAGCCATCCCGAAACAGCCGCTGCCATCAGCGCGATGGGAGCCGTTCATGTGAATTGTTCGGTGAAAGAGTCCGTTGTTGATCTGGACAGAAAACTGGTGACAACGCCGGCTTATATGCTCGCTAGCGGCCCTGCGGAGGTTTTCGAGGGCGCTTTGAGCATGGTTGATAAACTGGGAGAACTTTTCTGATACCTCGCGATTGAGAAAGAGCCGGGGAAGTTTTTTATGCTTCCCCGGCTTTCTCAATGAAACAGGAATCAGTATTCTAGAATGCAGCTTTTATATCACCCCAGGTTGTATTTTCAAAAGCCACCACATCACCAGGCAAGTAAATTGTCGATCCATCAGGAGCGATAATGGTCATGTCATCTATCCACGCGCCGTCGCCAACTGCTGAATAAATCCGAGCCTCTATAACAAGGTTCTGCAAGCTGTCCGCAGTGGCTTCCCATGACCAGGAAGTGAGATCCCAACCGGTTCCGGGCCCATAATCACTGTTGCCTCCCGCTGACCAATAATGAACGTTAAGACTATCGGGATTTGAGACCCAGCGGCCCCAGATTCTACATGATGGTGATGCTCCTGGAGTTGTATCGTAACGCCAGAATTCAGCATCAACTGTATCTCCTACCTGAAGTCCCGTTATTACAGCAATGAATGCTGCGGATGTTGCCTTACCACTGGCTTCCTCAATATATAGAGACTGAGATCCTCCATGAACAGGATCTGTTGATATCTGGGCTATTACATCTATATGTTCTCCCAGAATTGTCTCGGTGCCTTCCCAGCCGTAGTTCTCGGTGATGTCAGCGGAGGCCATCTGTGTGGCCACCAGAAGCAGCAGAACGATAAAAACATTTCTCATATTATTCCTTCCCTTTTTGAATATCAAAACAAATTCCCACACATAATTCATAAACTCTTTTGATGAGAATATCAAGACCAGTTTATGCCCGATACTACGAGTATTCTCTGTAGGTAAACACAGAATTTAAAAGGATACCCTGCGAATTGACTAAGGCAAGCCTGGCCTATGTGCGGCTTTTATCGCGTTTTTCCTCCACCATAGCTTTTACCTTCATCAGTCTCGTCAGATTTCCTCGTTCAATTTCATCCAGTTTCAGCCGGATTGCCCTGATAGCTTCCTCCAGTTCTGGTATCAGCTTGTATTCAAGGGCGTTCACCCTCCTCCTTGTAGAATCTATCTCTCTCGCAAGGAGGCTGATGGCCTTCTCGTGCTCCGCAAGTTTAATGATCCGCGGGAGAAGTTCCTTATAGACCCGCAGCGACTCATCAAGCTCGACAGGTGTGTCGAACATTCCGTAATTTCGCACGTTGCCCTCTATCGAAACCTCAAAGACGGGAAGTATCAGGTTCATTATCTTCCTGGTGGAAGTGCTGACAGTAGCCTGTGCTCCGGGGTACCGGAGCGCATCAAGCAGCCCCGGTTCCGTCATGGCAGCCCTTGCGAAAAGAAACTCACCGTAGGCAATGCTGAGTTCCTTCTCCAATGCCTCCCGCGCTCCTTCGTAGTCCGCGATAAGTATCTTGAACTGACGCATGAGTTCGTCCAGTTTATCCTTAAGAAGCTTGTGCCCTCTCTGCGCAAGTTTTACCTTCTTGCGCTTCCCAAGCAGCTCCATCCGGGTTGCACTGACAACTGCAGCCATCAGCCGGGTCCATCTTCCTCTGAAACGGGCCAGTACTTATCGAGCCGGGCTGGATCTATTCTCTTCATCTCGTCTCTTGGCAGAAGCTTCAAAAGTTCCCAGCCGAGGTCGAGGGTCTCTTCTATGTTTCTGTTCTCGTGCTCTCCCTGACTGATGTACCTGTTCTCGTACTCTTCGGCGAATTTAAGATACTTCTGGTCAAGAGGGCTCAGTGCGGCGGCTCCGAGTATTACCGCAAGCTCCCTGGAATCTTTCCCTGCGGAGTAGGCTGCCATGAGCTGGTTGAAAAGGTCAGCATGATCCTCACGGGTTTTGCCCTTACCAATTCCCTTGTCCTTCAGCCTTGAGAGTGACTCCATAACATCCATTGGAGGATAGATACCCTTCTTATGAAGTTCTCTGTTGAGTATGAGCTGCCCCTCTGTGATGTAACCGGTAAGGTCGGGTATTGGATGTGTCTTGTCGTCTTCGGGCATTGTAAGAATAGGGATCTGTGTTATTGATCCCTTCCTGCCTTTGATCCTTCCCGCACGTTCGTAAATTGAGGATAGGTCGGTGTAGAGGTATCCGGGGTATCCCCTTCTTCCCGGAACTTCCTTCCTCGCTGCAGATATCTCCCTCAGAGCATCACAGTAGTTGGTCATATCCGTAAGAATAACAAGGATATGCATATCCTTTTCGTAAGCAAGGTACTCGGCAGCGGTCAGGGCCATTCTTGGGGTTGAGATACGTTCAATGGCAGGATCACTTGCAAGGTTCATGAACACCACCGCCCTGTCCATGGCGCCAGTCTTCCTGAAATCACGGATGAAGTAATCGGCCTCCTCGAATGTTATTCCCATAGCGGCGAAAACAACCGCAAAGCTTTCCCCCTCGCCAACGACCCTGGCCTGCCTGGCTATCTGTGCCGCGACGGCGGAGTGGGGAAGTCCGCTTCCGCTGAAAACAGGGAGTTTCTGCCCCCTGACAAGCGTATTGATACCGTCTATTGAACTGAAGCCCGTCTGAATGAATTCTGCAGGGTAATCTCTTGCATAAGGATTTATAGGAGCTCCGTTGATGTTCTTCATCTTCTCAGGAACAATGGGTGGTGCCGTATCGAATGGAGCCCTTGGCCTTCCCTGGCCGTCAAAGACTCTGCCCAGCATCTCTTCTGAAACCCCGAGTTCAACCTGTTTGCCAAGAAACCGCACCTTGCTTTCTGCGATGCCCGTTCCGCTGCTGCCCTCAAAAAGCTGGACCAAGGCCATGCGGCTGTCGATTTCGAGTACTTTACCGTGCCGGATTTCTCCATCGGGAAGCTCTATTTCAACGAGTTCCTCATATGCGACTCCCTCGACCCCGTCTACCAGCATCAGGGGGCCGGATATCTCTACGGTCGTAGTGTATTCTCTTATCATATCCCCGCCCTCCTAAGCAGTCTGCTCTTTTTCGATCAGATCGTTGATCTGCGAATTAACATGTTCCTTTATTGCTTCAATATCGTCAAGGTGATCTTCTGGAATGTAGCTCATTCTTGCGATCTCTTCCTTAAGCGGGAGCTCGAAAAGATCTCCTGGCGATACACTGCCGCGGATGGCTTTTCTCATTTCCGCGTTTGTATGCATTATGACTTCCATCATTAATTTCTGTTTTACTATCGACGTGTATGTGTCTACCTCATGGAAGGCGTTCTGATGCAGGAAATCCTCTCTGAGAGATCTGGCAGTGAAGAGAATGAGCTGATCTTCAGGAGACAGCGACTCAGCTCCAACCAACCTGGCTATCTCAAGCAGGTTCGCCTCCCGCTGTAGCAGAGATATGGCTTCCTTCACCATTGGTACCCATTCCGGACCGAGCGCTTTGTCGTAATACTCCTTGAGGTTATCTGTGTAGAGTGAATAGCTGTCAAGCCAGCCAATCGCCGGGAAATGTCTTGCGTATGCCAGCTTCGCCTGGAGGCTCCAGAATACTTTAACAACCCTGAGAGTTGCCTGGACCACGGGGTCCGAAAGGTCTCCCCCCGCAGGACTCACCGCTCCAACAACTGTCAGGGCTCCGTTCCTGTCCCCGCCTCTACATTTCACATTACCGGCCCGTTCGTAGAATTCGGCTATCCTGGTGCCAAGATATGCGGGATAGCCCTCCTCTCCCGGCATCTCTTCAAGCCTTCCGGACATTTCCCTCATGGCTTCCGCCCATCTGCTTGTGGAATCCGCCATAAGAGCGACGGAATACCCCATGTCCCTGAAATATTCCCCTATTGTAATTCCGGTATAAACACTTGCTTCCCTTGCGGCCACAGGCATGTTACTGGTATTGGCCACAAGAACAGTTCTGTTAATAAGCGGCTCTCCGCTCTTTGGATCCTCAAGCTCCGGGAATTCCTGCAGAACGTCGGTCATTTCGTTACCGCGTTCTCCGCACCCGACGTAGATCACCATCTCGGCATCCGCCCATTTAGCAAGCTGGTGCTGGATAACCGTTTTTCCGCTGCCGAAAGGACCGGGAACGCATGCGGTTCCTCCCTTACCCAGTGGAAAGAACGCGTCTATGACTCTCTGTCCAGTAATGAGTGGTTCCTCCGGTGCTTTTTTCTCTGCAATAGGTCTTGGTTTTCTCACCGGCCAATTGTGGTACATGGGCAGTTCAAGGATCGAGCCATCTGATATTTTCAGTTTTGCTATGATCGTATCGATATTGAATTTTCCGGCTTCGCTCATCCATACAATCTCCCCGGATACCTCTGGAGGGACCATGATTCTATGCGTAATAATATTTGTTTCGGGAACTTCTCCTAAAACCTCGCCGCCGGTTACGTTCAGGCCGACAGCTGCGACAGGAATGAAATCCCATTCCTTCGCATGATCAAGGCCTCTTATGCCTATTCCACGAGTGATCCAGTCGCCCGCCTCTTTGCGTATTTCATCAAGAGGCCGCTGAATACCGTCATAAATAGCCGTTACAAGTCCGGGTCCAAGCTCGACCGATAGGGGTTTTCCTGTAGCTTCTACTGGATCTCCCGGCTTCAGGCCTCCGGTTTCCTCGTAGACCTGAATCGATGCTTTCTCACCCTTAAGCTCTATTATTTCGCCTATTAATTTGTAATCGGATACGTACACCAGGTCGTACATCCTGGCATCCTTCATACCGTCCGCAACGACCAGCGGACCTGCTATCTTGTCAATCGTTCCCCTTGTCATCCGTCGCCTCCGGTGGGTTGCGGGTTATAGGAGGCTGTCCGACAACCTCCTAAGCGGGTCTTACTCACGTCTATTCTTCGGACATCAGATCAACACCGACTGCCTTTATGATTAGTTCCCTTATCGTATCTTCTCCCCGTCTCTGGGTGCCCGTTATACCGGGAAGAACAACAACCGATGGTATTGCCATATGAACCGTTTCGTCTATCTGATCCTGAAGATTGTCCATCATATCCTCAGTTATCATTATGATGGAAGTCTTCTCCTTCACAAGCCTTGCGAATTGTTCACGGGCTTCATTCGAATTTACCGGAACTACTGTTTCCACTCCCAATGCCCGGAATCCGAGAACCGAGTCCGCATCACCTATGAACGCAATCTTCCCCTCAGCCATCAAAGCCTCCTATCCACGCGGCAGCCGGTTCTTCAAACGGTCTTCTTTTACACCGGCAGATTTTGCGGCAAGAAGTAATCTGAGGTGGCTTATTTCCATCTCCCGTCTTATCACGAATGCAGCTAGCGGGGATGGTCCGAAGACAGGAAAAGCTCCCTTTTCAAGCAGTTCCAGCAGCCTTCTGTCACATTCCTTCTCGAATCCCATAAAGAGCCCTGCCTCAAGAGCTTCCTCGAATGCTGCAACTATGGAATTAAATCCTGGAGTTTCAGCGAGCAGACCGGGCAATGTTCTTCTCTGATAAGCTTCCTCTATTTCGTCTTCCGTATGATAGCCTCCGGGAAGAAGCAGCTCGCGAAGGTGCTGTCTGGAGACTCCGTCAATACTGCACCTTGAGGCTGTAAGAAAGTTCTTCTGCTCAATGTTGGTCATGACGAATGTTCTGAAACCGGAATTAATCTCTACGAGTTCAGTTCTCTCTACTGCAGCGGCAAGCAGGTCCATTTTCCTGTCTATCTGCACAATGCTGACTCTGTCATTCTCCAGGAGTTCCTCAAGTGTCCGCAGGAAAAGAGCGGGAAGCTCGTCCCTGGCTTCTACGGATTTAACAGCTTTATGGAGTATCTCCGTTTCTATCAGCCCTGGCAGCTCAATTTCTACTTCAGCATCCGAGCCGTCTCCTGAAAGGAGATTCTTCCATATATACCTTGCGTTTCTCACATCTCTTCGATACAGAATACCTCTCACGAGCCTTTCATCTTCAGAAAGCTCAATAAGCTCTTCTTCGGTTGCTTCCATGGCTTTGATAAAACAATCCTCCATGCAGTGGTACTGCATAAAGCCGCCGTACCAGGTATCACCAAGAAGCCGTAGCGCTTCTTCGCCGCTGGGGGATGATATAAGCATCTGCCACATTCTCTGGTCCAGCAGGGTTGTTTCCTCACCGCTTATTCTGCCGTTAGCATAAATGAAGCTCTCTGCCATGACTCAGGTTTTCTCGAGCGGAATGAGTTCGGAAAGCATCATCACCATATCCTCGTGAACGAGTTCAGCTATCATCGGGAAAGTCCCGTTCTGGCTCACCTTCCCGGATTTGAATATTACACCACCGGCTTCATCGTGTCTTTCATCGGAAAGGATGAATTCGCAATTATCGAACGAGTGTTTTCTAAGGTAAGCGGAGTTTATGCGTGACTCGTCAGCGGAAGATATTACAACCTCTACCTTCCCGCTCAGGTCACAGCCCGCAAGAAGGGATGATATCATTTCGAGATACGCAACATCACCAGCTGAAGCGAGATTATCTGCAGCTTTCCCGATTGCGTCGTCCATCATCTTTCTTCTGGCATTCATCAACTTCCTGGCTGCTTCCCTGCGAACATGAAATTCTTTTCTTTTACGTTCTTCCTCGATACCTGATCGACTCTTTTCAACATCCCTGCTGTGCTTTACTTTCAGGTCTTCCGCATAATTCGTGAGGGCTGCAATCTTCTCTTTCTCTGCAGCTTCTATGATCGTTTCCATTTTCTGCCCGGCCTCTGCCTGTATTTTTGAAAGGATTGCTTCGAGAGACATTTTCCCGTTACCCTCCTATGCCCTGAAGCATGAGGAACGAAACCAGGAATCCCAGAATTGCGTAGAACTCAACAAAAACCGCAAGTATAAGGGACTTCGCGGAATCATCCGGCTGCTTGGCTGTCATCATGGCACCGCCGGCACATACTTTACCCTGATGAATCCCCGAGAACAGTCCTGCAAGAGCAATAGGAATGCCAGCTGTGAATATCTGCCACGCGACATGCATATCCATGCCCGCTGTAACTTTTCCAAGCAGAAGGAAAGCAATCACAAAACCGTATATTCCCTGGGTTCCCGGCAATGCTGACAGAAGAAGGAGTTTACCGAATTTGCCTGGATCAACACTCATTACCCCGGTACTGGCCTGGGCAGCTATTCCCACGCCTACAGCTGATCCTATCCCTGCAAGTGCGCAAGCCAGTGCTATTCCCATATATGCTACGAGCTGTTCCACTTATTATCTCCCTTCACTCCAAAAAGAGCGGTGTATTTATTCTCTTTCAATATGTACATATCGAGGTTCGTATCTAAGAGGTTTGAACGGTACTCCCGTTCCGTCGTAAAATTTTCCGAAGAACTCGACAAACTGCAGCCTTGCCGTATGAATGAAACCGCTGAGGGCAGCCATGGCTATATTGAACGCATGCCCCCCGACAACCACGACTACTGCGAGTACGATGCCAAGTACTGGAATCCCCAGCTGATGCAGCAGCATCCCTGCTATCTGGTTGATAACCTGCGCAATTATGGCGCTTGAAAGGGCAAGGGCGAAAAGCCTTGAATATGAAAGGACATCTCCAAGAAGATTGACTATTCCGTATAACGCATAAGCTCCAAGGCCTATTTTACCGAACCCCTTCGCTGAGCGCCCGCCCATTATGAATATCAGAAGGGAACCAGCAGCGAGCATGTAGATGAAAATCTTATCAAGCGGGCCGTTCAGGTTGTAAAGGGCCCCTTTCATGAGGTAATGATTGAACAGCCATGGAAAAAGACCTGCGGTGGCAAGCAGCCAGCCGGACTGATCAACGACAGCTGCTAATTTTTCTCCGGCTTTCCAGCGTTTAACAAGATTTACTACGATCCCCGCTGTCAGCTGCACAAGTCCCAGCGCCAGTGTAAGGTATAGAAAGTGCTTCGATACTCCGAATCCCTCCTGGCCAGCCTGTCCCGGCTGATATCCAGGAAGCAGGTTGTTCAGAAGATTCGCCGGTGCCTGAAGAAACCCCGGTAAGTTGTCAAATGGTATACCGAACCACCCTCCAAGGAAAATACCAACGATAATGCTGGCCAGCCCTCCCTGGAAAAGCAATTGGAATAATCGTGGATTTCCGTGTCTTCGTCTGACAAGATACCACCCTGCAGCGCAGCCCAGCGCCAGAGCTATCCCGTAACCTGCATCTCCAATGCAGATTCCGAAAAAGAAGGCATAAAAAGGTGCCATCAAAGGCGTTGGATCAGGGTCTGATCTGGTAGGCTGACCGTACATGTCGGTAAGCAGCGTGTAGGGTGCTGTCGAGTTCTTTTCCGTCAGTGGTGAAGGGGGTATTTCTCCTTCTTCCGGTTCAATTTCCTCAACTGTAACCTCTCCGAGCCGTCCCAGATTCTTGGTGAAATCCTCAAGGTCGACCGTACGGATCCATGCTTTGAACAGGTAGGCATGTGAACTTGAATAAGCGGATCTTGTCGCAGCAGACCGCTCAAGAAGCAGGCCTGCTGCATCCAGTAGTGTGCGGAATCTGTTTATTTCCAAAGCGTAATTTACGGCTCTGTCATGAAGCGCTGACATTCTTTTTCGAATAAGTTCCAGTTCCAAACGAACAGTCTCAATCAATTCGGAAACCATTCCTGTTCTTGTACCGAAATCCTGTTGCGAGAAACCTAGTTCGGAAAGAGCCTGCATTACATCCCTGGTGACCGATTCGTGGGTGACTGCTACAACCTTCTCCAGCTTTTTTTCGTTCAGTATAACCTCAAGATGGAACAGCGGAACATCCGTTTCAAGAAGATGTGCTTTGGTGATAGCTTCCTTCTCAAGTGTTCCCGCAACCATCCGGCAGTCGCCTTTTCTACGGAGTTCCTCAATGGGAACAGGTAGTTTCAGCCAGAGAAGAAGGAACTGCTCTTCCTGCAGAAGTTCCTTCAATGCTCCCTCCAGCTTGGCTTTCTGAACAGCAACGAACCATGCTCTTCTGGCGTCCTCAAGCAACCGCTTATCCGAAAGGAGGAGCATAAGTTCTTCTTCTCTTAGTGAAAGAGGGGGCTCGCGGGGAGCTTCAATTTCCCCTTTGGTCTCCTCCTGAAGAAAAAGAATCGCTTTTTCAAGGCTGGAAATTTGTTCAACCAGTTCTTCGGTATTCATATCGGCATGCTTGAGGAAGTCTTCCTCTTCAGGAATATCCAATTCTGACAGGTCAATGAGGTGAACCTTCCCCGAGGCTTCAATGGCATTGAGAACCAGTTCCCGTCTGAGCGAATGGCACAGAACCTCTATCTTTGAAACAGCATCCAGGCTCATCTGCCCGAGCTCCCGCTACTCAGGATATATTCCCTGAGGCTTGCTGTCGCGGCTTTCTCAAGAACTTCTTCTTTCTTGGTAAGCCGATTGAGTTTGTCTTCCGTTTCTCCTGACAGGCTGTCTGATAGTGCTGTTATCTTGTTCTCCACTTCAGCTTCGGCAACCTGGATGATTTTTTTCAGTTGCTTCTCTTTTTCTATGCTCTTTTCTGCAAGCAGGTCCGGAATGGACATTCGTATCTTCTGGGCTTCCTTCTCAGCCTTTTCCACCTCCAGCTGCGCCTTCTTCTCTTCCCTGTGAAGTTCTCCCAGCTTTGACATTTATTACCTGCCTTTCGAACTGATTATTGATACAGCACAGAGCTTCAGCGCTGGGCTTGAACCTCCTGATTTACGCTATACCTCCATAACAAAGTCATTTGTGGATATTACTTATGAAACTACTTTAAGTGATTTTGCATATTAGTATGTGTCAACCTATTACAGAGTTATCCACAATTTTCAGATCTTTTCAACATTTTCCACATTAGGCTCAGAATCGTTGACACGACTCATCTTGCAGGATCCCTCAAAGAATACTCCATCCTCAATAATGAGAGATCGTGTGAAAATGTCTCCTTCGAGACTTGATCCGCTCTGCAGTTCCAGTTGATGCTCAGCTCTGACAGTTCCCTGGATCTTACCTCCAACAACAGCCTGACTAACGGTCACATCTCCAGTAACTACACCTTCAAGACCGACTGTCAGTGTTCCGGTAACAACAACCTCTCCATCCACGGTACCATCAATTCTAAGACCGCCATCTACTCTGATGGCTCCTTTGCATAGACTCCCGGAACCGAGAATGGAATCTATCGTGGAGGGCAATTCCTTTTTAGACATGTTCTTCGGTTTCCTCTTTTCCACTATTACTCGAGTGAGTCCTCCGGTATTGGGATTTCTACTACAATACTCTCCAGATTCTGCCTGTATTCGCGCAACCGTTGAATCTCAGATTCCAGACTCTCCAGCCTTGCTTCAATATTCCTTCTTGTGGCAAGGGAATCCTGTAATTGTAATATCTCACTTCTCAGTTTCTCTGTTTCTCCAACATTCAGAACACCATATGCTACTATTATTGAGGATGCAGTTATCAGCAACACAGCCAGTGCCAGGAGAATCCTCAGAAAATAGAGCTTCGGGCCACTTATATTGAACTGGCGGTGCGTTTTCCCTGTGTTTGAGATAAACATCACTGTGAAACCCTTTTCAGGCATTTAAATCCGCCCGTTCCGCTGCCGCATGCGGTAAACTAAGCCAAAGGGCTCTTGCTTGTCAACAAACTCCGTCACGATCAACGCCATTCCAGCAATTTCCGGATATTCTCCCGTTTCAGGCCTGCTCCAAGAGATGCCATCAGTAAAAGCCTGAGCTTGTGTCCCTGCATGTCACCTGCAAGAATAGCTCCTTTTCTTTCAAGGTCTGCGCCTCCTCCGGGATAATTGTATACTCCAAGCACTCTGCCGATGTAGCACCTGCTGGTTATACAGACTATGGTTCCACTTTCAATCGCATATTGGATTGCATCCGCAACTCCGGGCGGGACATTTCCCCTTCCAAGAGCTTCAACAACCATCGCTCTGTCGCCGCTGTCAACGCAGTGTCTTATTTCTCTGGCTCCCAGTCCGGCAGCTGTTCTGACTAATCCCACCCTCTGGTCCAGTATCAGTTTACCAGGTGGCAGCTGAATCCTTCTCATGGGTTTTCGCTGGAGCAGCACCCTGTCCTGATCAACAAACCCAAGAGGACCGTAACCCGGTGATCTAAAACTACTTACATTACTTGTATACGTTTTAGTAACCCTGCTGGCTGAATGAATCTCGTCATTAAGAACTACAGTAACTCCCAATTTATGAACTTCATGCTTTGAAGCAACCAGCAACGCTCCCCTTACATTTCTTGGTCCATCAACACCCATCTCCGACTGACTTCTCATAGCAGCTGTAAAAACGACAGGAATTGCGCTCCTGTGATAAATATCGGCCAGGAAGGCGCTTTCCTCCAATGTATCTGTTCCGTGTGTAACTACGATCCCGTGGAATTTACCGCACGCAGATATTTCCTCCAGCTTTAGACTGAGCTGCGCCATCATTTCTGGTGAAATGGACGGACTTGGAACACTGCAGAATCTGGTATGCTCAATATTAATGAAGGGAGGAATCGCATTTCCCTGTACGGGAAGGGGGTTGTACTTATCTGCGATGTCAATTCCTCCGTTACCCGACATCATTTCAATTGTTCCCCCGGTAGAAACAAGTGCTATGTTTTTATTGGATCGATTCTGTGGACTAGTTCGCATATTTTACCAGCTTTTGTTTCGAAGCGTCGTAGACAGTTGTGGACTTGGAGGCTTGCGATGCAGACTCCGCAGGCGTACTTATATAGTACGTCGAGGACGGATGTACTAGTATAACGAAGTAGACGCAGCTGTATACGTCGCTGCAGTAAAATGCTGATGAGATTTGCGGGCTAGATGTAGTGTATGCCGTCATTGGTTCCAGCCGCATTTTCACCAGTGAAACGGACCAGCCGCTTTTTCAGCTTGTCAGGCCTGTCTGCAAGGGATCTTATATATAGCCTTGCCTTACCAATGCTCCATAGAGTATCTATCATATTTATGAGCTCACTGTCCCTGCTGACTGCTTCGAGCAGGGGCTGATGCGTTTCAACAAGAGAGAGAAGATCGGATCGTGATGAATCCTGTGTCCATTTTATTAGAATCGCAACGGTGTTCGCGTTATCTCTATACTTTCGGCGCATGCCGAGGCTTATCGCTCCGGCTTCAGGTGCGCTTACCGCACCGGTCCTTGTTCCGATTTCGAGGAAGAACTGCGTTACTGTTTCCACGGCATCCCTTGCGGTATCAACTGCAGAACTCGGTTGTGTCATGTCTGGGTTGAATATCCAGATATGCTCCAGAACGGATCTGACCGATTTTATCTCGGAAGATTTCTTCTTCATGATCTCGCTTTCAAGGGAAGCGAAGATTCTTCCATAATTCTTCATGAAAAGTATCTGCTGCTGAGCGGTCTTTTCTCTTGAAATCCTGTCGAACAGTCTGATGGAGATCTTCCTGCCGGGTATGTAGCCGGCAACCGATTCCGCTGCTTTTCTGGTGGCTTTCCTGAGCCACATCAACTTATATACATTCTTATCAAGATTCTTCACGGCGATATTAACAGTCATTTTCCTGCCGCCTTCGGACCTTGAGAGTGATTTTTCAAGAGCAGTTAGTATTATATCTGGTTTAAAGTCATCATCGGTACCTAAATATCCTATTATTTTCACAAAGTTGTCTATCATATGTTCGACATTTTCCAGACTCTTTTTATCATCACAGAGCAGTATTACGTCCAGAAGAACATTTTCAAGCGTGGAAAAAACCTTCATTCGCCAATACCTGCACACATTCTCACCAGGGGGGCATGGCTGATCAAGGAAGTAGTTTCTTACTTCCTGAGTGATCTCATCAGCCGCTCCTTCTTCTCTTTCGTTTTCCATTACTCTGAAAATATCAATTAGATCATTACCCTCAGCTATTTTTCTTAGTTTTTCTATTTCAATGCGGGAGGTATTTCCTGAATAGCCGGAAATGATGTCACTGCATCCATTCTCTATGAAACCCTCTATGAGTTTGCGCCCCTCGCGGAGAAGTATCTGACGATAAAGGGGATTGCTGGAAAGCATCTGAAGCGATTCCGCCATCTCCTTCACTATTTTAGAGGATGTGTCTCTTATGCTCCGCCATCTACTCATAAGGTCTGCAGCATCGAATTTCTCCTTGAATTCAGCGAACGGAGTATCTTCGCTCAGCCTTCTTGCGAATTCACTTATAAGTTCCGATTCAAGCCTGTGGGACATCCATGACAGGAATGCGGCTCCAGCAGGTTCTCCCCGTTTGGAAGCAACAGAGAGTTCTGAGATCTCGTTGAAGTAAGGGATAAGAGTATCCGGCGAGTCAGCAATAAGCTCGGTCGCCAGGGGTATGGTTTTCCCAAAAAACAGCACAGCCGTCTTCAGTTGCCATAGGGCTACTTCACTGTCCTCAGTCTCCTTTGAGGGAATTATGGTATCGATCATATTCCTCATGAAACTTCCAGTAATTCTTTCTGCTATATCAGGGTGTTCAACAAGTGTTTTTACGAACGACCGAAGGCCGTAGGAAAGGAACTTGCTGAAGATCCTGTGTCCGGTCTTCTCTATCCAGACCGCCTGCTGAGAAAGGATCTCGCAGAGCGTTCTTGAGGAATAAATGAGATCGTTGGCTTTCTTTTCCTCTATACCTGGAATCCTCAGAAGGTTCTCCATCGTTGTCTTGAGGGCTTTGCTCCTGTCCTCTGCGCGGAATAGCTTTCCAAGGATGGATATTTCCTCTTGGCGCAGCTGATCTATGCTCATCTCTCTGTTATAACTGGAAACAGCAGTTGATATAAGTTCAGCGAATATGGGGTCTTCCGTATCAGTTCCCTGCAGTAGAGGAGCTATTACCTTATCCATGAATCTTCCGCGGAGATCTACGCTGTTTATATTTCCTAGAGTGCGCATAATAAGCTGTGCCGATTCTATAGACTCCTCTGCCAATGGTGTAAGCCATTCTGTCTGTTCACCTTCCAGCAGTCTTTTCCGGCTGTTGGTGTTCAGCAGATCAAGGATCGCTGCGAATACCTCGCTTTTTGTTACAAGATCGTGAAACTTGACGTTCCTGGTTGAACGGAGCAGCAATACCAATGTCGGAAGAAATTTATCGTTGCTGATCTCAACCTTTTCAAGGTAGCTGCTCATTGATTCGATTGCCTCTCCGGGATCTTCCTGGCCAAGAATCGAGTCCATAAGGCGTCCAACTGAATCAACGATCCAGCTGATCTCAGCAGCGCTTGTCTTGCCTTTAAGAAAATGCAGTATTACAGGGATGAAATCAATGAAGTGTTCGGTTTTATTGCTCTCAAGATAATCGTATCCACTTCTTTCGCGTGCTAGTCTGGAGATCATGATCAGCAGACTGTTGTCATAAGTCTCCTGTGCTATGGAATATGCTTCGCGGAAAAAATTATAGCAGGCTCCACCCCCTCCAGCGAACAGAATTATTTCAGCGACAGCTCTGCCATAGTCTGCTGAAGTCCCGCTGTCTGTAACAGGAAGATCAATGATATCAAAGTTGATATTTCTTTCTGCTCTTCTTTTTAAAGCTTCTTTCGCCTGTTCAGAAGTGTTTTCAAGGACTTCGTTCATCTCCATTTCCGTAAGGTGCCCCACGATATCGGTGATTACTACCCGCATCGTATCTTCAAGAAGCGCGTTCAGCTCTTTCGATTCTTCCATCTTTCCAAGAAAGCCGGAAAGAGTACGGATGGCTTCCATCTTGATAGAAAAGCCTCTCATTTTCCTGAACAGAGATTCCCCGTTCCTTCCTACCGACCTCCATACAGGAAGGTCTTCTTCTGCAAGAAGGAACCATCCGGTTTCAACCGCGAAATCAATAAGGGTTTCGTGTACAGCAGGGGGGACATCGTTCATTATATCTGTTGCACGCTGAAGAGCCCGCACGATATTTCCTCCGCCGATTCGTGTCCGCTCAAGCATGAATCCGAATCGTTCAGGCCATCTGATGCCCTTCTGAATCAGTATACCGGTAAGGTCAAGGTCTTCAGTGTTTTCTGAAAGAACATGTAAAGCCTTGTACAATAATGAGATGAGGTCGTTGAACACAAGCCCTGTACGCGGACCTATCTGATTCCATACCCAGCTGAGATGGAAAAATTCCTGAACAGCCACAACAGTAGCCTCGGACGGAAGATTTGTCAGGGCTGCGAACCATTTGACTGCTGCGTCTTCCATGATCGGAGGTGGAGTGCTCATATTCACCAGGTTTTTAAGAAGTTTATCTACATCTCTGTCTTTTAGAGTTTTAAGGAGGAATGCCAGGGCATCTCCTGCCTCTGTCCATTCCTCGGAAAATAGAGGGATGGACATAACCTTGTCCATTGTTTCGGCTGAAACGGCTGATGTATCATGACTCTTGTCCGGAAGGCTGAAACCCTTCCCTACCTCTGGAGGGTTCCCGGAGCGGAGTTGATTATCCTGGCTCCAGGCTTCGATTTTCCCTACTATTCCCTGAAGGTCTATTCCGATTCTCCCTGATCCATGTTATCGTCATCGGGATGTACAATGGCTGCATCCACTACCCTGTCTTCATCGGGAAGATTCATCAGCCTCACCCCCATCGTACTACGTCCCATCTCCCTTATCTGTTCTACTGGAAGTCTTATGATCATTCCTAGTGCGGAGATAAGAATTAATTCGTCCTCTTCTGAAACCGGCATTATTGAAATGACCGGTCCATTCCTGTCAATGTTGCGGATATTTATTACCCCGCCGCTACCCCTGTGGGTAAGCCGGTACTCCTCAGATGGTGTCCTTTTCCCAAATCCGCCCTCTGTCACTGTAAGCAGGCTTCCGGGTTTCTCCATTGCCACCATGCCGACCAACCTGTCGCTTTCATCCACCCTGATGCCCCTTACTCCCCTTGTATGCCTGCCAGTGGGACGAACTTCCTTCTCGGGAAATCTATTTGCTTTCCCGCTCGAAAGCGCCAGGAGAATCCGACTGCTTCCATCTGTAAGGGAAGCGGAGACCAATTCAGCGTTGTTATCAAGCTTGATGGCCCATATTCCATTTCTCCTGGGGTGACTGTAACTTGAAAGAGACGTTTTCTTCACCAGGCCGTTGCTGGTTGCCATAAGTATGAATCTGTCTTCATCGAACTCTTTCACACAGACGTTGGCAACTGGCCTTTCCTCCGGTTCAAGGTCAAGAAGGTTGACTATCGCTTTTCCTTTACTTATGCGGCCCGCTTCAGGTATCCTGTATACCTTGAGCCAGTAACACCTTCCCTGGTTAGTGAAGAACAGGATATAACTGTGATTTGACGAAACAAATATCTGTTCCAGGGCGTCTTCTTCCCTGGTCTTGGCCCCGGTAATACCCTTGCCGCCCCTGTGCTGAATTTTGTACGTATCCGAAGAAAGTCTTTTAATGTAACCCTCGCGCGAGAGGGTGATTACCATTTCGTCGTCGGGAATCAGGTCCTCAATGTCTATTTCTCCCGGGGCGTAAGCTAAAATTTCCGTTTTACGTTCGCGACCGTACTCTTCGGCAACTTCCAGAAGCTCATCGGACACGATTTTCATCCTCTTCGATCTGCTTGCTGCGATTTCCCTTAGTTTTGCCAGAAGTATCTTTAGTTCACTGTATTCTTTCTCCAGTTCATCCCGTTCAAGGCCGGTGAGCCTTCTCAGGCGCATGTCAAGTATCGCCTGGGCCTGGATCTCGGTGAATCCGAACCTATTCATAAGTGAGGATCTGGCTTCATCGGTGTTGTCGGATTCCCGTATGACCCTGATGACTTCTTCAATCGAATCCTGCGCCTTCAGCAGGCCTTCAACGATGTGGGTTCTCGCTTCCGCCTTAGTCAGGTCGAACGCTACCCGTCTCTTAATAACATCGTGCCTGTGCTCTATGTAGTGATCCAGGAAATCACGCAGCGTAAGCCTGACGGGTCTTCCGTTGCAGAGAGCAAGGCTGTTCGCACCGAACGTTTTTGACAGGGTAGTATGTTTGTAAAGCTGATTAAGGACTATTTCCGAAAGCGCATCATTTTTCAGAACTATTACTATCCGCATTCCCTCCCGGTCGGATTCATCGCGGAGATCTGCTATGGATACGATCTTTTTCTGCTTTACCAGTTCAGCGATACTCTCTATGAGCCTGGTCTTGTTCACCTGATACGGGATCTCTGTGACAACTATGGCTTCCCTGCCCCTTGGGGCTTCTTCAATACTGACCCTTCCGCGGACCAGTATAGACCCCTTTCCGGTTCTGTAGCAGTCTCTGATTCCCCTCATACCCATGATAATCCCGCCTGTTGGGAAATCCGGCCCTTTTACTATGCTGAAAAGCTCTTCTTCGGTAAGGTCAGGGTTCTCAATGATGCTGCAGCATGCGGTGACTATCTCTCTAAGATTATGTGGCGGTATGTTTGTAGCCATTCCAACTGCTATACCCGACGAACCGTTAACAAGAAGGTTCGGTATTCCGGAGGGCAGTATTGACGGTTCCTTCAGGCGGTCATCGAAATTGGGAACCAGATCGACAGTTTCCTTATCGATATCACGAAGCATTTCCGCGCCTATCCTGGACATTCTTGCTTCAGTGTATCTGTATGCCGCGGCCGGATCACCGTCTATTGATCCGAAGTTACCCTGTCCGTCCACAAGAGGGTGCAGGAGTGAAAAATCCTGTGCCATTCTGACCATGGAATCGTAGACTGCTGAATCACCGTGGGGATGATACTTGCCCAGAACATCACCAACAACTGTAGCAGATTTCCTGTATGCTCGTTTGTAGGTTAATTTCTGTTCGTACATCGAATACAGAATTCTTCTGTGTACCGGCTTAAGGCCGTCTCTTACATCCGGCAATGCTCTTGAAACGATTACGCTCATGGAATAATCCATGTAGGATCGTTTCATTTCCTCTTCTATATCAATGATGTCTGATTTTCCGATTTGACTTCTACTCAACTGGTCTTCTTCAACCCTCTCGGTCATACTTGGATTCTTTCTATTTTGTTCACAGACTGTTCCTGTATCCTGTCAATCAGCAAGATATTATACATCAAGATTCATTACATCTGCGGCATGCTGCTGAATAAATTCACGCCTTGGTTCAACTTCATCACCCATGAGGACGGAAAAAATATGGCTGGCCTCCATCAAGTTCTCAAGTCTTATCTTCAGAAGAACCCGCCTTTCGGGATCCATCGTTGTTGCCCACAACTGGTCCGGGTTCATTTCACCGAGTCCTTTGTATCTCTGCATTGAAATGCCGGTATTGCCCAATTCCTCGGCAATTTTTATTCTCTCTGCTTCGTTGTATGCATATCTTTTAGTACTCCCCTTCTTCAGCAGGTACAGCGGGGGTTGTGCAACGTAGATAAATCCATTTTCTATCAGTTCGATCATATGTCTGTAAAAGAATGTAAGCAGCAGTGTTCTTATATGGGATCCGTCAACATCAGCGTCTGTCATGATAATTATTTTATGGTACCTGAGGTTGCTCAAATCGAAATCTTCTTCGATACCCGTTCCCGCCGCTGTGATGATTGTCCTTATTTCGTTGTTCTTCAAAACTCTTGCAAGGTGCGCTTTCTCTACATTGATGATCTTTCCCCGCAGAGGAAGTATGGCCTGGAAGTGCCTGTTACGGCCCTGTTTTGCCGAGCCCCCTGCAGAATTACCTTCTACTATGAAAAGCTCTGCTTCCTCCGGACTGTTCACGGAGCAATCCGCAAGTTTTCCCGGAAGAGCAGCGGTTTCAAGTGCAGACTTTCTTCTTGTAAGTTCCCTTGCTTTCTTTGCCGCCTGCCGGGAGCTGTGGTTAAGAAGGCATTTCTTAATGATATTTCTTGCGATAGAGGGGTTTTCTTCAAGGAACGTTGATATTCCCCTGCTTACATGGGAAAGAACAGCTCCCTGAACACTTCTGTTTCCAAGCCTGGTTTTTGTCTGTCCCTCGAATTGAGGATCGGGAATTTTAACGCTTATAACTGCGGCCAGTCCTTCTCTTACATCACTTCCGGAGAAAGTATCATCCTTACTGGTGAAGAGATTGTTGGACGAAGCATATTCATTCAGTGTTCTGGTGAGAGCCGATTTCATTCCCGAGAGGTGTGTGCCTCCATCAATTGTATTGATATTATTCACAAAGGAGAAGATATCCTCCTGGAAGGCTTTATTGTATTGCAGTGCTACATCGATAATAATAAGCCCGTCTTCATCAAGCTCGAACTCTCCGCTTATTCTCACGGGATCATGAAGTGTGGTATGAGCCTCGTTAATATAAGCTACAAATGAGTTCAGACCTCCTTCAAAGCAGTACTCTTCCTGTCTTTCCGCGTTCACTCTTCTATTGTCAGTAATGTTGAGCTTCAACCCGTTGTTTAGGTATGCGAGTTCCCGAAGCCTCCCGCACAGCGTTTCAAAATTAAGTACTGACGTTTCAAAAATCTCGCCGTAATCAGGCATGAATCTGATTCTTGTTCCAGTGAGATTCGTTTTGCCTGTATTTTCCTGTGGTCCTTCCGGCACACCGCGCAGGAATCTCTGTTGATAGATGTTCCCGCCTTTGTGAACCTCAACTGACAGCCATTCCGATAAAGCGTTAACCACGCTTACTCCAACACCATGAAGCCCTCCTGATGTTTTGTAAGCTGTATTATCGAATTTCCCTCCCGCATGAAGGGTTGTCATAACCACTTCAAGTGCAGTCTTGCCGCTCTCGTGCATCTCTATTGGAATTCCGCGTCCGTTATCGTTAACTGAAATTGATTCGTCGTCGTGAAGAATCACCTCTATTGAAGTACAGAAACCTGATTGAGCCTCGTCAATACTGTTATCCACTACCTCCCAGACCAGGTGGTGAAGACCTGTCTGTGATGTTGAGCCGATATACATACTCGGCCTTTTTCTGACATGTTCAAGCCCTTTGAGAACTTTGATCGAGTTCGCGTCATAGCTTGTGTTATTCTCGGTCAAACCGTTTCCCTTTCTCCGTTATACTGTTTTTAGATCAGTAAAGAGTTCCTCACCCCATACTGAGTTCAGCTTGAGCAGTATTTCCCTCTTTCTCAGTACAATCTCCATAGATGCTGCCGGATGAACTATTCTGATCAGGAGTACGGATTCTTCGAGACTTACAGGTCTTACGAAGGCTGCAAGTTCTTCTCCCACTATCTCTTTCCACATCATAACAACACTGTTTCTTTTCTGGTGAACATCCGGTTTAAAATTTCTTAGAACACCAGGTATCAGGCTTTCAATTTTCTTCACTGTAACCCGGATACTACTCCTCAACTGTCTTTGACAGTTTAACAGGCATGATGAGCGCGAGGTAGGAATCGGAATCATCTGTTTCCTCCTCATCCTTAATAACCACTGCTGTATTACTGTCCTTCATCATCATTATAATTCTTTCGCAGCTCATGTTTCGAAGTATTTCCATGAGAAAATTGCCATTGAAACCTATCTGGAAAGGACTTCCAACATATCCAGCGGCAAGGTCTTCCTGGGCGTCACCAGCGTCAGCACTCTCAGAATGAACAAGAACTTTGTCCTTCTCAAGGGAGAATTTTATTTGATGAGTGGTTGGATTTGCCATTGTCTTAACCCTTCGAAGAACAGATATCAGGTCTTCTCTATCTGTAGAAAGGATACAGTCGTTATCCTGTGGAATAACTTTTTTGTATGGAGGGTATTCTCCGTCAATGGTTCTGCTGAAAATAATCGTATTACCGAATTCAAAAGATATCTGTGATCCTTTGAATCTTATAAGAACCTCACCGTCTGAAGACAATTTTGCAAACAGGTTGAGAGCTTTCTGAGTAACAAGAGCATGGATATTTACAGGAGTAGATATATTCCCAATAGTAATACAACTGAGCCTGAGACCATCGGTAGCAACCATTTCAAAACCATTCTCGCCGATATCAAGAAGCGCACCGTTAAGAGTTGCTCTATAATCGTCTCTTGCCACAGCATAAGATGTTTTTCTTATTGCGTCAGAAAAAACATCAACAGGAACCAATGCTGGATCAACACCGCTTTTTGATGGAAGGGAAGGAAACTGATCACTGGAGTTACCGCTCAATGTGAAAGAACCCTTTCCACAGCTTATGGTGATTCTGTTACCCGTACCGCTCAAACGGACTTCCTCTTCTGACAGTTCACGTATTATTTCATGCAGTTTCTTGCCTGGAAGTGTTATTGAGCCTGAAGTTGTTATGGATGCAGGGATCGTCGTGATAACTGTAGTATCAAGATCAGTAGCAGATAACCGAAGAGTTTCTCCTTCCGTTTCAAGAAGAACATTGGTGAGATAAGGAAGACTGCTTCTTGTAGGGAGGGCTGTAGCTACACAATTAAGACCTTTGAGTAAGTCAGAATGGTTAACAAGTAGTTTAATCATGGGATATCCTCCAGCTTTATAAATACAATAATTTCAGAACAATAATGATAGTTATTATACTTGTGGATATGTGGACATGTCACATAGGGAAATGATACTGATGAATTGTTGCTAGTGGAAGAAATGTTGATAACATTACAGCGAAAAAGAACTTTTCCACAGGAGATAGTTTTGTACACCCTTTAACATGCTGTTTTACACAGAATGAAAAGACGATGAGAAATGTTTTCAGATTGAAACCAGCTTACGTTTAATCTCTTCGATTTTTCTTTCAAGTTCCGGATCTTTATCTTTGAGTTCCCTGATCCTGTCTATTGAATTGAGAACCGTTGAGTGGTCTCTTCCGGAGAAGAAAGAACCTATCTCCGTGAGAGACATAGAAGTAAGTTCACGAATAAGTGACATGGATACCTGCCTTGGTATAAGAATGCTGCGCTTTCTCTGTTTTCCTTTCAGCTGGCTGGGAGAAACATCAAAACTCTCAGCAACGGTAGAAGCGATATTACCGGCTGTCAACCTTCTTGTTATCGTACCGAGAGAAGAGCGGATTTCCTTCTGAGCGAGACTCATGTCTACTCTGCACCCAGTTAATCTTGACATCGCGGAGAGTCTGTGAATTACACCTGAAAGTTGTCTAACATTCTTCCTTATTGAAGATGCAATAAAATCAAGCACATCCTCACTAACAACAAGTTCCTCGTCTTTTACAAGGAGCTGCAGTATTGCAAGACGAGTTTCATATTCCGGTGGTTTAATATCGGCAACAAGTCCCGATTGAAAACGGCTTATAAGTCTTTCAGGAAGATCCTGAAGTTCATGTGGAGGTCTGTCGGACGTAAGTACTATCTGTTTTCCGTGCTGATGAAGCTCATTGAATCTATGGAAAAACGCCTCCTGTGTTTCAACTTTACCTTTGAGAAACTGTATATCATCCATAAGAAGATAGTCTATACCATGAAAAAGCTTCCGGAAAAGCGTATAGTCATTCTGAAGCACGCACTTGATAAACGTTTCCACAAGAAGCTCCGTAGAAATATACCTGAAAGTCCTCTTTGAACCTTCCTGTCTAAGTTGATGAGCTATTGCCTGAATAAGGTGTGTTTTACCAAGGCCTACCCCTCCGTATATAAATAGAGGATTGTAATTTGTAGAACCGATTTCACGACTGACGGCAAGAGCACCTGCATGTGCCAGCTGGTTGCTGGGGCCTACAACGAAATGCTCAAATGTATAGTTTGAACGAAGGAAAGTTGAATCCTGGGAAGAAGGGGCAACGGGAGAAAGTCTTTCAGAACTTGATGGTCCGGGTTCGGCAGGGTCTCCTATGAACTGAAGAGCAAGTTCGCTCCTTCCGGAAAGATTGTGAATAATATCATCCAGCATATTTCCGAAACGGGATTTAACATGTCCTGCCACAAAGGAGTTGCTGAATCTTATAACAAGCCTTGTCCCGTTACTGTCTTCGTAGGTTGAGTTTTTCAACCACGCTTCGAATTCGGTCTTATCGAGTCTGTTTTCTGCCTCCTGAAGGCAGCGGTTCCACAGGTCTGATGGGTCGAAATGTTCCATTGGTATTCCAATCAATGGCTGGAGCGTAAAGTAATAGCATGCAGTGAACAACGGTGTTTATCCACAGGGATATCAACAACTAATACATATAGTAACTTAATGAAATATAATAACTTAACACAAAATCGCATTTCAATGGAATACTTACTGTTGAAAACCTTATTGCACGTACAGAGAGCAGTCCCAAATACTTGACATAAATGATTATATTGGCTAACTTCCACAATCGTCGGCTCCAGAGATAGTTATTTGCCTGACCATTGAAACTGATGCAGTAATCCTACCGTCGTCAAGGCGAGGATTCAGGAAAGAGTGATGATTAATGAAAAGAACTTTTCAGCCTAGCAACCTGTCAAAGGCTAGAAGACATGGGTTCCGGAAAAGAATGTCGACAAAGAGCGGTAGAAGAACGATAAATGCCAGAAGGAGAAAAGGAAGAAAGAAATTGATTCCCTGAGACAGATAGAGAAAACCCTGAAAAAAGGTTACCAGTTCAGAAGAGTTTTCAGAAAAGGTAAAGCTTTCAGGGGTGTATCATTCAGGGCTGTATACATTAAGAATACCCTGGGCAATATACGTCTGGGGTTTTCGCTTTCAGCCAGAAGTGGAAATGCTGTCAAGAGAAACCTTATGAGAAGAAGGATTAAGGGACTTGCAGAGCAAAACCGAAAAAGGTTTGGAGCGGATATAGTTATATTGCCGGCAGGAAAACTTCGGGACGCAAGGTGGACGGATATTAAAGAAGATTTTGATAAGATGGTAACCGTGATAGAGAACGATTCCGGCTGAAAAGAATACAACGATGAGAGAAAAAGACTGCAGAATAAGAAAAGTGACAGAGTCTTTTCTAATAGGTACAATCAAGGGATACAGGAGATACATATCACCATTGTTTCCATCGAGCTGCATTTATAATCCAACATGCAGTGTTTATGCGGAAACCGCTATAAGGATGCACGGAGTCATCAGGGGATTAAGACTGGCGATATTACGCCTGCTCCGTTGCCATCCATTCAGAAAAGGTGGATACGATCCTGTTCCGGACAAATGGGAGAAGCGTAAATGAGTGATCAAAAGAGGCTCCTTCTGGCTGCCGTATTGATGGCAGCTGTGCTGTTTATCAGCTGGCAGTTCATGGGGAAATCAGGAACATCTGAAAGTTCGCAGGAAGCGCCGCAGGCATATGAATATGTACAGCAGGAACAACTACCGGTGCTTGATGATTCTGCAACTGTTGGTAAACAAAGCAACGAAATCGCTTCTGATAAAACCCATAATATTGATATAGAGCAAATATTACCTGAAGAAAGAGTTATTAAGGTAATAGTATATGATGGTGATGATGTAATCGTTGAAGCTGATATATCAACCGATGGCGGCACCGTCATAGGATGGAAATTGCCTCAATACGAGGATATGCCGGGTGCGGGAACTGGCGAGAATATCAATTTCGCTGGAAACAGCTGGATTCTTAACAATTCTTATTTTGAAACAGTGTCGGAAGATACCATTCTTGTCAATGAAATTCCGCAGATGCTTGTATTGATTGATCCGTCTGGCTCGGGCGAGATAAAGTATACATTCACACCAGGTCAGTACGGTTTCCTTTACGAAACAGAGGGGTTCTCTGACATTACAGTTCTGAATGCTGGAATACTCCCTGTAAGTGAAATGAATTCGAACCTCTCAAGATATTTCAAAGCCCAGTGGAACGCAGAGAAAATTAAAAGCAGAGGCTCCAATAGTATCACAGAGGATGCGCAGGTAGGTAATGTAGAGTGGATAGCAGCGAGATCCCAGTACTTCGCGGTTATTCTGATGCCCCAGTCCTACGAAAGAGCATACGGATATCTTTACGCATCGGAAGAAGACGAATCACCATCGATAGGATTACAGGATAACAGTATATATGTCTATGCAGGACCGCTTGATTACGGAAGACTGAGGTCGCTGGGCAGGGACACGAGCAGGCTTGTTGATTTCGGATGGCCGATAATCAGGGATATTGGAAGATTGCTTTTCTGGTTCTGTACTTCAGTACTTTCATTCGTCAGCAACTGGGGCATAAAGATCATTCTGCTGGCAATAGTACTTAAACTTGTTCTCATGCCGCTAACTACAAAGAGTTTCAAATCGATGGCAATGCTAAAACAGGTACAACCGAAAATGAAGGAATTACAGGCAAAATATAAGAACGATCCGAAGGCTCTGCAGAGCGCAATGCAGAAAATGTACAGGGAGGAAGGTGTGAACCCTCTGGGCGGTTGCCTCCCTCTTATCATGCAGATGCCTGTGTTTTTCGCCCTGTACCGTGTTCTTGCCAATTCAGTACAGCTCAGGGGAGCACCATTCATTCTATGGATTCAGGATCTGTCAAAACCGGAAATACTGATTCCATTCCAGTCTCCGATATTAGGGCTTCATGGTGTCGGCATACTTGCTCTTCTTATGGGAATAGCGATGTTCCTTCAGCAGAAGATGACCATGACCGATCAGAACCAGAAGGGTATGATGTACATGATGCCGATATTCATGACATTCCTCTTCATGAGGTTCCCGGCAGGCCTTACCATGTACTGGTTCAGCAACAGCCTGCTCACAATATGGCAGCAGCAGCTTATCAAGAAAAAACTTGAGGCCGGGCAGAACTGAAGCTTTCCGAATGGTATACTTTACATGGAAGAGTAACGCGTGAATACAATATCACCGGAGATTATCTGTGCAGTTGCTACACCTGAGGGAACATCCGCGCTTTCGGTAATAAGGGTGAGTGGAAAAGGATCCTTCGATCTTCTGGAAAAAATCATGTCCCTTGAAAAGAACCGACTGACGGGAATGCGTAGAAAAGTCGGAAGAATTATTGAGGAAGACAGAACCGTTGACGAGGTTGTTGCTGTTTCGTGGCCGGAGGGAAGAAGCTTTACCGGTGAGGAAATGGTTGAGATTATCTGTCATGGAATACCCCGCTCAATAAGAGAAATAATTGAAATACTGATAAAGAACGGGGCGAGGAGAGCTGAACAGGGTGAATTTGCAAGAAGAGCATTCGGTAACGGAAGGATGAATGCAGTTCAGATCATAGCGCTCGCTGCTTTGTGGGACATGGAGAGCGGGCAGAAAGTCTTCAATGGTGAAACAGAAGACAGCTGCCGAAAGCTGCTGAGCGGAATAGAAAGTACGAGGGAGACTGTAGAGGGTATTATTGAATTCGGTGAAACACACCTGGAAGGTAATGAAGAGAGTATAAGAAGCGTTTTCGGTGAACTGATACAAAGAGCGAAGGATTTCAATAAAGAAGCAGCATCCATTGAAAAGAGCAGTAGAGTAATGATAATGGGTCCTGTAAATTCGGGGAAATCCACGTTATTCAACATGTTGACCGGAAAGGGGAGAGCTCTCGTTTCAAGTGAACCGGGCACAACGCGTGATGGTTCAACCTGTTTCATGGAATTAAGCGGCAGGAGAGTACAAATTTGCGATACTGCGGGAACAGATGGCCTTGGACTGGACAGGAGCGCGTCAGAAGCGGTTATAGATGGGCTTGATGGAACGGAAAGGGTGATCTGGATGTCAACTGGCGGAAAGACGCCACCAGCAGATGAAGTAAGGGAAAGGGCCGGAGAGATAATCGAGATAGCAGCGAAGAGCGATCTGGTCGATAAAAATGGAACAGAAGAAATTCTAAGCGTATCCTCGGTCTCAGGAGAGGGCATTGAAGAACTGAAAATTGTACTATCGAGGGTACCGGGGAGCATGTCTCTGTCAGGGACAGCCCGAAGAATACTCGATAGTATAAAGGAGTCATACAGGTTTGTCTCAGCTCATGAGTATGACCTGGCCGCAGAAATTCTTGGAGACACCGAGATTGAAGCAAGAAGAATTATTGGCAGTGGAGAGAATATACAATTGAGCGTCGAAAGAGCTCTCTCTGGTATGTGTGTGGGAAAATGATAAAAGAGTGGGATGTAATAGTCGTCGGCGGCGGGCATGCTGGAATAGAGGCGGCGCTTGCAGCAACACGGATCGGCTGCAGGGTCGTTCTGATATCAGCGAAGATAAGCCGTATTGGCGAGATGTCATGCAATCCTGCAATAGGAGGAATTGCGAAAGGGACAATTGTACGCGAAATAGATGCGCTTGATGGTTCAATGGCCCGGTCAGCGGATGCCACAACACTGCATTTTCGGATGCTGAACAGAAGAAAAGGTCCGGCTGTATGGGGTCCGAGGGTTCAGTCGGATGCTGCGGAGTACGCAAGAATACAGCAGTTATACATCGGAAACAAAGGGATTGATGTTATTGAGGACGAAGTAACAGGCCTCGATGGCGTGACAGAAATGGTTACTGGAGTAAGATGCAGAAAAATCGGAACCATCCGAGGGAAAACAGTAGTGCTCGCTGCCGGAACATTCCTCAGGGGCAGGCTATTCAGGGGAGATGAGTTATGGAAGGGCGGGAGAATAGGGGATATCTCTGCTGATTCGCTGGAAAGGGATCTTGCTGAAAGAATGTTCCACGTGGAACGATTTAAGACAGGCACCCCAGCCAGAATCGTGCGAAGCACGGTGAATACTGCGGAACTTGAGGTGCAGCAGTCCGAAGGAACAGATTTTACTTTCAGTTTCGATGAACGCCGGCCGAGCACTAAAGAAGAAGTGTGTTACATAACGTACACTGACAAGAATACTATGAATATTGCCAAGGACTTCCTTCACCTATCTCCACTGATGGCGGGAAGGATAGAGGGAACCGGACCTAGATACTGCCCAAGCTATGAGGATAAGGTTGTCAAGTTTCCTGATAGAGAGAGACACAAGATCTTCGTTGAGCCGATGGGGTACTGTTCAAGAGATTTCTACCTGAATGGGCTTTCCACAAGCCTTCCAAGGGAAGCACAGATAAGTATGGTGAGATCGCTTCCAGGTTTCCGAAGGGCAGAAATATCGGATTACGGCTACGCTGTCGAGTACTCATATTTTGACTTCTCTGAAATTGATGACACGCTTAGATTGAGAAGAACTGAAAATGTGTTTGCAGCCGGGCAGATATGCGGAACGTCAGGCTACGAAGAAGCAGCGGGACTTGGGTTGATTGCCGGTGCCAACGCCGGGAGATTTGCAAAGAACCTGGAGCTGCTCAAGCTATCAAGAATGAATTCATATATTGGAGTAATGATTGATGACATAGTAAGCAAGGGAGCAGATGAGCCATACAGAATGTTCTCATCAAGAGCAGAGAACAGATTGCATCTAAGACAGGATAATGCAGACAGAAGGCTATACAAATCTGGAGACCGCTTCGGGATACTGTCTCAAGAGAAGAGGGAACTACTGCACAGCAGTCTGAAAGAAGCAGATACTATAGGGAATATCCTTGATAGCGAGACGGTTGATGGAACACGCATTTCCAAATGGTGTAGAAGGCCTGGAATAAGTGTTGAAGATGTTGTTGCCCGGTCACATTCTCTAATCGATAGGGATAAAAGGGTTCTGGCGTCAGTGCTTCTGGACGAAAAATACAGAGGGTATATAGAAAGAAACCTCAGGAGGCATGAATCCAGCAGAAATCTTGAGAATATAAGCCTCAGAAGAATAGGTTCTTACATGGAGATAGATGAAATATGCTGGGAAGCAAGGGAAGTTCTTGAAAGAGATAGGCCGGATACGATGGCTCGAGCGGAGAAAATACCCGGAATAAGACCCACCGATCTTCATGGTCTTCTTATATATCTGGGCAGACAGGGTTCCACGTGAAACCATTTCCACTTTCGTTTCCTCCTTTGAGCGCTATGCTCGAAGATATTAACGAACTGGGAATCAGTGTTGATGAGAGACAACTTGAACTCTTCGGAGAGTTTGCGGGGATTCTTCTTGAGAGATCAACCAGAACGAATCTGATAGGACCCGGGGAAAGGGTCCGGTTGTGGAGAAGACACTTCCTTGAATCAATTCAGTATGCTTTTCTGCTTGATAAGGACAAAGCCGTGGTCGATATCGGAAGCGGCAACGGGTTTCCCGGAATGGTACTTGCGATTATGGGGTACCGTATGATACTTCTTGAACCACGTAGGAAAAGGTATCTGTTCCTTAACTGTGCGGTATCGGAACTTGGTCTTTGTAACTGCATAACTGTACAGCAGAGGCTTGAAGATTTCGATCCTGAAGAGGGGGTAAAGCAATTCGTAGCCAGGGCGGTAGCCCCGCCAGCCTTCCTGCTCTCGAAAATCGGTACAGTTGCTGGAATGGGGTCGATGCTGGTATACAGGCAACCGGAAATATTGGAGGATGAAGAGTTTGCAAGTTACATAGAGTTAAATTGTCCTCCGCTTGACCGTAGCGGGTTTCTGGTGCAGTATCGAGTCTGATTAGGATTACTACTATTCCTCCCCAATACCGGTATCAAAATGAAATATGAAGGATATTGATTGCATATAACCCTTCTATCGATACGGCAAATCAGTAAAGGAATATCATGACAGCATCCAGGATAATAGCAATTGCGAACCAGAAAGGCGGTGTTGGAAAAACAACTACTGCTATCAATCTCGGTGCAAGCCTTGCAATGAATGATTGTGATGTTCTTCTGATAGACTTTGATCCCCAGGTGAATGCTACTTCAGGACTGGGTATTCGCGAAACTCCTGAAAACAACATCAACTCAATGATTCTCGGAGAAAACAGCCTTGAGGAAGTTATTAAACCAACCGGAGTTGAGGGACTTATGTTAATTCCCGGATCCAGAAGCCTTTCTGGTCTGGAGATCGAACTCGCCGGAGCTGAATACAGAGAGTATCTGCTGAAGGAAGCGATTGAGGAAAATACCGACAGGTTTGACTACGTACTGATAGATTGCCCTCCATCATTGGGCTTGTTGACCATCAATGCACTTGTTGCGTCAAATGAAGTTCTTGTTACGCTGCAAAGCGAGTACTATGCCCTGGAAGGCCTATCGCACCTTATGGATACATTGAGGAATATAAGGCAGCTCTGGAATCCCGGATTAAAAATAAACGGTGTTGTTCTTACAATGTTCGACAGAAGACTTATCCTCAGCCGCGAAGTAGAGGAGGAAGTAAGAGAATTTATGGGGTCGACTCTTTTCGATACAAAGATTCCAAGAAACGTAAAACTCAGCGAGGCACCGAGTTACGGGATTCCGGTACTTTTGTATGACGCCAAGTCGAAGGGAGCTCTAAGTTATTTTGATCTGGCCAGGGAGGTGATAAATAGATGACAAAGAGAAAAAGAAGAGCGCTTGGAAAAGGTATGGAAGAAATATTTCCCGGTATTACTGATGATGACAAACTGAGCCCCGGGGAAGTAGATATAGAGCTTATCGACACAAACCCTTTCCAGCCCAGGAAACAGTGGAAGAAAGAAGAAATAGCATCCCTGGCTCAATCCATAGTTTCTCAGGGTATAATTCAACCACTGGTAATAAGAAGGGTCAGTGGGCGGTATCAGCTGATTGCAGGAGAGCGGCGCTTGAGGGCTGCGCATGAAGCAGGGCTTGCAAAGGTTCCCGTGGTTGTCAGGGAAGCGGATGATCAGCAAATGCTTGCGCTTGCTCTGGTGGAAAACATACAGCGCCAGGATCTGGGTCCTGTTGAGAAGGCTGAGGCTTTTCTGAGGCTTTCTTCGGAATTTAACCTGACTCAGGAGGAAATGGGAGAAATTGTAGGTATAAGCCGTTCCTCTGTGGCGAATTTTCAGAGACTTCTGGACCTTCCAGCCCAGGTGCTCGATATTCTCAGAACCGGTCAACTGAGTATGGGGCACGGAAGGGCTTTGCTGGGGCTTTCTAATAAAACACTGATATCGCGGATGGCGGTAAACGCTGTTAAGCGAGGTTTATCTGTAAGGCAGATTGAAGAAAGGGTTCGAAAGCAGAATTCGGTGAAAGGGAAACTTTTTACTAAGGCTTCCGAAATGGAGAACACTGAAATTAGAAGACTTGAGGATAATCTTCAGAGAATTCTTAAAACAAAGGTCCGGATAAGTGGAAGAAAGAAAGCCGGTAAAATAGAGATCAGTTACCACAACCTTGATGAACTTGACAGGATTCTGGTTATTATCAAGTCAGGTGCAAATTCCTGAACGAAAAATGTTGACCATTATTGATGAAGCGGATATAATCGCTCAAATGTTGTATTGAAAATTAATGATCTATCAGAAGGAATGGAAGGAGAACTAATGGCACACAAAATTAACGATGAGTGTATTGCTTGCGGAGCGTGCAAACCTGAATGTCCAGTTGACGCTATAAACGAAGGAGATAAGTACACGATAGATCCCGACACATGTATAGACTGCGGAGCATGTGTTCCGGCCTGTCCTGTAGGAGCTATAGACGCTCCGTAAATCGGATGTGAGTTTCAAGCATGGAAAACCGCCTGAAGATTTTTCTTCAGGCGGTTTTTCACAGTCTGAAGTCAGGCAGGTTCGTCCCCTTCATTTCATTTGAAAGCTCTCTTAACGTAATACCTCTGTAGTATTTCAATATTTTACGAAGTTTTAAAATGGTGTTCTGGCCGGAATTATGGTGTTGCCTGACCCTCTGAAAGAGGTTCATCCTGCTTGAGATGTTTATAGAGTCGATTTCCCAAGGGTGAAAATAAAGAACAGGGGTTCTCCTGGTCCTGGCTACAGATCGAAGCAGCATTCGATGTATAAATCCGGGATAGAATCTGAAATATGCTCCACCTGCCACAGGTACTTTCAGTCCGTAAATAGATTTTGATGCAAGAGGGAGCTCAATGATCGAACTGTTTTCTCCAATAAGATTAAAGGGCATTTGTGGTGCTTCCGGTATTCCATAGCGCAGCTTGAACATTGGATATACACTGCTATCATACTCAAAACCCCGGGCAACGATATCGTCAACCACCCACGAAGTATCCCCCTTCATGGAAAAGCTGGGAGCCCTGAAACCGACGGGAGCAGGAATCGAAAGAGTATCGATCAGATTGAAAAATCTGTCAAGGTTACTTCTGAATTTCTCCTTTGTCAGTGATGTAAGCTCAACATGATTGTATCCATGGTAACCTATTTCGTGCCCTCTATTTAGAATTCGGTGTACAAGTTCCGGATGACGCTCAACGATCCAGCCGAGAAAGAAGAAAGTAGCACTGGCTTTATGGTCATCGAGGATCTGCAGGATACTATCGAGGATACTGTCTATTCTGCTGTTTATCTGGTCCCATTCATCGTTGGGATACCACTTCCTGGCAGCATGTGTCTGGAACCATTCCTCAACATCGAATGAAATTGCAACTTTTGGGCGTTCACTTCTGATGCCGGTTATCTTTCCGCCCATCCACTTGAATCTTTTAATATCTTTCTTCGAAGGGAATTTATTCATTGTAGCTTCCGCAGATGGATTTGGAAGAAGCGTATATCCGCCCTCCTCAAGAAGATCAAGGCCTTCAGATATTACTTCAGCGGCAAGATGCTTCGATCTATCCAGGAGTTGATGAAGAGTAGTATCATTTATTGAACAGTCAATGCTCTTCTGAAGAAGAATTTCACCAGCATCAAGCTCTGGAACCATCTCATGGAGAGTAACACCCGGAGTATCTCCTTTGAGGAGCGACCAGAATGTCGGGAGCATTCCTCTGTTTCGCGGAAGAAGAGCTGAATGTACGTTCCAGGCTCCGAGTCCGGGGATCTTCAGGATTTTCTTTCTCAATATCTGCGGGCAGGCAACCGATATAAAAACGTCCGGAGCAAGTGAACTGAGATAATCCCTGGATTCCTTTGAATTCAGCTTGCCAAGGGCAGCATAACCGGCATGCTCCCGCTTGGCGGTTTGTCTGAGAGAGTGGGAGTATCGGGTTGGGAACAGGAACCTGCCGGAGATCTTAAGAGCAGCGAATTTCAGCAGCTGAATGAAGAAGCCCCAGCTGCCGTAGAGGTTCATGTAGCGTCTGATATTAAGAATGGGTTTCTTCAGAGAACCATGGCCATGGAGAGATATTAATGTATACCTGTTGAAGGGTCTTTTCCTGATGATTCTAGCTACTGTCCTGGGAATGTTGAAAGGCTCGTCGTCACATAAAAAAACAACGTTCATCGATGGTGATACCAGTCGTGAGTATAACGAATAGAGATCACTAACCATCACCCTTGCGGAGAAAGGCTCAATATCCTCATCCGCACTAGCCATTATTTCCTTCGTCCAGCCGGGAAAGTCAAGGATTCTGTTCACATCAGCAGCAAGAGAATCAATATCACCCTCATCGGAGAGAAAACCGTTACGGCCGTTATCTATCAATTCATGTATTCCGCCCACATTCGTGGAAACAACAGGAACCCCGGCTGCAAGAGATTCCAGAAGCGCTCTGGGGAGCCCCTCGGTACGAGAAGTGATCAGGAAAACATCGAATGCCGGAAGAATATCTGCCACATCATTTCTGCTTCCAAGCAGTATGATGTTATCTCTTAATCCCATTGAATCGATCAGATACTCAGTCTGCTTTCTAAGAGGACCGTCTCCAACAAGGATGAAGATACTCCCGGGTTTTGTTTTTATTACTTCGGCAGCGACTCTGACAAAAATATCCGGAGCTTTCTCCGGACAGAATCGCATAACCGAACCGATTACTTCTGCTTCTGGACTTATGCCCAGTTTCCTTCTGGCTTCAGAACCGCTGCCTCTTGCGGCACGAAACTCATCGAAGTTAACCCCACTGCGTACTATCCTGTAATCATCGAAATGACCTAATCCATGCCCCAGGGCTTTGTCACGGTCTCTAGGGCTTACGCAGATATTGATATGAGCCAGATTGAAGCCAATTTTCTCAAGAGTAACGTAGAATAATTCCTTAAGCCAGTTCATTGAATCGTAGAACGGCCAGCCATGCGCAGTCTGTATTACAATTACTTCTTTGGAGGCAGCAGCAGCAATCCTTCCAAGAAAACGCGCTTTTGATCCGTGGGTATGAACGATATTGTATTTACCCTCTCTGATAACTTTCTTAATTTCGTAAAGAGCGAGAAAATCAGCGAGAGGCGAGATGTTTCTTTTAAGATGAGGAGCTGTAAGGATACGAAGGTTCCATTTTTCTGCGAGGCCGAAAAGATCTCCCTCGGAAGGCCTCTCGGGACCTGTGAGGATATCGGAATGATACCCTCGATCGGTGATATCTCTTGTGGAGATGAGAGTGTTGTATTGAGCTCCACCAACTGCAAGCTTGGTAATAATGTGAAGAATGCGAGGCTTTTTTCCCCGCATCAGCTGGATTTGTCTCTGGCCCCGTTAACCGTGCCGGATCTACAGGAGAGAGCGTAAAGGTAAAAAAGTACCAGAATCAGAGTAAGACCGGAATAGAAAAGCGGACTGAGGAAGGTGCAGCCCAGCGCCCAGAATGCAAGAAATGGTACTGACACATATTTAAAATGCCTGCCGATGGACCAGTGCTTATCGGAGTTGCATGTGGAAAAATCTCGAAAAAGGTCTTCCGAGATGCTGAAAAGCACGATTGAAATGGCAACCAATAATAGATGAACCACTATTCCACCGGTGAGGTGCCTGCTGTTGAGCACCGCAAGAAGAGAGGTGAATGCGGGGAGAAAAAGCAGTCCACTAAGAAGAAAGAGCAGCCCGGTCACCAGCATCTGGTCAGCTCCGAAAACAGTGTATCTGCTTCTGAGAGTTTTAAGAAGTCGCTGCATCAGAATTCTTGAAAGCCTGAAAAGCCCGAAAACGGTCAGTATTACGATGGCAACCATAGCGTAGTCAATAAGTCTCTGGCCCAAATGCACCTCCTGCGAATGGAATAATCAGCACAATGTGAAAATATAAGCCTATTGCGAAGTCTCTTCAAGCATTGATATCCCTCGTCTGGAACTTGTACCCTGTCAAAGCGAATAGTCCGGTAAGGACAACAATCAAGAGCGTTGCTGGATTTGAAAATATCGAATGTATCCCGACCGCGTTAAGGAAACCAAACATATTCAGCATGATAACTGCAGAACCAGCAGCTATGTATGCACCGGAGATGGCTGTGAGTAGAGCTATTACCGGTTCTCTGTAAAGATGTACGAGGATACCGGAGGTAAGAGCTATTCCCGCGTGAGCTACTCCGGGAACGGAGGGCAGAAGCCCCCTCACTATAAAGAGGCCGATTAGTGTTCCTATCAGAAACATCGAGAATTTCCAGGCAACAAGTCCAAGGGCAGCTCCCACTATACCCGTCGTCCACTGTATCCAGGGACTCGATGCGGTTGTCGTGTTCATAACATCCGCAAGAAGAGTCGCTCCCCAGGTGTATCCGATGATAAATCCGAAAAGAATGACTATGAATCCAAGCATTTTTCTTCCAAGAAAACAGAACAGCAGGCCAGCGATAAAACTGACGTATGGTAACTCAAATATCTGAGCATCCAGAATATGATTCATTGCAAACCCCTTTCGGTCAGAAGGTCAAGCATCAGCTGAATACTATCAATAACGAATTCACTGCTTACATCAAGCCCCCTGTTGTAACTGTTAAGTACCAGAATACTGATGAAACCACCCCTTTCGGCGGCGGTAACTCCCTTCTGGGAGTCCTCGAAGACAAGGGTTGATGAGGGCTTTACATCAAGCAGCGAAGATGCCCTGAGGAAAATGTCCGGTGAGGGCTTTTTCTCGAGGTTATCTCCTCCAACTATCATTGGAACAGGCGCCCCGCCCTTGATGAGGATCTTCTTTATAAGCTTGCAGGGGGTGTTAGATGCAATACAGAAGCGCCAGCGGGAAGCGATTCTTTCTGAAGCCAGTATTTCAAGAAGCCTGGCGGTTTGTGGAAAAAGGGGAACGATGCCCTCACTCACAAAACTTTCATAAATGTTCTTCTGCCGCTGCTTCGCAAGAGGGATATCTATACAGTCCAGTCCGAATCTTCTGATCTCCCCCTCAAGACCCTCGCCCAGAGAAGACCAGTACTTCCAGTAATCCTCAGGAGAAATTTCATGCCCCCATTGTTGGAGAGCTATGTTCCATGATCTTCTGAAGAGAGGCTCACTGTCGGCAAGTACGCCATCGAAATCGAAAAGAAATGCAACTGAAGCATCCCATGCAAGCTTAAATTTATGTTTAACCGATTGTTCCGTCATGCTTTATCACCGTACTGTCAAATGTGACCTTGGCTGCCGTAAGATCAATATACATAATACAAAAAACGACAGGACTGAGACCACTCCAATCTTATGCTCAACTGATCAAATACAGAATTTCTTAAAAAGTGGTTTCATATATCAGGGAGGTTTACTTGTTCAATAATTTCCATGAAATCAGACAGGCTGCCAGAGGGATTTCGCAAGCAAGGGTCGCTATTCCTATGGGGCATGACGCTTCGTCAATCGAGGCGTTGATAACAGCCTACGAAGATGATATTGCTTCAGCCGTGATAGTAGGACCTGCAGCCGGTGTCAGAGACACCCTCAGGGAGCTTGGAAGAGAACTTCCTGATGGAATCGAGATTTTTAACTCTGAAAACCCTGAAGAGGCCGCTCTGGAGGCTGTAAGGCTTGTGCGTTCCGGAGAAGCAAATATTCTCATGAAGGGTTTACTGAAGACCTCTATCTTCCAGAAAGCGCTGCTCGATAAGGAAACCGGCCTCAGAACAGGCAGGATACTCAGCCATGTAGCGGTGCTGCAGGTGCCCAGCCTGGAGAGACTTGTTGCAATCTCCGACGGAGGAATGAACATAAGACCGGACATGGAAGCAATCCGGCAGATAGCATTGAACGCAGCTGGTGTGATAACGAAACTAGGAGCGGAAAAACCTCTGGTTGCACTTCTTTCAGCGGTAGAAGTGCCGAACGATAAAATGCCTGAAACAGTGATGTTCGCTGAAATTGCCGCAAAGGGAATTCCCGGTCTTGCCGTAGCAGGCCCCATTGCAGTAGACGGCGCGATGGATCCTGAGTCAGCGGCAATAAAGGGAATTGTTGGAGAAGTAGCCGGCAGGGCCAACATTCTGATAACCCCTGATATTGCGTGTGGCAACATATTGGCCAAGGGGCTCATGTACATGTCGGGCGCGGAGCTCGGCGGTCTGATTGCTGGCGCGGCTGCACCTGTGGTCATGCTCTCAAGATCTGATATTCCCCGCACAAAACTGAATTCGCTGGCCCTTGGAGTAGTGGTATCAGGAGGTAGCAATGGCTGATAATGGAAGGCTGATATTCGCGATAAATCCCGGAGGAACATCAACAAAAGTTGGATTGTTCCGCGAAACAGAGCTTGTTTTCGAGGAAAACATCAGACATCTGCCCGATGAGCTGGCTGAATTCGGTTCCACTTTCGACCAGCATGACTTCAGGCGAAATATAATTCTTCAGATCCTTGAAGAAGCGGGCTACAGTCTGAATGATCTTGCAGCGGTTGTGGGGCGCGGAGGCGCGTTCAAACCTCTGAAAAGCGGTACCTATGAAGTCAACGAAGAGCTTGTCGAGGCTATTAGAGAGGGATCGACCCTTCAGGCTGATCACCCTTCCAACCTTGGAGCCCTTCTTGCGCACGGTATTGCGAAAACTGCCGGGGTAAAGCCCTATATAGTTGATCCTGTCTGTGTTGATGAAATGATAGATGAAGCCAGGCTTTCCGGCCTTCCCTCCCTTCAAAGGACCAGTCTGAGCCACGCTCTCAATATCCGTATGGTTGCCTACAAGGCTGCGGAGATGCTGGGCACGGAACTCTCCGAACTGAATCTCGTAGTTCTTCACCTGGGAAGCGGAATATCAGTCACTGCGATAAGAAAAGGCAGAATGATAGATACAAGCCAGGCTAACGACGGAGGGCCATTCAGCCCCCAGAGGGTTGGGGCGCTCCCTACAACAGGACTTGCAAAATTATGTTTATCAGGTGATTACACATGGAATGACATGAAAATCATGCTGCTCAAGCGCGGGGGCCTGATAGCTTATACGGGTACAGATCATGTAGGAGAAGCTCTGGAACGAGCGGCAGCAGGTGATAAAGAATGTGACCTGGCCCTGCGGGCGATGGCATATCAGATAACAAAAGAAGCCGGAGCGATGGGCGCAGCGCTTGCGGGTATCATTGATGCCGTTGTCATTACAGGAGGGATAGCGTACAACAGATGGATGACGGACAGGCTTGAGAAGAACCTTGAGTACCTCGGGAAAATCATTATCTTTCCCGGAGAAGAAGAACTTGAAGCTCTTACGCGAGGAGTTCTCAGAGTCCTTGATTCAGTAGAAGAAGTGAAATTGTACAGATAGAAAAGAAGGGCGGCAAATGAGGAAGAAACTGAACACGATAGAGGAAGGAACACTCCTTCTTTCGGGTAACGAAGCCGTAGCGAGAGGAGCCTGGGAATACGGTGTCCACTTTGCCTCGGCCTATCCCGGAACGCCTTCAACTGAAATTCTTGAAACTATTGCTGAAGAATACGATGAGATAGACGCTCAGTGGGCCCCGAATGAAAAGGTGGGGCTTGAAGTAGTCGCCGGCGCTTCGTTCGCAGGAGCACGGGTTCTGTCTGCAATGAAGCATGTGGGGCTTAACGTTGCAGCTGATCCGCTTTTCACGCTCAGCTATATAGGAGCGACAGGCGGTATCGTAATAGTATCTGCCGATGATCCTGGCATGCACTCAAGTCAGAACGAGCAGGATAACAGGTTGATGGGGAAGGCCGCCAAGGTAGTAGTTCTCGAACCCTCAGACAGCCAGGAAGCCAAAGACATGGTGGGAGAAGGTCTGAGGATTTCCGAAGACTTTGACACACCTGTTCTTCTGCGGCTGACAACAAGGATCTGTCACTCAAAAAGCATGGTAAGGATAGGCCCCAGAAAAGAAGTGCCCGTAAAGGGCTACGTGGGAGACATAAAGAAAAGAGTACCTATTCCCGCCCACGCAAGGTTGATGCACAGCAGGGTTGAGCAAAGGCTTGAAGATATATCCGCCTGGGGTTCGGAAAGCACTCTTAACAGAATAGAAAAGGGAGATACATCCCTGGGCATAATTACAAGCGGGATATCCTACCAGTACGTCAAGGAAGTAAGCCCTGAGGCCAGTGTACTCAAGATAGGCATTTCCAACCCGCTGCCCTGGAACCTTATAGAAAAATTTATTAACATGGTGGACAGGGTCATATTCGTTGAAGAGAACGATCCCTACCTCGAGGAGAACATCAAAGCCCGGTTCCTTATACAGGCAGACGGCAAGAACATCATCTCTATTGAGGGAGAACTGAATCCGGAGATCGTCAGAAAAGCAGTGCACCCGGGCACTACTAAGGAAATAACCTTCAGCGAGATACAGCTCCCGGCGAGACCTCCTGCCCTGTGTGCTGGGTGTCCTCACAGAGGAGCTTTCTACTGCCTCAGCAAACTTGGGGGCAGCTCAACCGGTGATATAGGCTGTTATACACTTGGGCTTATGCCTCCTCACAGCGCGCTGGAAACCACGATCTGTATGGGAGCATCCATTGGAGTCCTCGCGGGTATCGAAAAGGCTGTCGGCAGAGAAGGAATGGGCAAACTTGTCGCTGCAATTGGCGAGTCAACCTTCGTCCATTCGGGAATAACCGGACTTATAGATATGGTCTATAACGGGAATACCGGAACAGTGATGATCATGGACAACAGTCTCACTGCGATGACCGGAGGGCAGGAAAACCCTACTACAGGGAAGAATCTCCGTGGTGAACCCGCTCCCGTTCTTGATCTGGAGAAATTGGTTGCAGCCTGTGGAGTCAAGCACATTCGCGTTATCGATCCGCACGACCTTCCGGAAATGGAAAAGATTCTCAAAGAGGAAATGGCCCGTGAAGAACTCTCCGTAATTATTACTCGGAGACCCTGTATAATGGCTTACAAACCGATTCGAAAAGGCGTTGCGGAGGTTGACCCCGAGAAATGTATAGGCTGCAAGCTCTGTATGAAACTGGGTTGTCCTGCCATAAGCTGGGACGGTGAGAAACCGGAGATCAGCAGCCATCTATGCTGGCCCGACTGTGATCTGTGCATACAGGTATGTCCTGTAGATGCCATTTCCAAGGATATGGGAGGACTGACATGAAATCCGTAACCAATGTTATCATCTGCGGAACCGGTGGACAGGGAATACTCCTTGCCAGTGAAGTCCTGTGTGCGGCAGCTCTTCTCTCGGGGTATGATGTAAAGAAGAGCGAAGTCCACGGAATGTCTCAGCGTGGAGGAAGCGTTTCCAGCCATGTCCGTTTCGGAGAGAAAATTTTCAGTCCTCTTGTTGAAAAAGGGTGTGCGGATCTTATCCTTGCAATGGAAAAGATGGAAAGCCTCAGATGGTCTCCCTACCTTGCTCCCCACGGCAAGCTTGTGGCCTGCGACCTTGCGATAACACCCATGACGGTTAATACAGGGCATGCTGAATACCCTGATGTTAATGCGATAATAGAAAGAGAGAACCTTCCTGTAACCCTAATTCCCGCTGTTGAGATCGCCGAGGAACTCGGCAACCTCAGAGTTGTAAATGTCGTACTGATCGGAGCGGTGTCACCTCACCTGCCTATTGATGAGAGTCACTGGAAGAAGGCAATAGAGGAACGTGTGCCACCGAAGGCGCTTGAAGTGAATCTCGAGGCGTTCCGGAAGGGCAGGGAACTCTTCGGAAAATAAAGGGACACCGGACAAAAGATAGTTATGTAACCATTGACGACTTTTTGCTTTCCGCTGGATTGATTTGCTATGTTTGTTGTTCTACTTTTGAATTAAAGTGCTTTAAAAACTTAACAGATCCAATATCCTCTAACATTTTTTGATTTTCAATAAAATCCTGTCCATATTTTTGCCATCTCTTTGAGAAGGATTTAAACCTTTTGCAAGGAAATTCAAGACACTCATAACAGTGAGTTATACCTTTTTCTATGCAGCACAAATGAAATGTTGTGCATTTTTCACATCTTTTAATATTTATATCTGCCCCAGGGCAGGGTTTTCTTTCTCTTGTATATGTTGGACATCCTCCACAGAAAACACCACAGGCAGGGACTCTCCCATTATAATGCCGTAATTCATTCATTTCTATTCCTTCTGATAATATTCTATTACATAACGCTTCGAATGAGCTGCTACACTTGCCTGTTACCCTGCAAGTCGGATCGATTCGTTTGTTCAGTGGAATTTTCCTGCTCTTTAAATACAATTTTCAGAATATCTTCATTGTTTGCTGTTAGCAAAAAGGAAGTTAGGTTTTTCTGAGTAACCCTGAATACTCGTTCTGAAATTGCCAAATGACCATCATCCTTGCATGCTGAATGAAGCTTTTCCCAGAATGTCTTGTATACCAAGGAATGAGTTGGTTCGATGATATGAATCAGCTTGGCTGATATGAATTTTTGATGAAGAAAAGATTCTCCATCCTGTTCCAGAATAACTTCAGATGCATTTTCGGTTTTAGCTCGTGCTAAGAGCTTATTAAAATCTTGCTCAAAGCATCCAGTGCAGATTTGTGAAGCTGACATTCCTTCGTATTTTTGAGCCAACAAAATAAGGTTATTAATTATTTCTTGAGTAGGCTGATGGTCTCTTAATGCAAGCAGGACATCATCAAGAGCATAATCTAAAGTACTATTCAAAGTACTACTTTCTAGAATTCTAATTAGAATGTTTGGAAGTTGGGGAATGGCATTTCGAATGGATGTTTGTATATCCATTCCATCTAGCATGTTTTTGCTAATAGACTTGGCGCACAAATTTACAGCTTCTTTAGA
>JAUWSQ010000060.1 GCA_030609965.1 Candidatus Fermentibacterota bacterium
ACAGGGATCAGAGATTGATGGAGCTGAGAGTGCGTAAGTCTATACAGTGACTGTCCGTTTTAAGTTAAGCGCTCCATCTCTTCCGGATCTCGGTAAGGCAGTTCTCGTGAGACTTCACGTACTAGTGGTGACTCCGGATCTTCAATGGACACCGTAAGAATGGTGATGACTCGGTTCAGGGAAATCTCATTGAACGTTCTCTCAAGGTTACGGCCAAGGGCGAATGCAGCAGCGTACTCTATCTCATAGTCGAATTCCTCAAGTTCGCTAGAGAACTCATCATGAAGAAACTCTAAGCCGTACCATTCATCTGCATGTCGGAGGAAGTACGCAAGATCACGCGAATCCTCATACTCCTGCCTGGCATGGCGCCGCTCATCCCATGCGATCAGTTTTAAACCGAATTGCTCTGCGTAGCTCGCAACACGAACATCGAAGGTATCGTTGATCGTTAGGATCAATGACGAGTGAAGAGCTTCCTCGAATCCGAGTACGCTTATTTCGAATCTATCCTCATCCCCCCAACTGTAAGTTTTCGTTTGGCCGGTGAAAGCACCGAAAGGAAGAACATCGATGAGTGATCCACTACTTGTGTGCTTCAGGCGCTGGGCTTCCGGGCAAGGCTCGAAACCATACTTGTCGCACAACAGACTACACAGGTTATCGTACTCGACCATTGTATCGACACATGCTCCCAAATCCAAATCACCAGTTGCTCGCCCAGGTCTCATACCATATACATCCTCGCATACGAATACTCGTGCTGACGCTCCGCATACGAACCATTCTATCCCCGAGTCCGATGCTGCTCTTGATATCGCTTCCAGGATTGTAGCATCCGTCTCATCGACTCGAATTGAATTACTTGTCAATGTACTGCTCCCTTATCATTCCCGCGACTTCAACATTCCGAGCTCCTCCGTCTCTCAATAGATCCGCATAGACCAACAGAGGAGGGGCAATTCCGTCAGGAGTATTTCCTTCAACCTCTGGGAGAGTGTTCCAGAATTTATCAAGTACGAATATGCTCCCATTCTCATCCTTCCTGAGCTTAAGTGCATGGGCAAACATCTTGAAACCAGTCCCGATGTAGACCGTCGCTACCTCTGGATGCAGATAACCCGTTAGCTCTTCCGCCGCCAGTTCCCCCCCTATGCAGATATCCATTGCTTTGATGTCTGTGTTTTTCCACCAACCACGTTCTTCAGTTGTGAAGCACCTCGGGTTCAGTCTAGGCCTTAGTTCCTCCACAAATGCGTCCGCCCACTTGTCCACTAGATTCATTCTTCTGTTCAAGCACCTTCCGCTCCGCATGTTGCTGATATGTCCATGCTCGCGAAGATCATTAATAGTGTTACCCACAGTTCCAAGAGCAACTCCCGCCATCTGGGCTATCTCGCGATATGGTTTACGGATTGCATCCTTCTGGCATAGAAGGATGAAGAGAACTCTGAGTTCGGCGTTCCGGAAGAGTCTTGCTCTATTTGTGATTGCTTTGCCTTGATACTTGTTCCCGACGATGTAGATGAATACTCTTGGATCGTTCTGCTCTATGAACATGTTTCCCGCAGTATCAAGAAACTGAATTCCCATGGTTTTCAGCCTCTTGGCTATTGGAAGTGTGACATGTTTTGTTACAAGTAGGAATGGTTTCGGGATGTGGTCTTTCAATATCATGACTCCAGCAATTGTTTCTGGTCTAAGATTCCCTTTGATCATTAGATATTGAGGTACAAGCAATCCGTCGAATCTCACGATTGCATCAATAACTCTTTTATTTACGTGCACCTCCCAATTGATCCTCGCTTGCCTGATAGGAAGTGCTTGCTTCAGGTGTATTAGGGCTTCCTGCCAGATTTCTCTCTCTATCTGGTACTCCGTCTTCATCCCTCTTTCTCCTTACACGAATCTTGTACAATATTTCAGCGTGTTCATTGAGAGTGAACATATAAGAATATTGTACGCAGTGCAATCCTGAAGAGCGAAGCATATAGGCGTATAATCAAGACGCTCTTCCCAAAGGGATTTGCTTGTGACAGAGAAGGACATGTGTGGAACACCCCCAGCTGCCCATCAGTTCGGGCATCTCACGCTGCTCAACACCCCTGAAGATGAGATGGCGACCCCAACGGGGATCCCTTCGACTCGTCATACGACTCGCTCAGGGTAAACTCACCCAACGGATTCTCGCCCAAGATTCGATACAAAACAAAAACGACCCTGAAGGGGCCGTATTCGTTTTATGGCGACCCCAACGGGGATCGAACCCGTGTTGCCGGCGTGAAAGGCCAGTGTCCTAACCGCTAGACGATGGGGTCGCCGAAAGTCACCAACAATGGTAACAGAAATGTATTTCGTCAATACCTTCTGGTGAGCCGCGGGGGAATCGAACCCCCGACCCTCTGATTAAAAGTCAGATGCTCTACCAACTGAGCTAGCGGCTCACTAATAAGGGTTTACAGGTAGCCGGTAAAATGTGAAAATCAACGGGAAAATGCAAGAGCCAGAAGATTGTTGGCTATTCTATTAAAAGTTCATATACATCATCAAACGAATTTCTGAGTTACCGGAACAGATTGGACGTATGAGTTGAAGGATACCCATAAAACGCCACATCTTTTTGTAATCGATACCAATGTGTTTCTGTATGATCATAACTGCATAGACAATTTTCAGGAGCATGATGTTGTAATTCCAATAACTGTCCTTGAGGAACTTGATGAATTCAAGAAGGGAAACGATCTGATCAATTTCCAGGCCAGGGAATTCATACGGAAACTGGACAGGCTTTCCGGGGAAAGCCTCTTTAATGAAGGCTTGCCCCTGGGTCCAGGAAGGGGAAAACTTTTCGTAAAAATTGCCGGGCCTTTCGAAGGAACTTCGGTGGAAAATGCTTTCTCTTCCATGAACAAACCGGACCACAGGATTCTTGCACTTGCTGACCGGCTCAGGTGCGGTAACCCTGACAGGGCAGTAATCCTGATAAGCAAGGATATCAACCTGAGAATGAAGGCCAAATCCCTGGGGATCCAGGCTGAGGATTACGAGACCGGGAAAATAGAGAATATCGATGAGCTGTATACCGGAACCGGATTACTTGAGGATGTCGATAAGGACGTTATTTCCAGATTTTATCAGCAGCCTTTTTCGGTACCGAGAGAAGAGATAGGAATTGATCTACATCCGGTTCCCAACCAGTTCTTCATCCTCAGGAACGGCAGCAACAGCTCCCTTGCCTGGTACAATCCTGGAAGTGATGAGTTTGAAAGGATAATCAAGACAAAGGCTTACGGAATACAGCCCCGTAACGCAGAGCAGACCTTTGCACTGCATACACTGCTGAATCCTGCCGTCAGGCTGGTAACCCTGACTGGTAAAGCAGGTACAGGGAAGACCCTTCTTGCCCTTGCAGCAGCACTTGATCAGCGACATGATTACAGGCAGATATATCTTGCCCGTCCTGTAGTACCGCTTGGAAACCGGGATCTGGGATTCCTTCCAGGGGATGTTCAAAGCAAGCTTGATCCATACATGCAGCCCCTTTGGGATAATCTTGCTGTTATTAAGAACCGTTTCTCATCCGATAGTAAAGAATACAATAACCTTCAGGAGATGATAGAACAGGAGAAGCTGTGTATTACTCCTCTGGCGTATATCAGAGGCAGGAGCCTGGACTGCATCTATTTTATCGTTGATGAAGCTCAGAACCTTACACCACATGAAGTTAAAACAATAATCACCCGGGCTGGAGAGGGCACGAAAATCGTTTTTACAGGTGATATCTACCAGATCGATACTCCCTACCTGGACAGCCAGTCCAACGGGCTTACATACCTTGTTGACCGATTAAAGGATGAGAAGATCTCCGCTCATATCAATCTGGTCAAAGGCGAGAGGAGCGAACTTGCTGAACTTGCCAGTAATCTTCTCTGACATGGTTGCTGGGGACTGAAATGGCTGTACGTCTTATCGAAGTATTCATGCCGGCCGACCGCCTTGAGCTGGCAAGATCATCCATCAGCAGTCTTGATACTCTTTCAATATGGTGGGAAAAACTGTCGGATGAGCAGGCACAGCTTCACATTCTTGTAGAGGCGGAGAGAAGCGAGGAAGTAACCGACAGGCTCAGAACGGCTCTTGCCGATTCAGGTGAGGAACTCAGGATCGTCTCCCTCCCAGTTGAGGCCTCCATACCGGCTCCAGAGGAAACTAAGGAACTGGACAGGAAACCAGGTAGTATTCTGCACAGAAAAATGCACAGGGTAAGCCGGGAGGAGTTGAACGCTGACATACAGGAAATGATGCGCACTTCCTGGCCCAATATAATCATGACCATCCTTTCAGCCGTTGTATGCGCTGTTGGTCTTGCCCGAAGCAATGTTGCAGTGATAATCGGTGCTATGGTTATTGCTCCCCTTCTTGGGCCGAATGTCGGCCTTGCCCTGGGTGTTACCCTTGGAGATTTTGGATTAATCTTCAAAGCCCTCAGAGAGAATATTCTCAGGATAGGAGCAGCTCTTTTGTTCGCTGTGGCCGTAGGGATTATCTTCAATATAGACCCGAATGTATCTGAGATAGTATCAAGGACTTCCATAAGTTACACCGATATTGTTATTGCACTTGCAGCCGGGGCAGCCGGAGCTCTGGCTTTAAGTACAGGTGCCCCGGCTACACTTATCGGTGTAATGGTTGCCGCCGCCCTTATGCCCCCCCTTGTTGTTATAGGCATGCTTAGCGCACTTGGTAATTACAGCGGAGCCCTGGGAGCCCTTCAGCTCCTTGGCGTGAACCTCATCTCAATAAACCTGGCAGGAGTGCTTACATTCCTGGCCGTGGGAATACGGCCCGGCTCCAGGGATGATGTAACCAAAGCCCGAATCCTGGCTACCCTTGCTGTGCTGGTGTGGATCATACTTCTGGCTGCACTGACTGTTCTTATCGTTTCGAACGCATAGAAAAGGGGCATGCTTGCGCATACCCCTTCCTGACCGCGTAATTCCTTCAGCTAGAATACCGTCTTGATATTTCCCCATGTGGAATTCTCAAGTGATTCCGGTATGTACTCATCGTCGATCCTGTAATTAAAGGGAGTTGGATCACGATCAGAGGTCCAGAGGATTGCAGGATCTGCCTCATCTGACATTGCACAATCCATTTCGCATCCGGGAGTGAAGCTTTCAAGTATGTCTGATGGATCATCACCGTCCAGAACATGGACTACTAATCCAAGCGCATCGTGGGTGTAGAAGACGTTCCAGGTTTCATCGTACCAGAGTCCCCCGTAACTCAACCCGGTCCAGTAATCCTCCACAACAGAAATTCCGCCCGAACTAAGAGTGAGGGCACGCATCTCCAGAGCGCTATAGTAATTACAGTAGAAGTAAGGAGCCTTGTAGGTTATCCCGAGAATACCGTCAAATGCACCCAGATCCCAGAAATCAATTAACACTGGACTATCAGGATTGGTAACGTCAAAACAGGTAATAATATCACCGTACGTTACACCACCATCGCCGTTGAAATCGGCAAGGTAAAGATAGTTAGTGGCCTGATCAAAATAGCACCCATTAGAAGCCAGAGAGTCGGTTGCCATAAGATCATTGATATCGAAGCGCTCAGTATAGACCCCGGTTGCGGCATCAACGGTGTAGACTAATCCACCATTTTGCGTTGCCTGCCACAGCCACCCGTTTACCGGATCGTAATCTAATCCCATTGCCTGAGGCATGTTAGGGTAGGAAGTAACTATTCCATCTACTCCAGTAATCTCGGAATAAGCGGTTAAACCGGTTTCCCAATTTGCCGAAACCCCGAACAGCACAGAAACTGCAAGAGCTAAAGCTACCATTATCAACTTCCTTTCATTCTGTTTACTGTGTTCTATCCATTTATCAGTATTTTCAGAACACTATAGAAAATACCAGCATTATCAAATACTAAGATAGTAATACGTAAATGTAAACCTCGATATTATGTGTGCGTTCATTGGGGTTTTATGATTATGATGATTTCGAAACCGGGTATTAAAATTAATCAGGAATTTCTGCCCGGTATTTCAATAAGCGGGAAGTGCGATGTTCTGAACCATCTGGGAGTTCTCTTCAGCGCTTCGGCAACAGACGCGATTTTGGCAAAGCGTTCAGATACAGCTAGTCTCGCTCCGATTCTGGGGTTTTGCCCATTGTGCAGGAATGGTCTGTACAATCTGATCGCATCATCCGGGGAATCATGATCAAGCAGATCAATTCCGAATTCGGCAGCCCTGTCCGTCAGGGCGCAGTTCACAGGGAGGTTGAAAATGGAGAAATTGATGAAGTCTATCGAATCACCAGCTTTCTCCAGGAATCTAATTGATTCGTTTATATCAATCTCTGTTTCACCCGGGAGGCCCAGAAGCATGTAAACATAGGTTCTTATTCCAGCACTGGCGCATTTCTCTATTACTTCAAGCGAAGTAGCAGGATCGATTCCCTTTTCAAAACGGTCAAGGAGAGATCTGCTTCCGCTTTCCGCACCCAGCTGAAGCATGAGGCAGCCGGATTCGCTCAACCTGTCCACAATTTTGGATATCCATCCTTCCGGCCTTGCGAAAGTGTAGAAATCAAGCTTGTACCGCCTGAGCAGCGGAAGTACAGCTTCCAGAGCTTTACCCGGAATTGCCGAATCAACGAAGTGAATAACAGGATTCATGTCCATCAGGGTAGAAGGGATGGTTGAAATGAATCTTTCAAACGTTTCATGAGCGTAAATGGTGAGCTTTCTGCTTGAATCCGGGCAGAAGAGACACCTGTTCCAGTAACATCCAGTGGAAAGCGTGTAGGGGATTACCGGTCTTCCTGAGATATAGTTCCATTTTTCCAGCATGTCCGGCCAGGAGATGTCGCTGAGAAATGGATCGCTTCCGGAGTTGAATCCCAGAAGACTCGAACCGTCGCTCAGGCTGGATTCGGGGAGTACACTTCGCACAAGTTCGTATCCCATTCCGGTTCTGCTGAGACTGTTCAGTAATGAGCCTCCTACAGTAACTCTGTACCCTGCTCTTCTAAGAAAAAGGACCAGGTCTATACCCGCTGTCAGCTGTGAAAGATAGGAGAGCGAGACAAGTACATTCTCCGGGTTGCACCGCTGCAGCACAGGAAGAAGATACTCCTCCCAGAATCTGGAGAACGGAGTATTACCATCACGGCAGATCCTCACTAATTCCGAAGGTCTGTGGAGAGATACCGGGGGCATTAAATCCATTAGTGTAATTTTCCATCCGGGGTGTTTCTTTGAGAATAATTTCATGGAGGAATTAAGAATCCCCACTGAAGTGCGATGCTGCTGAGGTGTGTAATCAGGGTTATGCAACAGATAATCTATTGCAGGCATTACGGCGGGATATCCCCTTCCTTCGGGGGAGAGGGAAAAGATGTGCCTGAAATATTCCAGCGACAGATCAAGAAACCCCGTTTCAATCCCTCTCGCAGATAGTCCCGCAGCAAGCAGGAAGGCACCCGATGGCGGTTCCGAAGGCGTAATGACAGGTGGTACAGTTACAAGGAATTTCATAGTCAGAAAGCTAACACATTCCCGTTGGCGCGAACTACCCTGTCTTTTCCTCTGCTGCCCGCTTGGATATGTTCACATTGTTGCGCAATGAAATGGAGTTATCAATGAGGGACCTTGGGAAGAGCGCCAAGACCCGGCTTAAGAGGATGTTCAATGCCGGGCTGGATTCAGTCAATGATGAACAGGTTGAACAGGCTGCAGCCAATGCAGGCAGAAAAATAGGCAGGCTTGAGGGTTCCGGCATACCTGACTCTCTGGAAGGATTATGGCAGGATATAAAGCTTTTATACAGTATGATAAATGATGCGGTCAGAGGGAGATACAAATTGCCCTTCCGAACAATTGCGGCTGTTGCGTTCACGCTTTTATATTTCCTGAATCCATTTGACCTTATCCCTGATATAATTCCCATCGTGGGATACATAGACGATGCTTTCGTGGTGAGTCTCTGCATCAAATTCATCGGAACGGATCTGGAGAAGTACAGAGAATGGATAAATCGCGAAAATGTATAGATTCGGAAAGTCGAGTAGAAAAAATGATAACTGAAATGGGTGTTCAGCTGGAATCCCGAGGGTGATATTGATGCTATGGCCAGCGTGGGACAGATCCCTGTTTCTTGCGGTGAACGGTATTGATTCCGGTTTTCTGACAACAGTGATGCGCTTCATAACGAATGTTGACAACTGGATTCCTGTTCTTGCCTGTTACATCCTGATGCTTCTGTGGTGGGGAAGGACCAGACCTCATCCTTCCTCCGGAAACAGATGGAAAAGGGCTTTTGCCAGCAGAAATCCAAGAATAGTTCTGCTCTGCATGATAATTGCCACAGCTGGTTCGGACCAGATATGCTACCATCTGAAGAGAGATGTAGGCAGGGCAAGGCCATGTTTTGACGAATCCATTTCCGCGCAGGTCAGTTACAGGGGGGATGTGTACGGCAACAGATCCTTTCCCTCCGCTCATTCTGCGAATTCTGCATCCCTTGCTGCTGTCACAGCGTTTGCCTATCCGCCTCTTGCTCCATTCGTTTTTCTTCTGTCCGCTATTGTGGGGTTCAGCAGAGTCTATCTTGGAGTGCACTATCCTCTTGATGTGCTGACGGGGTGGAGCATAGGAATGTTAACCGCATTGTGTGTATGGCTGGTTTTCAGAAGGATGGCTTCAAAACCGGGATTGATAGGTTTTGCCAACAGGTTCAGGTACCGCCAGCCAGTCGATTGTCCCCTTCCAGCAGCACCCTGGCAACCGGTTAATGTTGAATCTCTCGATGGGTATCAAATGAAGGGATATTTCCACAGAGGCGGCGAAGATCTTGCAGTGGTTGTTCACGGCCTTCACGGAAACATCGGATCAATGGTACATCCGGGAGAGCTTTTCTGGAAAATAGGGTTCTCGGTATTCCTGGTTCCACTGAGGGGACATGATGATCACCCTCTTCTGGTTACCTGCGGAGGCCCTGCCGAGGCTTACGACCTTGCAGGCGTTCTTGAGCATGTTCGGGACAGCATGGGATTTGACAGGCGCAGGACCGTGATTTACGGTTCCTCGATGGGCGGATCAGTTGCCCTGAAAGTATCCGGTCTTCTTGGAGATAGTGTTGCAGGAGTCATTTCTCACGGTGTTTTCAGGAATTTCTTCGAAGCATCAGTTTTCAGAATGGGCAGATTGAGAACAGCCCTTCTGAAACTATTTCTGCCGAGAGGTGTTAAGAATGGACTGAAGGCATTTGTGCCTTGCGATTATATTGGTCAACCGCATAAAACCAGATTTGTTTATATTAACGGTACACGGGACAGGATATCACCTCCGAAAACCGGATTGAGTCTGGCCAAAGAGACGAAAGGGCTTGAATTGATACTTGAACGAGCAGGACATCCCGCATGGCTGCACGATGGATGGAACAGACCTCAGATGGAGACGGCTCTGAATGAGGCTGTTAAATATATACAGGGCTTAGATACAAAACATCTCAGTGTTGACGGATCAGGATTCATTCGCAATTATCCTGCTTCCCCAGAAGCTGCAACAGGAAGAGAATAATGACAGATTTCAATCAGGCAACGGAAATGATATTGGCTGTTTCATCGCTGCTCAGAGACCTTCAGGAACAGCTTGAGTCAGGTAAGGAATTTCCCACCGATCAGGCTGAAAATATTAACAAGTACCAGGTCTTCATGTCTCAGCTGATACTTCTTCAGAGGGAAATGGAAGACTTCATAGAGAATGCTGTAACTATGGAGCTTTCCATTCAGGAACTGCCTGTTCAGATTCTGGATTTCTCATCGGAATGGGAACGCTTCAAATAGAATTTATCTCAGAGATACCGCCTTTTTGCCCATATCAGAAAAACAAAAGTGGATATCAGCAAAAAAAATGTTATTAAGATCCCTGAAATCAGCCTTTCCTTTCCTCCGACACTGATTGATCCTGACTCCAGAACCGGAATTTTTAACCACGTGTAGTTACCCTGAGCACATATGATAACGGAAAGACCCTCCTTCCGGTTGAGATCACCTTGAGGACCGATCCAGGTCCAGATGGATTCACCGAATTCGATTCTGAACGTATTATCACTTTCCTCAAATGCTGTTCTTGGTCCGGTGTTCACAGTAAGCTCCTGCATCCTTCCGAGAATTATCACAAGAGAATCAGGATCGGCAAGAGCGGATTGAACCTCAATTGAGGCATGTGAGGACCAGAACTCCGCTCCTTCCATTCCGCTGCTGTTCTCGCACAATTCATCTAGAAAACCCTCTGGTGTTGATGGTGTCAGAAGAATAGATAAAATCATTAATGACAGCATACTAACCTCTTAACGTTTTTCTGATGGCGGAGAACAGTGTTTTACTGTCGACAGGTAATTGGAGATGCCTGACCTTCGCAGTGATGGATGGAATGCCGCTTGAAAGTCCCGATGCGACCAGTATCGGTTGATCGGGGATTCGAGCCGCAAGGGATGTGACGTAATGAATGTTGCTTTGATCAAGCCTGCATATTACAGCTCCCGCTGTCTGCTGTCTTACCGCCATTTCTCTGGCTGACTCCACAATATGGAATTTCTTTGAACTGATTCCGGAAACAGCCTCTCTGCAGAGCTCTGTAAATGAGGAAAGCGGGGAGTAGATAATCGCATCAACCTCCTTGTAATGTTTCTTACCAGCTGGAAGACCAACCTGAAGCACATCCTTATCAGGGGATCCTGCAAGCCAGCCTCCGAACCCTCGAAATAGAATACTCAGCTGTCTCAGGATGGAAGATCTCTCGGTGATCCCGATTCCCTGAAGTCTGAATTGAATGACATGGTACTGCCCTGGAAGAAAGGAAAACGCCCCTGTCTCCGGAGTATTGTCCAGCCAGCCTGTTTCAAGTCCAGCCCATCTGTCAGGGCACATGGGAGCCAGCATATGCAGAAGGTTTGAGAGAAGATCAGTTGCAGCCCGTCTTGCGAACCACACTGGTGCACCCTCCTCAGAAGTAGCGCCTGATACATCGAATTCCCATCCTTCCCTTCTGCAGGCTATAGATAGGTATTCCGCGAGTGAGCGCGGTTCAGAAGATGAGGAGAGAGTACCTGGACCCAGAGTGATTGCGTCGGCTATTCCCGCTCTGTTCGAATCAAGTACTGTATGAAGAATGTTCTCACCCGATCTCGGAATTTGCATGCGGCTGAAGCATTTCATTCCCTTCCATGTGAATTCCACAGGTTCGGGGATGAAAACCCCCGCCAGCCCTGCCCTGTATTGGGAAAGAACGGCTGGGGAACCGATCCTGTTAAGAATTCTTGCCGCATTCTGTCCGCTTACCTGTTCCGAACCAACTCCAGTAGCTTCCTGAAACCATCCGTTCCAGAATACTATTTCCCCATCGGGTGTATATTCAGCTTCTCCTCCGGGATACGATTCCCTTGTTGATGAACCGGGCACGCTTTCTGAAGGAAGCAGGGTCCAGGTTATAAGAAAACCGTTGCCAGTCGGGTAAATCTCTTCTACATAACCCTGATGGTTCTCAAGTCTTGCGCTTTTCTTTCCGGATGAGGAAAGGTGATTGACGGGACAGTCGAAACACTGCCTTGAATTGCCATAGAACTGAAAGCAGTGCGAGATACCAAGCGTTTTTCCATGCCACAGCACCTTTGTATCCTTCATGAAAACAGCCTGCAGCTGAGAGAAATCCGGAAGGATCGTATCATCCATTCGCAGTTTATTGAGATCGATTTTGTTCAGTTTCTTCCCAAAGGCATCGATTGCCTTGTATGGAACTTCCCTCTCATCGTTCCATGCGGCAAGAAGAATGAAACCGTTATTCAGGATTGAAACGTGAGTGTCATTGAAACACTCTTCAAAAGGTCGGTCCGATGTAAGCAGCTTTTCTACTTCATTGTCCATATTGCTTGACGCTATCGGGCTGGCTGACTCCTCCGGTCCGAATATGGCCAGAACAGTAGCTGAAAAACCCATAGCAGCTGTTTCAAGAGTCTTCTGAAGAGAATTCTGGTCTGACTGTCCTGCAAGAAGCAAGTCCAGTTCGCAAAGGAGATTCTGAAGCCTGTGTTCTCCATGGGTAGCTCTGAAATGTTCATATTTCATCGAGAGTGCAGGCATGATGGAATCCGCCCGCTGTTGAAGCGTATCCGCATCACCTCTCCAGGGAGCCACAAGGACCAGGTATCCCGAGGGGTAAACCAGGCATTGTCCCCTGAGACTCATAGGTGCACGGTCTTCATTCAGATCGATCCAGATCGGGAATTGCAGGTTTTCAGGGTCAAATATGCTGCTTGTCTCGAAATGTTCAGTATCAATCTCCACATTTATCGTACATAAAGGAACGTAACCAACGGTTGAGCGTGTAAGGAGAACCGCTGCTTCCAGCTTAAGAACATCTACAAGGAAAGCAAGAAGATCCTCAGGTACCTGAACTATCATTTCAGCAAGCCGTTCCAGCTCCCTGACCGGGAATACAAGCCCCTCTGGCCTCCTGATGAATGTGTAGTCAGTTCCTCCAGAATTGTTTGGCGTACGGGAGAAGATCAGCCGGAGCCCTCTGCCCGTTTTGTCCAGAAGGGTCACCTGCCTCCTGGATTCACCAGGATCACCCGGCAGTGAGGATATGAGCTCGCTCTGTGAAAGTTCCCAGGGCGTATACCCGAGGAGACAGACGAACCCTGGAGATACAACCGGTAGATTACTATCGGGGATTAGTCTTATGGCAGGCACAGAAGGATTGTAAAGATCGTCATCATCTGTATCAAGATAGTAGACGAGAACTGATGAGTCTGAATCCATGCGGGCAGCTGCAGAATAGGTAGTTGTCCGCGGAGTGAACAGCACCATTCTGAATTCATCTGAAAGGGGCCAGGTGCTGAGGAGTTCAGTGACATTACTTCCAATGATATCCGGAATATCTTCTGAAGCCTCGCCAGGGGAAGTACTCACCACAGTATCAATTATTTCATCCGACAGGGATATTCGAAGAAGCATTTCCGTAGGTTTCAGCGCATTCCCCCGTTCTTCTAATTTGCCGGTTCGCAGTCGGATCCCGCCTGTCTTAGATAGGAACTATACAAGGATAGCAGTCCCCGGCTCAAGACCCTCTTTTTTTTAGATTGCCGTCTGTTCGATAATATTCTCTGCAGTAGTACAATACAGGATCAACTTCAGGTTTCTTCAAGCAGCGATCCTCAATTCACAACATCTCGTCAAATACTATTCAAAGTATTTTCCACTCGACTTCTCAGCCCTTAAAGTGTATTCTTAATTATAAGTGTATTCTTCTTTACCGCACCCAGGGGAACTGGACAAGGTTTACCGCAGCAGAATACGCTCATCTGCCTTCTTCGGGAACCTCAGAATATATCAGGAGGGGGGTTAAGTAGTGAAGATGCAGCAAAGAAATTCAAAGGGGAAAGCTTCTTCGGACAAGTCAGAAAATCGACCGTTAATCATCTCGAATTCAGAATATTTGTACAGCGAAATAATCAACCAGATGGAAGAAGCTATTCATGTGGTGGATAGTGATTTGAACCTTGTACTTTTTAATAATGCGGTTCGGGGATGGTCAGATGATTTCGATATCCCTGTGCCACAACATGGAATGAGTCTTCGCAAATTCTGTCCATTTCTTTCAGAGGCGGTATTCGATGAATACCGGGAGGTATTCGTAACCGGTGACCCTCATTTAACACCGGAATCCTGCATTCTCCTCGAAGGCAGGGAGTACATCATGGAAACACACAAGATTCCTATTCTGGATAACGGCAGGACTATATATGTCATTACGATTATCCGGAATGTTGCAGACAGCGTAAGAGCCAGAAACATGGCAACATCACTCTATAGGATTGCTCGTACACCATTTGTTTCGTCTGACAGCAGAGATTTGTATCGTGAACTATATGGAATTATCAAAGTTTTATTTCCGGCAGCGATATTCTCCATCGTCCTTTACGATAAAAACACCGACACAGTAAGTAATCCACTGACAGGAGAGTTACATGGCCATTCAACCTCGGCAGACCCTGTGATTGAAGAACTTGAACAGCAAGTGATCAGAACCGGCCGGACTGTCCTGGTATACAGCAACAGCGCGCTGGAAAGACTGAGGAAAAATGGCGAAGTGAAATCTGCAGGGTCACTGATTTCCTCATGGATAGGTACCCCATTGCGAGTAAATGCAGTTACGACAGGAGTTCTTTCACTGAAACCCAATAAACTTGGCATGCAGTTTACTGAGAAGCACAGGGAAATTCTTGAATTTGTATCCGATCAGGTCGCGATGCTGGTTGAAAGAAGAATGATGGTTGTCTCCTTGCGGGAAAGTGAGGAAAAATACAGAAATCTGGTAGAAAGCGCGAGCGATGGTATTGTTATCATCCAGGATTCGAGGATAGTATACGCCAATATGGAGCTTATAAGAGTACTCGGTTTCGAAAAAGATGAAGTAACAGGCTTGGAATTCGGGGCGCTCTTGTTTTCACAGGAAGATACAGTGAAGTATGAGGCTGGCATCAATGCGATCGATGCCGATAAAGTTGCATTCTGTAAGCTCAGACTGAAGAAGCGAGATGACTCAGTTCTCTTTGCTGAACTGAACAGAAGCGCCACAACATACCTGGGAAACCCGGCGGAACTTGTATTTATCAGGGATATAACTGAACGAGAGAAAATCGAGGAGGAGAAAAACAGGCTTCAGGTCCGGATACAACATGCTCAGAAGCTTGAAAGCATCGGCATACTTGCCGGAGGGGTAGCTCATGATTTTAATAATATTCTAATGGGTATACTTGGTAATGCCAGTCTTTCACTCGATCTGCTTTCCCCCAAATCCATAGTCCGAAAGAATATTGAGCGTATAGAAACATCCGCTTACAGAGCGGCGGATCTTACTAATCAGCTTCTCGCGTACTCCGGAAAAGGAATATTTGTCATTGAACCTATTCAGATTTCAAAGCTGATCGAGGAAATGCTGAACCTCCTGAAAACTTCCATTTCGAAAAATGCTGTTCTGGATTTCAATCCCTGCGAGAATCTTCTTCCGGTGGAAGGGGATGCCGCACAGATAAGACAGATAGTAATGAACATGATTATCAATTCGTCTGAGGCACTTGAAGGCAATGGAGGAGTAATCAGTATATCAACCTGCATGGTCACAGTTAATAAAGAATACCCGGCAGAGAGCATGTTCATCGAAGATATCACCGAAGGCAGGTATGCATGTTTGACTATATCCGATACCGGATGCGGTATAAAGGATGACAACCTCCCTTTGATATTCGATCCATTTTTCACAACAAAATCCATCGGAAGAGGACTGGGACTGGCAGCTGTGCTTGGGATTGTCAGAGGACATCATGGAACTATCAATGTTGAATCAAAGCCCGATGAGGGAACAAGGTTCGAAGTGCTTCTTCCATGTAATGAAGTAGACAATATAATATCCAGACCACATCCGCCGGCAGGAAAGTGCGATGAGCATCAACCTGAAAGAGGTTTGATACTTTTTGTTGACGATGAAGAAGAAGTAAGAAATGTATGTGTTCAAATTCTGGAGAATACTGGATATGATGTCATCTCAGCCTCTGACGGGATTGAAGCTGTTGAGAAGTTCAGAGATAATTCGGATGAGATTCTTATTGTCTTTATGGATATGCTGATGCCGAAGATGAATGGAATAGATGCCTTTAGAAAGATAAGAGAGATAAGACCTGATATACGGGTTATTATGTGCAGCGGATACACCGAACAGGCAGTAATGAATGACTTCATAGACGATTGTCCTGCAGGATTTATTCAAAAACCCTTTAGAAGCAGGGATCTTATACAAAAGCTGCACGATGTCCTGGGTAAATGATCAGTAGCCAGCAACGCTGAAGATGTCTGAAAACAGATATTAAAAGCGACATTCTCCAGAACCTGAAAGTGGAATTTACGGGTCGTTCTGAATGGAACTTTCTGAAAAATACCGTGTTAAGAAGATTGAACCTGTCTGCAATTTGGGGATATATGTAAGTATAGTGATGGTAACACTTTAACGCATCACTTGACATCTTGATAAGTTATTCACATATACGGGTTCCACTTGGGATATAGCTTAAAAAGCGAGTTAACTCTGAGTGAAACAGAACGGTTTCTTCGAGTTGACAAACAGATGAGTATGTCCTAGGTTATAAATTCGCGCTGAAAAGCGCCCGATCTTTGAAATCTGTGAGAAGACGAGAATCGCATAAGCATGGTCTGTGTTGGTTCCTTGGGCCAATCCTTCGGGGTTGGTGCCAAGCCCTGTTAAAGGGCAAATCTGTAAGCTATAGCAGGTTAGGACCGTAATAAAACAATAGCAAATCAAATACAGGTAAATAATCCTATATAATATATATGGAGAGTTTGATCCTGGCTCAGGACGAACGCTGGCGGCGTGGATAAGGCATGCAAGTCGAACGCGAACAGAACAACTAATTCGTTAGGAGTTCTTAGTAGAGTGGCGAACGGGTGAGTAACACGTGGATAACATACCTTTCAGTGGGGAATAACATCGGGAAACTGATGCTAATACCGCAGATGTCATAACATTGATTTTGATATGACTAAAGGGGGGGCTCCTTAGGGACCTCTCGCTGATTGATTGGTC
>JAUWSQ010000059.1 GCA_030609965.1 Candidatus Fermentibacterota bacterium
GAACTTTGGTACCCCAGACGGGATTCGAACTTCTCAGAAGTAGTAGCCGGCTGAAAGAGAGTAATATCCAGGCCAGGTTCCGAATTCAGAGCCTGCATCTCCTGCGGTATCATCTGGAACACTTCCAAGCCCCCGGGATAATCCCGCATTTATGACTGCATTCTGTGAAATGCTGTATTCGGAGGTTATGGAAAGGTAGGCTGACGCGTCGGTAAGGTTGATCAGCGCCTGGCCTGTGCAGCTGAGAAGTGGTGTTATTGTCCAGCTTGCGCCCGGGCTGAGATAGTGTTTTCCAAGGAGATAGATACCACCGCTCTGCAAGGCGTTGCCTGCACGGATCTCGGGATAATTATCCGGATCGTCGGTTCCGGGGGAGCTGAAATGGTATTCCAGGAATCCGTACAGCGCAGCGTTCAGCCAGCTTCTGTCGTATCCTGTTGAAAGACTCCAGTAAGTTTCTTCATTGCGTATATCGGAGAAGAACCCTGTTGATACAAAGGCGCATTCCACCCATCCAGTTCCATCTCCAATAGAACGGTTCAGGCTTCCGCCTATCATGAGGTTCTCTCTGAAGAATGCTGCGAGAAAGGTTGCATCGGTCTTGAGTAAGTAGAATCTTCCCCGGAGCCAGCAGCCGCTTTCTGAGAAGTGTGCATCCTTCCCGAAAAGGTAACCCGCATCCAGTTCGGACATCATCCCGATCGGAATAACCGACCTTACCGCATCAACACCTATCCTATATTCGGTATCCAGGGTACCGTACTGAAAAGGGGCGATGAAATCTGTGGGGCTGACGGATTTTGCCACGCCCCAGTAAACAGCCTGCCTTCCGATTGTAAATGCTGCGAACGAAGTTCTCAGCCTGATGTTCAGCCTGTCAATATCCTGCAGGATGCTGAATCGTTCATCACCGTTCCACGAAGAAGGGAATACTCTGCCATTGGGATCTGCAAGTCTGAATTCATGAGTTCCGTTTCCCCCGCTGAGTGCAGGATTACCAATGGAAGGAGACAGTACCCATGCTGCGTTCAAATTCAACCAGCCAGCCCTGTGATGAACCATGAGTCTCAGGGGAACCTGGAATATGTAAGTCAGAGAAGAGTCTGGAACAGGCTGATCCAATATGGAGAACTTCGGTTTCAGTGTACCGGATAGTTCGGCAGCCCCGGCAGTTATTCCTGCAGAAAGTGTCAAAAGGAGTAAAACGGTGACGGACAGCTTCACTGGATTTCTTCCGAAGATGCTTTTCCGTCGATTTTGCCATCCCGGATGATCACTATCTTTCTAGCCCTCCTCATCACTATCTCATCATGGGTTGAGAAAAGGAATGTCATGCCTGTGTCCTCGTTCAGCTGGCGCATCATATCAAGAAGAGCGCCACTGGTTTTTGAATCCAGGTTTGCAGTGGGTTCATCAGCGATAACCAGGGAGGGACGGGAGACCATAGCTCTGGCTACCGCGACCCTCTGCTGCTGACCACCTGAAAGCTGCATGGGAAGCCTGCCCGCGTACTCAGCGATCCCGACTTTCTCGAGAATGCTTAATACTCTTTCATGACGTTCTTCAGGGGGAACACCCTGGAGAAGCATTACGTACTCAACATTCTCTTCTACGGTGAGTACCGGAAACAGGTTGTAAGCCTGGAAAATGAAGCCTATATGGTCTCTTCTGAAGTCGGAGAGTTCTCTTCCGCTCATATCGGAGATCAGTTTCCCCGAGAGCCATACCTTACCTTCCGTGGGCGTATCGAGTCCGGCAAGAACATTGAGAAAGGTCGTTTTCCCTGAACCGGATGGACCTATTATGGCAGTGAATTCACCCTTTGAAAGAGTGTAGTCTATACCCCTCACCGCATGAACCGGTACGCCGGAATCATCGTAGGTCTTAACAACACCTTCAGCAACTATTACATCTTTATCGGTCATATACATCTCCATGATCTACAATTATAAACTTTTCCGCATTGCTTCCGCCGGGTTCAATCTACCAGCGTGTATCCCCGGATAAATACCTGCAGCCGTTGTAAGAATCAGAGTGAAAAGGGGATATAGCCATAATCGGCTTAGCTTCAGTACAGGATATAACGGTTTGTCAAATATGATTCCCGTTACTTCAATCTCTCCGAAACTTATGCCTGTCCTGGTGGTTATCCATATTATCAAAAGACCTATGGCACATCCTATTACAGTACTGATAACCGCTATCCAGAAAGCCTCAAGGATTACCATGATGCTTATGGTTCCCGTTCTGGTTCCCACAGCTTTCATAACTCCGAATTCGTACATTCTTTCGAATACGGACATGAACAAAGAATTTACTATTCCGAAAACAACCAGACCGAACAGAATTGCAGCCATTATTGTCATACTTATATCGATCATGCTGAGCATTGAGCCAACTTGTGGTGCCAGTTCCGGCCATCCCAGGGCAGTGTTGCCGAAAACCGAGAATCTGTGCCAGAACCCAAGCGACGTATCAGCTCCCATTTCCGCCTGCGGGAATCTTACAGCGATTTCATGGATTTCACCCGGTATGCCAAGCAATCTTCCTGCAGCTGAGAGATTGATGAAGGCGGAATATCTGTCGAGATCATCGCTGCCGAAACGGCATATACCCGATACGAAGAACATCCCGCTTGAAAGTCCGCTGCCGGCCTGAGCAACGGTGATAACGATAACGTCACCAAGACCGGCGTTCAGGTCGTCCGCAAGTTTGTATCCGATAATGAGTTCTGTGCTGTCTCCGCTCAGGTAATAGCCCGAGTTTATTGCAGTTTTCAGCATAGTCACTTCCGGATCGGTTTCAATGTCAACGCCGATCAGGGTAACAGGCTTCAGTTCCGTTGTTGATGTTGCCGATGCCGGGGACAGGATCCTGGGTGTATAGAAACTGACGGTTGAGTCCTGTTCCAGCATGGAAAGTGTGGAATCTGGCCGCTTGATTACCAGGTTGATATTCCGGGTGTCAAGAAAACCGTCCCTGTGGATCTGAGCATCCCCCATCCACGATTCGGTCGTTGCATTTATCATATGCGCACTCATGCCCTGCATAAGAGCATCCGTGAACAACAGTGAACCAAGGCCGAGTCCCACGGCAAGCCCGGTTATCACAGTTCTTCGGAAATTCCTCCAGATGATCTTCCAGGCGAACTTTACAAGCCTGATAAACATATCAGACCGTCCTCAGCGTTTTTGCCGCTTTCGTATGGGCAGCCTTCAGTGCAGGGAGAAAACTTACGGTGGTGGCCGTAATGATCACACATATGGCAGGGATCCAGTAACATTCAGGGGTTATTGATGCTATCATTTCGCGGAAAACAGTACCTCCATAACTAAGAGGCGGATCCATGACCAGCCCATGGCTCGAAAGGAGAAGAAGACCGGCTGTACTCAGTATACCGCCTGCAATTACACTTATGATACCCATGATATTCGCTTCCAGCACGATCATCCTGATGATAAAACCCGGCCTTGTTCCGAGGGCTTTCATTACACCGAATTCCCGCCTGCGTTCGAGAACCATCATGAGAATCGTGTTGAGGACTCCCATAGCGGCCACAAGTACAATCACGAAGATAGTTACCTTCAGGCTCGCCTCATCGGCTTTCATGCCGTTGTAGAATTCCTTCGCAAATGTTTTCCAGGAATCAGTTTCAAGATCCTTCTCCGAGAGCGCTGTCGATATTTCTCCGGTGAGTCTATCGACTGTGCCAAGTGAATGTGTCATTACTGCGATTTCGTGCACTTTTCCCTCAAGGGCGAAAAGGATCTGGGCATCGGACAGGGTTATATAACATGTGTTTCTGTCGATATCAGTATTGCCTGTACTGACTATGCCCCGGATTACATACATTCTGTCAGCGCTGCTGCCGTCTGCTGCCTGAGAAAGCATGACAAGGGAATCTCCCACTGAAGCTTCAAGGATTATGGAGAGTTCTTTTCCAAGTATGATCTGACCGGTGGCGGAGTAGGAAGAGTCAGCCGCAGAAGCGCTCAGCATTTCTCCGATCACTATTCTATCGGAGAAATCGGTGGCTGCCTCCTCCATTACAGGGTCAATTCCAATCACTGATGCGGCCGCTGAATTTGAAAATACGTTACCTGAACCTGCTCCCCGGGGTCTGACCGCAAGGAGGGCGCCGGAGTATGTCCTGGGTGCCCATGATCTGACTCCGGGAATAGAATCGAGAAAGGCTCCCACAGCCTGATAATCGTTGACTGTTGAATAGATGGATGGGTCCTCCAGATAACCTTCATGGTGTACCTGGATCTGACCGGTTCTATTGTTTGTAAAGAACATGATTATGCTGCTGTACGAGCCGTCCATCCACCCGATCGAAAGGGAAGAGAGGAAGAAGCCACCCGTCATGGTAAGAAGAGTAAGGATAGTCCGCCTTTTCTGGCGGAATACGTTTCTCCATGCGAGTTTCAGAAGCATTTATTCACCGGACTGCAGGTTGCTCAGTGAGAAGATGCTGCTGTCCAGGCCCCGGTTGAATTCAGCGTTGGTCCAGGTGATTGTTGTGCTCTGGCCCTCTTTATCTGCGGGGATAACCTGCATCTGTGTGGGGATTGTTCTGCCATCCATTTCCTGTACGTTCAAGTAGGTTACAGTTTTTATGAGATCGCCATGACTGTCATAGTATTCTTCCCACAATGGCATTGTGTCGGCGGCTCTGACTGCGAATATGATGCTTGACCAGACCACCGCTGTAGACGATTTTGGAAACAGTTCTATGTACACCACACCATCCGACTGATCCTCTGCACGGGTCGTATCGGTTGTGTACGAGTAGGTGTAATCCTCAGCATAGGTGATCTCTCTGACTATGTCGTTGTTTGTTATGTCCGATCCCATCCACGAGCCGGCCATCATAGAAGAAGGTATCCTTACCGTGCTGCTGGTGTTTGGAAGGTAATTCCACATCTCGGTACCTATTCGCAGGGATGCCATTCCGGCTTCCCTTGCAGGGGAGAGTATCCTTATGAAGGTTCTATCAATTCCATGAGACCATGCCTGCATTGTCAGCGTTCTTTCCCAGTGCGGCGTTACAATATGCATCGACATCTCAGCGTAACTGTCATCGCTTCTGTAAAGCTGGTCCAGCGAATGCACCAGTTCGTCGATTGATGGCTGGCAGATGCCCGTGGTAATTAGCCCGGGTATGAATGAAATGCTAATGAGCAGTAAAAATGATCTCATTTATCTCTCCCTTCTGGATTCAGCCCGATGAAAATGATTTCAAGCATTTTCTCAAGGGATTCGAGCATCTGTTCAGAGGTTCTTTCCTCATCGGCAGCGTACCACATTATGGTTGTAGTGATGACTCCGTATATCGCAAGTGATGCATGCTCTATATCCGTACCGGATTTGAGTTTCTGTTTTTCGGTTAACTCACGGAGTATCGTGGCAAGTCCATCCAGAAGAGTAAGGTCCTGACTTATTAGCCCTTTGCTAAGGGAAGTGTCACTGCGCCAGCCTTCCCGCATCAATTCCCGGAGAAGCCTCTTCGGATATATGGAGAGGTTCCCCATGAAAGTGCTTATATATAGTTTTACACTTTCCAAACCTGTGAAGGATTCCCGGATATGAAACTTCTCACCAAGAACTGTTGATGTATCATCGGCGGTGATTGCCAGGATCAAAGCGCTTTTCGAATCGAAATAATTGTATACGGTGCCAACCGCTACTTCAGCTTTTTCAGCAATTTCCTCTATTGTTGTTCCGTCGAAACCGTTATTGAAGAACATATTTCTCGCTGCTTCCAGTATCGCCCTTCGCGCACGCTCCTTCTTGATCTCTCTCAGTCCCATGAATGCCCCCTCGAAAAAACTTGAATGTATTCAATAATATAATATATTCATAAAACGTCAACTTCCCTGAGCTGTGATCTGCTGTTCATTTATTGATTGACCGTTTCTTTTTAGACATTATGACAGTATGGCCGCCGGGGCAGTATACTTGGTTTTCAGGAAATATTCGGCAAACAACACGTTTGAGAGGATACCGTCATCCCAACAAGAATTGTCTTCGTAATGCTCGGTAAAAAGGATTTCCATTCAGGAGGTTACGGTTTCAACTTCAGGATGGTCGAGTATCTCAGGTCTAACGGCGCTGCGGTGGAAATAATCCACTTCACAACTGTACCCGCGGGTCTTCCATTGAAATGGTTCAGTGCATCGCGATACATCCGCAGAGAAATCCGAAAAAAAAAGCCTGATCTTGTGATTGTAAGCAAGAGTTATCAGTATGTACCACTGCTCCGCCTTATGAGTACATTCTCAGATGTTCCGGTATTGTACCTCATGCATCATCTTGAATGGATGGACGTGAGGAATAAACTCAAAGCGTTCATGTATAGAGTGTATGTGAGATGGCTCCTTGGAATGGCAGAGAGGGTCTGGGTGAACAGCAGGAATACGCTGGAAGCAATAGCAGGTGTGGGAATTTCTCGTGACCGGATCAGAATAATAAATCCCGGTTTTGAAAAAACAATCGGATCTCTGCCGGATCGCTCCAGCCGCAGGGGGCCTGTAAAGCTGTTGTGCGTTGGCAGTATCTCCCCGCGGAAGGCTCAGCATCTACTGGTAGAGGCGTGTAAATATATTGAGAGAGGAAGTTTCGAGGTCGAATTCGCTGGAAGTGTTGAATCGGATATGGAGTACGCTTTAAGCGTACAGGAGGCGATAAAGAGGGAACACCTTTCCGATTCCATCAGGGTTTCAGGAGAGCTTTCTCCCGAAGACCTTATCAAAGCGTATTTCAAAGCGGATATACTTGTTCATCCTGCCAGCTGGGAAGCTTTCGGCATGTCCATTCTCGATGGGATGTGGTTCGGACTGCCTGTAATCGCATCGGATATAGCCGCTATACCGGAACTGGTCCGTGATGGGGAAAATGGTCTCCTTGTGCGCCAGGGAGATGTTGAGGAACTCGCGGACGCCCTGAACAGCTTGATCAGGAACAAAGACCTGAGACTGCAGATGGGAGAAAAAAGCCGTATGTTCGCCGAGAACCAGAATGACTGGGCTGATACCGGGAAGGAATTCATGGAACTCGTCATAACTGCAGCAGGGGGCGGAATCAGTGAATGATCTTTGTGTCATGAAGTTCGGTGGAACATGCCTTTCCACCGGGGAGGACAGGCGGAGATCAGTAGACCTCTGCATCGGTGAGCTTGAATCGTACCACAAAGCTGTTGTTGTTGTTTCTGCAATGGGCAGGAAAGGGGATCCGTATTCAACGGACACATTACTGGAACTTGTTTCAGCGCCCATCCCCCGCGAAAAGTCCTGTCTTATGGCCTGTGGAGAAGTCATATCCGCAGCTGTTTTCGCCGACATGCTCAGGCAGAGGGGAATTACCGCGTCAGCTGTTACCGGCTGGAACGCAGGGCTTCGCACCGATGAGCAGCATTGCGGAGCCGAACTGGAATCGATCGAAAAGGAATATCTTAGTGCATCCCTTGAAGAGAACGATTGTGTAGTTGTGGCCGGCTTCCAGGGAATGAGCAGAAATGGGACCGTATCCACACTAAGAAGAGGGGGCAGCGATATCACAGCGACAGCTATCGCCGCAGCACTTACGGCAGATGAGCTGATACTCTTCAAGAAGATCGATTCAGTTTATACAGCCGATCCTGAAAAGGTTCCGGGAGCTTTGAAGGTAGACAGGATAAGTACTGAGGATATCAGGCAGCTGGCATGGCTTGGAGCTGAGGTTGTGCACCCGAGAGCTTCGGAAATAGCTGGTAATGCAGACATCAGAATCAGTGTAAAATCTCACCTTACCGGTGAGATTGTTACGGAGATAGAACCTTTTGTACTCAGAAGTGGAATGTACATAACCGGTGTAGCCTCGGGATCTGATGCTGTGCAGTTCAGAATCAGTACAGGCAATTATTCTTCATTCCATGAATTCTATTCACATGTATTCGGCCTTGTCGCGAATGCAGGTGTTTCGATGGATATGTTCAGTGTCTTTGATGCTGTAGCCATGTTCACGGTTCCGATTGAGGATGAAGAGAGAGTCTCGGAAGTTCTCGTGAGCAACGGAATCGTATTCGATACAATATCTCCCTGCGCAAAGGTTTCCATTGTGGGAGCCGGTATGCACGGGATCAAAGGTGTCATGGCGAGGTTTTCAGCAGCTCTGGATAAGGCGGGTATCGACATGCTCCAGACAGTTGATTCACACGCCACCATTTCAGCGCTTGTTCTTCTGGAGCAGAGGGATTGCGCTCTGAGGGCTCTTCACAAAGAGTTTATTGAACAATGACGCTGCTATCCGTCATAATACTTGCTGTTATCCAGGGGCTTACCGAATTTCTGCCGGTTTCAAGTTCCGGCCATCTTGCCCTTGCCGGGATGATAATGAAAGTCCCGGAAGGAGATTTGACTTTCGAGATCGTTGTTCATCTGGGCACGCTCATGGCTGTTCTTGCCGTATACCGGCGAGACCTGTTGGAGCTTATTTCAGGAGTATTTAAAAGAGAAAGAGAATCGCTTGTTCTGGCAGGTCTGCTTATCATCGGTTCAATTCCCGCAGCCCTGGCAGGATTTTTCCTTGCAGATTCAATCGAAACTGCCTTCAACAGCCCGGTTCTGGTTTCGATAATGCTGCTGGTAACAGGCTGCGCTCTATTCAGTACAAGGTTCATGAAAAGCGGAAACAGGGATAACCCCACTGTTACAGGAAGTTTCATTGTTGGAATCTCCCAGGCAATGGCTCTGCTTCCGGGGATCTCTCGATCAGGATTCACCATTTCCACAGGTTTCCTCGCGGGCATTAAAAAAGAGAAAGCCGCCCGGTTCTCTTTCATGCTCTCAATTCCTGCCATTGCCGGAGCCGCTATTCTTAAGCTTGGAGATGCCGGATCCATCGGTATCGATTTATCCCTGATGATTACTGGATTTGCTGTTTCTGCGCTTACCGGATATCTTGCTCTCAGGACTCTGCTCAAATTCCTGAGAGCCGGTAAATTCTCGGTTTTCGCGTGGTACTGCTGGCTGCTGGGGCTATCCGGCCTGACCGTATCTCTAACAGGGAGCTGAGATGCTGTACATTTTGTTCTCCATACTTGCTGCTTCTAACCTGAGCGGCTGGCGTGACGGGTATTCATCGGGTAACTGGGATTACGCTTACAGTCAGGCTGAGGCTGCTGTTGCAGAGGATTCGATATCATCCGATGCATGGGCGGCACTTGCTTTTTCAGCTACTGCCCTCGTGTACTACGATGAAGCATTGGAGAGTGCCCGAACAGCTGTAGAACTGGATTCTCTTTCAGCCATGGCCTGGGGAGCCCTGGGCATATCCTGTATGGACAGTACGGAAGAAGCACTGAGTTATTTTGAGACAGCTCTTGAGTACGATTCAACCCTGGTTCTGGCCATTGTCGGGAGAGCTCATTGTCTTATGGTCCAGGAAAAATATTCAGAAGCCCTTGAAGCACTGACAATCGCGATGAGCATCGACTCCACCTGGATTTCGATCTGGCTTAAAACAGCTGAGCTGCACAGATACCAGGGTGAATTCGAGAAAGCGCTGGTCTGCGTGAACGCAGCCCTTGGGGAGTGGCCGGTTAATATGCACCTGATGTCCGAAGCTGCCTGGATATTGGAACTTACAGGCGAGTTCGGGGCGGCAGAATTGATTTATGGGAAAATAGCCGATGCCAATCCAGATGATACGGATTGCCTTATCGATCTCGGATTGCTGCTTGAAAGGCAGGACAGATTTCCCGAAGCCATCAAGGTGTTCAGGGAACTGCTGAGAAGAGATCCGGAAAGCTACCTGAGCCTCGGGGAGATCGGCATTTGTTTTGACAATATTGGCAGTTCAGATGCGGCCCGCAGAAGTTATCTGGACGGGATCGAGATGAATCCCGATTACGCTTTCGCCCAATACAGACTGGGTCTCCTGGCTGAAGAGAATGGAGATTTTGAAGAGGCCCTGCAGTGGTACATCGAATGTACTGAATCTGACGAGAGTTACATTGATGCCTGGATAGCAATGGGTCTCATGTATGAAGGGCTGGACAATTTAACTGCTGCAGAAACTGCTTACCGCAGAACCCTGGAGATCGATCCTGCATACTCCTGGGCATGGGGAGAACTCGGATTGGTTCTTGAGCAGCTCGGGAAACTTGAGGAAGCCGGGGAGGCTTACGAGAGTGGGGTAGCCGTTGATAGTGAGTATCTATACGCATGGGAACGAAGGGGGATTCTTTTCGAAAACGATGGAGATCTGGAAGCTGCTGCCGACTGGTACGAAAGGGCGGCTGCCGAAGCTGCCTATCCTGGAATATGGCTGCTGGGGGAACTGGGATTTGTACTGGAACAGCTGGGAAAGACTGAAAGTGCGGCTTTTTATTACTCCGAAGCCATCTCTGTTGATTCCACCTATGTTTTCGGGTATCAGCGATTGGCGCCTCTTCTTGCGCAATCCGGGAAAACTGAAGAAGCTTTTGTCCTCTGGGAGAGTTTCATTGAGGAGGGGGGGTTTGAAAGTACTGCCATGTGCGAGAAAGCACTCATCTTCGAAAGTACCGGCAGAGATCATGAAGCTGACAGTCTTACCGGATTGATAGCGGATGAGTATCGTTATGCATGGATAGACCTTTCCTGGACGTATTCTCTGGTAAACCCCGAGATGTCCTTTCAGCTTGCGGGGAGAGCGGAATCGGAAAGAGGAACCGATGACCATGTGTTCTGGCTGCTGTTGGCGGAACTGTACGCTGAACTTGATGAGCAGGATGAAGCGGCAGGAAGCTACGAGGCTGCCTCTGTTATCGCTCCTGACAGTATAGATGTATGGCTGGAATGGGGGAACTATCTTTTTGAAGTGGATGAGGACGAGGAAGCTGCCGCGAGGTACAGGCAGGCTATAGAGATTGACAGCCTTTCTTTCAGCGCCTGGAGCGGTCTCGGAGAAGCCCTTCTTTTCTCCGAGCAGTACGACGATGCTCTGATCGCGCTTGAGAGAGCTCTTGAACAGGATTCCCTATCCGCGTGGATTTGCGCATACATGGGCATGGCTTACAAGTACAAAGGTGATTCGGACAGTGCTATGGATTATTATTTCCAGGCCCTGAGCATTTCCCCCGGTTACGATTACGCGGAACAGAGGATAAGGGACATAACCGACACCGGTTTCGATCCGCAGTGGAACCGGAGAGAGGCAAGACGCTTCAATGTAATGTTGTACGCTGATACCAGAGTTGATAACGGAAATATAAGGGAGAGAAGATACTCGGGCGGGCTGGAGATATCTTTAGAGTACGATGCAGCAGGCAGCGAAGTATCTCTTGAAACTGATTACAGCTTGATTGAAACTTCCAAGGATTACGAAAAAGACTACACCTGGGCAAATGTATCCGTGTCTATAGACAGAGTGTTGTCCGATCATTTCACTATCAGTGCAAGCAGCTCATGGGACAGGCAGCCTGGAACTGTCAGACCGTGGCAGATTAGTTCATATTTTTCCTTCGGGTATAAGAAATGGCTGAATGACTGGCTATGGGTATCCCCCTCGATGGGTATAGGGCAGGTAAACACCCATTGGGCTTCCGGTCTTGAGAACGAAAGGACTGATAGAACTACTCTGTACGGTTCTTTATCGTTATGGATCACCGATGACGACTCACCCTGGCCATCATTCTGGTTCTGGGGGAACTTCTATATCCCTCCTGATGATTCCGATAACACCCTATTGAATGGACTGGCTGAACTTACTTTTGAAATGTGGGATCCTCTGTCATTGACATTTGGATACGATGTGGGATACGAAAGAACTCCCGCTTACGAATATTGGGAGAAATACGATACTGAGTTCTATTCCAGACTGAATTTGAGGTTGTTCTGATGTATCCCGCAGTATTGATCATCATTCTTTCCTTTCTGCCTGAAAACCTTCAGCCATGGTATTCAAGCTGTTCTCTTGGCGACTGGGGAGCTGCCACAGAGAAAGCTGGAGATATTTACACTGCGGATTCTACCGATGTTGATGCACTTGCCGCGCTGTTTATCGCATCTGCCCTGGAAAATGGTTTTGAAGCAGGCACTGGTTTTACAGCGGAATCCTTCCTTCCGGATTCTCAGACCTCACTTACCCTGACAGCCCGCGGAGCCCTTTTGATGACCGGTTCGGGTCCATTTCCGGAAGAGGCCGGCGAGCAGTTTCTTGAATCCATCCGGCAGGATCCGGATAACGTTCTGGCTTTGTATCTGCTGGGAACTCTCAATGCGGAGAATGGCGGCTCCGAAACGGCCCTTTGCTATTTCAACGAAACCCTTTCCCTGGATGCGAATTTTCTACCCGCACTGTTATCCCTCGGCGGTATCGCTGAACGGGAAGCCAGAGCTGAGGATGCTGTGGATTACTATCTGAAAGTTCTTGAACAGGATGTTTTCAACAGTTTCGCCAGAAACCGCTTGAGGATAATTGCAGGTGATTCCTACGACCCGGAATCCACCATAGGAATAATGCAGGGTTTCAGTGCATCAACAGCGGTGGATCTTTCAATCGAACGTGGAAACCGCGCTATGCTTGAATGGGGAGGCAGCGCCGGAGTATCGTACCGGTTCGATAGCAGGGGAACTTCAGTTGATGCAGATATGGGCGGAAGGTCCGTCACATGGGAGGAGATATACGGACTCAGCAGAGATAGCCTGAATACAAACAGGGCCTGGGCAGGACTGCGATTCGACTACTGGTTCCATGAGAACTACTTCATTGAAGCCGCCTCACACTGGGACAGACAGATGTACACAGAGCGTCCATGGCAGATAACTTCCTACTGTGCGGTTGGATGGAAGAAATCGATTCTTTCCTGGTTCTGGTTCTCACCTAAACTTGGACTTGGCGCTGTCAATGCACGCTGGACCTCCGGCGCGGGAGAAATGTACATCAATGATTTCTCCATTTTTGCCTCTGCTGATTTAAGGTACAGGAAACTCCATACATTCATCAGTGAGGCTGAGATTTCAGGTAACGTATATTTCCCGCCGGATAATCCGGAGGATTTCATTTCAAAGGGAAGCATATCCCTGGCATTCAATACCTGGAGTCCTCTATATGTAAGAATAGGCTACGCAGTGGATTACACAAGATCTCCTGAGATCTCCACATGGAAAAAATTCAACAGCAGCTTCACAACCTCGATCAACTTCGACCTTTTCTGATACTTTCCGATATACCGGTCAGGGTCGCAGCAGCCTTGTTACAGGGGTTTTCAGTATGCGGCCGAAGAAAATGTATGCTGTTCCAGTTGAAGCGGCCAGCATTACGCCTATTCCGGTTGCGAGCCATCCCGCAGGGAATACTGCAAGGCTGTCAACTGCGGCTCTTAGTACAGGACTGAGAGAAAGAAGCGCTATACTTGCTCCCCAGGCTAGAAGGCAGCCCAGAACGGCTCCGAGGACCATTGATATGAATGACATGAATAAGATCTGAAATGCGAAGATCATCGCGAGCCTGTTGTGAGGAGTCCCAAGGGCCATCAGGACACCCAGCGCGAAGCGTCTGTTCTTCAGATCGGCAACCAGAGTATGAATGGCGCTCGAGAGAGCCGACAGAAGAATTGCGGCTGCCAGAGCTGATAGAGCGGCCGTCACCGCCCCCACAAGTATCTCAGCTTTCTGGGCAATACCTCTTCTGGTCTCGGCTCGCAACCCCGTTTCTTCCACGAGTCTTACGATCTCGGGGACATCTTCAGCTCTCTTCGCTGTTATGACAAGTGCACTGAACCTTCTTGTATCGTCCGGAAGGAAAAGCGAATTCATCTCATCCACGAATTCAAAGGGAACACCTATTGCGAAGAGGTTCATATTACGGGAAGTTGCTTCTATTCTAGCTCTTACAGTTACAGGTGGATTGTCAAGATCAGCTATTGAACTTCTTCCCAGAGTAACGATGCATTCCGTTCCCAGAACACCATCAGGTGTCAGACCCAGAAGATTGTTGGATTCGGCAAAACCAGCGTTGTACAGAAGCAGAAGGTTCTCGCTGAGGATTATGGGAAGAAAACGGCTGGAGGAATCTTCAAGCGCGTAGGACCAATCTATATCTTCAAGAAGAGAATCCCCGAGGAATTCACCCGTAACCCCTTCAAGAGTGATATCCGTGTAGTATGGTTGTCCTCCCAGCTGCCCGCGCAGAAGGGCCGGAACATGGGCGTATATCTGGGGGTCAATTCGCTCCACAAGGGGTGAGTTCTCCAGCTCGCTCTTTATTTCCTCGGTAATTTCCATTCCGCCTGTTTCGGTCTGGAAGAATCCTACCTGCATTCCCGAAGGAGTGACCCGCACCTGTTCTGCAGGCAGATCGCTTGAGAGGAACCTGTCAAGAAGGTTCTGTACTCCAAGGCCGATGGATATGAAGAAAACAAGGAGCAGAGACGCGGTGAAGAGCATCCCCTGGCTGAACAGGTAATCCATCCAGTGACCACGGTTCCAGAGATGAAGGGCGAGTTTCACCTCAGACGACTTCATGAAGAGCACCATCTTTCAGTTCAAGGATTCTGTCAGCACGATGGAGAACTGCTTTGGAATGAACCACAGCTATAAGAGCAAAATTCTGCTGTTTGCGGAGATCGTCCAGAAGATCGAAGAGGGTCTTCTCGCTTTCCTCATCAAGACTTGCGCTGGGTTCATCGGCAAGAAGAACCGAAGGTTTGTTAACAAGACCTCTTGCCACAGCTACCCTCTGTCTCTCCCCCCTTGAAAGGAGTGAAGTCGGGGTTTCATTGGTTCGTACTGAGAGCTTGTCCAGGATATCCAGGGCCTGTGCAGTGGCATTTTTAACGATGCCCCCTGAGAAGACAGTCGGGAGTATCACGTTTTCCATAGCTGTCAGAGCTGGCAGCAGATAAAAATCCTGAAACACAAAACCCAGATATTCTCTGCGGAGTGAAGCGAGTGCCGGCGATGAGAGTCCGTCTGTTTCTGTATCGGCGATTTTCAGGGTTCCGCCGTGATCCAGGTCATGGGTTCCCAGTATGGCGAGAAGAGTGCTTTTACCGACACCGCTTTTGCCGACTATCGCAAGAAATTCACCCTTCTGCACATCAAGATCCAGACCGGACAGCACTGTCAGGTCTTCGAAACTCCGCTCTATATTCCGGGCTTCAATTATGCTCATTCAGCTATCTTTTCAGAAAAGGGACGGAGGTAATTAAAAATTCTAATTACCTCCGTCCCCAATTTTCAGCATTCGCAGAGTGATTGTACCCTCGGGGGTACTGAGCCTGCAGAAGTAGATACCTGCGGCAGCGGGTTCACCGGAGGATGTTCTGCCGTTCCAGGTAACTTCATGATACCCTTCGGTAAGCTGACTGTTTTCAACGACGGTATTTACAAGCTTTCCGGAAATATCGTAAATACGGATGTTGATTACGGAAGCTTCCGGTAGTAATAATCCTATGGTTGTCATACCGGAGAACGGGTTGGGCACGTTCTGGTAAAGGGCAGCCTGCGCTGCCTGGAATTCACCACCTTCCACCGAAGTGGGATCGTAAACCATCAGAACGTATTCAGGATGATCTATGAACGGGTTCCGGTTGTATTGAATAGCGTAAACAGCATCGTTTCTGTCGGTCTCTTTTACACTGACAGGGTCACTTAGATGCCAGCCGATCAGCATTTCTTCAGCCCAGGGGGTAAGCACCGCTCCTTCAGCCATTGCGCTGCCCGGCCAGTCTTCATCCTCTCCGAGGTAGCGGGTGGACATGTAGAAGTAATTCCTGGCGAAATCCCCCTTGTAACCGTCAATGGGTTCGAAGGCGGTTCCGGAGTATCCGGGGTAGGAGCAGGGTCCGAGACGGCTGCCGTTCAACGAAGTCCATGTAGGGCTGCTGACCTCTCCGTAAGGTTCGTTCCCTCTTTGGCTGTTCACGTAGGTATCCGTTGGAACGATATGAAACAGATCAGTATTCATGGGCGAGGCATCATTGAACCAGCTCTTAGGCCAGGAGTGTTCCCGGTTGTAGGATTCACCTTCTCCGCTTGCGGAACCTCCCTGGTTCTGGTCATCGCCCAATGTGTATTCGTATGGAGGAGTGCTGTCCGGAATGTCAGAATACATGTCCCATACCAGGGTATTGGCCCTGTCATCCGTCGTGAAAAATGCCAGCCAGATGGCATCATAGCTTATATTTGTGTGATTATCGATAATGTCGTGAAGGGCCTCCTGCAGCAGAGACCCGGTGAGCCCGGCGGCGGGATCGTAGTATCCCGGAGGAGGGTCGGCAGAAGCGGGCGCGCTGAGAAGAAGAAATGCCAGCGCAGCACCGAGTACCCAGGATATCCGGATCTTCATAAAACTCTCTTCCTGAGTTGAGACCTATAGACGTAGTATAATAAATAGGGACGGAGGTAATTGAAAAATCTAATTACCTCCGTCCCTAATTATCAGAAGCAGGTTTTCAGGAGACAGTTCCGTGTCGCTGAAGCTGACTGAAAAACTGGTAACGTTATCACCATCCCGAACAAGCTGTAATTCCAGAGTGGTTACCGGAGGTTCTTCAGTGGTGATATTCAGACTTAGCATCAGAGCTTTCGGATTGATCGTCCCGATCAGGTCTTTTACCTGGTTCAGCATGGCTATCTGCGCTCTGGAAAGCATCCCGGTGGGAATTACGGATATGAAGGCTATGGAGTTATGAGAAATAAGAATTGTGAGATCAGCATCCGATTCCGAGATTGAAATCAGGTCAGAGTCCGATGCGAGAGATTCCTCTCTTTCAAGTTCAAGCCAGCGCCGGGCTGACCTGTCCGACCCACTTCCCGTTATCAGGCATGTCCATCCGTCCCTGCTGGCAATTGACCCTATCATGCTGCCCCGCTCATCGATCAGATCGTAACCCTGCTGGTTCTCCTCCCAGCTGCAATGAAAACCGGCTTGTCCCAGCTGCAGCATTTCATCAGCTCCAAGTTCTCTGGAAAGGAAAAGCAGCTGAGGAGTGAAATCGGTGAGGTTAATACCAAGAAGGCTTACTCCGAAACTTCCACTCGCTGATAGAGAATCACATAGCCAGAGGGGAACGAACTCACTTAGTTCCTCCGGTACAAGATCAATATCCATATTTCCACTGATATGAACGTGAAGAAAACAGAGGCCCGGAACCAATCCCAGTTCATCCTGAATGGATGCTCCGCTGCCGCAGCCCGAAAAGAGCATCGTAAGAAGGGGAAGTGCGGTGATATATGATATAATAATGACCCTGTTCATTGACATGACTCCCGTCTGAATGTAGCTTTGCCTAACTATAAAGCTACAGATTACCTCTTGTCTACGTCAATGTTTTCTGTTTCCGGATCGTTCCGTGTTAACAGTAATCTTGACAGTAGAGAGGGGTTTCTATATGCTTCATGTTCGCTTTTTGCTGGCGTAGCTCAACTGGTAGAGCAGCTGATTTGTAATCAGCAGGTTAGGGGTTCAAGTCCCTTCGCCAGCTCCAATAAGAGATTAGTGCTTGGTATTAGATAGAAGGAGCTGGCGAGGTTCCCGAGCGGTCAACGGGGGCAGACTGTAAATCTGTTGGC
>JAUWSQ010000056.1 GCA_030609965.1 Candidatus Fermentibacterota bacterium
AAATATACATCGGGGGCGCGGCTCCATTGGGGGGGGGGGCTCAACGGCGGACCCCTTACAGCAAACGCCACACCACTCCACCCCCGGCCCCAAAGGTTCGACCCCTGAGGTTGCCTGGCACGGTATATGCTTCTATTGTACCGACAGGAGGTAGTCAATGAACTTTGAGAAATTTACGATTAAATCAAGAGAGGCTATCCAGGAGGCTGGACGAACAGCGATTGAAGCCGGTAATCCGGAGATAGCTCCCATTCATCTCGCAGCAGTGCTGCTTGATGATAAGGATAGTGTGATTGGTGGAGTACTGGACAGCCTTGAACTGAATTGCCGGGCGATAAGAGATGAGATCACAGGAGTGCTGAGTTCACTGCCGAGAACCCGGGGCGGATCCGAACCGAGGATGTCTGCAAACCTGACAAGGGTACTGGATTCAGCAGAAAAAATAGCTGCCAGTATGAAGGACGAGTACGTAGCAAGGGAACACCTTTTCCTGGGCCTGCTTGGTTCCAGAGGGAGAGTTGCGGATATTCTGCATTCGATGGGAGTCACGGAGAAAGCTTTCCTTGCGGCTATGGCTTCAGTAAGAGGATCTTCCAGGATCAGTTCTGAATCAGCCGAAGACAATTACAAAGCCCTGGAAAAATACACCAGGGATCTTACAGCAATGGCTCGCCGGGAGAAGCTGGATCCTGTTATAGGCAGGGATGATGAGATAAGAAGGATCATGCAGGTCCTCGGCAGGAGAAGAAAGAACAATCCTGTACTTATAGGAGAGCCTGGAGTAGGTAAAACAGCAATTGTTGAGGGACTCGCAATACGGATAACGGAGGGTGATATCCCTGATACGCTCAGGAATAAGAGCGTACTTGCGTTGGATATGGGCGCCCTGGTCGCCGGGGCGAAGTTCAGGGGAGAATTCGAGGAGAGGCTGAAGACTGTCCTGAAAGAGATAGCCGATGCTGAGGGAAGAATCATCCTTTTTATAGATGAGATGCATACACTTGTAGGTGCAGGTGCCGCGCAAGGTGCAGTGGACGCAGCTAACATGCTTAAACCCGCGCTTGCGCGGGGAGAACTTCATTGCATAGGTGCCACGACCCTTGATGAATACAGGAAACACATTGAGAAGGATGCTGCGCTGGAAAGACGCTTCCAGCCAGTTAAGGTCAAGCCTCCCTCTGTGGAGGACACGGTAAGTATTCTTAGGGGGCTCCGTGACAGGTACGAGAGTCACCATGGGATTATTATCCAGGACGCAGCCCTTATAGCCGCTGCCACACTTTCCAACCGTTACATCACCGACAGGTTCCTGCCCGATAAGGCTATAGATCTTATGGATGAAGCCTCAAGCAGGCTTCGCATAGAGATCGACAGCATGCCCGAATCGATAGATGAGATCAGGCGCAGAATAATGAGGCTGGAGATTGAACGCGAAGGATTACGCAGAGAAGATGAGGCCGACTGCAAGGCTGAGCTTGAAATAATCGAAAAGGATCTGGCAGAACTGGAGGAGGATAGAACAGCCCTTGAGATTCGCTGGAAGAATGAGAAGGATCTGATCGATAATATCCGTGATAATGCGAGGATAATCGAAGATTTCCGTGGACAGGCCAAGATAGCCGAGCGCCAGGGTGATTTTGAAAAAGTAGCGGAAATAACCTACGGTACCATCCGTGAGCTCGAGGATGAATCCGCTGCGCTGAAGGAAAGGTTGAACGACCTCCAGAAGGAGGGCTCGCTTCTCTCCGAGGAAATTACCCCCGATGACATAGCCGAGGTGGTCTCCAGGTGGACCGGCATTCCGGTATCAAGGTTAATGGAGAGCGAGAAGGAACGGCTTTTAACACTGGAAGATGAGCTTCATAGAAGAGTAATTGGTCAGGATGAGGCAGTCTCAGCTGTTTCCGAGGCTGTCAGGAGGTCACGTGCAAGCGTGCAGGATCCCAACCGACCCCTGGGCAGTTTCATATTCATGGGACCTACAGGTGTTGGTAAGACAGAGCTTGCAAGATCCCTCGCGGATTTTCTTTTTGATGACGAGAACTCTCTTATAAGGATCGATATGAGTGAATTCATGGAGAAGCACTCCGTTTCAAGGCTTATCGGTGCACCTCCTGGATATGTGGGATACGATGAGGGAGGATACCTGACAGAAGCTGTCAGGAGAAGACCATATTCCGTCGTTCTGTTCGATGAGATTGAGAAGGCTCATCAACAGGTATTCAACGTGTTTCTCCAGATTCTTGACGATGGCCGTTTGACGGATGGTCAGGGCAGGACCGTTGATTTTACGAACACAGTAATTATCATGACCAGCAACCTCGGCAGTGACTGGATAGCTGAAGCGGCCGGCACTCTTACCCAGGAGAAGCTTACGGAGAGGGCTAAGAGGGAATTGAGCACCCATTTCAGACCGGAGTTTCTCAATAGAATAGACGACATTATCGTTTTCCGTCCGCTTGGACGGGAGGAATTGAGAAAAATCGTCGAGATTCAGCTGAAAAGGTTGAACAGCATACTGAAGGAACAGAACATAACCATAGTTCCATCCGAATCAGCCCTGGATCTTCTGACGAAGCTGGGATACGAACCTGCATTCGGTGCCAGGCCTCTGAAGAGGGTCATACAGAAGTACGTTCAGAACGAACTGGCCAACGCCATAATCGACGGCAGTATACATCAGGGAGAGAGGGTGCTCCTGGATACTAAGGGCGAGGAATTCGTCATGAAACCGGAATAGTGTATCCAACACTTATAGTAATAGCGGGATATCTCGCAGCTGACATCTTCCTTGATGGATACATAGCTGCCCTTGCGGTATTTGCCCTCGGTCTGGGGGAATACCTTTTTCTGTTGATATTCCGTGGGACAAAGCATCCCGCACTCATTCTGGAGGGTGCGGTACTTGCCTCTGCAGGTCTTGCCGGGGAAATGCTCGCCGCACGGGGATACAGCGGAGCCGGCTACGTGCTTCTTGAGATTATCCTTGCAGGAGTGCTGCTCATATCAACTGCACGTGGAAAGCCCTGGCTGGCTTCCCAGATGAAGAGGGTCACCGGATTCTCCGCCGGCAGGGAGTTTTCGGGGGAGATGTCAATTACAATGGGACTGGTCTTTCTTTCTCACGGTATTCTTCTTGCTGTTCTGATAGTTCTGGGAGGGAGGGTGCCTGTCATTACGGCCATCCTCTCCTTTGGAATTCTATATGTGCTGGCAATCTTCCGAATCAGGAATAAACAGCGCAAGAGGAATGAAGAATATACGCCCCGCCTGGTGAAAGGAGATGAGGGAAAACTGATACTTGAACTTCTGGGGGAGAAGCTGGGCAGTATGACGATGAAACCGGGAGCGGTCACTATTGTCACTGAGGTTGAGATTGCTGAGAATCATAAGGTTCACAAGTTTCTTGAAATCCTTGAGTTGTACCTGAAACTTCAGGGTTGCAGAGTGCTGAGGTTCCCCGTATGGGATGGTGATGAACTCCTGCTTGAGATGTCTGGCTATAGTAAAACCCCTGCCGGCTGGAACAAGATCCTCTGAAGGTCACTTCGTAGCGGAGCAGGGCATTTGAGAGTATATTTCATCTGTGTCGACTTATATGGAGGTTCTGATGAGAAATATTCTTTCAATATTCTGTGTACTCACCATTTCTGTCATTGCAGTATTATCGTGCAGCGAGCCATCCGGGCCTCTGGATGTTTCCAGTCCCACCGAATCAATACTCACGGTTACTCTTGATGAGAAAAGTTCTCTTCGCAGCAACACAAGCAACAGAATCTCAGCTCTTCCTGATGAAAATTCAATCGCTGGTGAACTTACGTTAGTAAGGAATGGCAAGGGTGAGTACCAGTCCGTAGCAGTATGGACCCAGTGCCCTGATGATAATTTTACCTGGTATGCCATTTACCGCGCACAAACCCCCGGAATCGCGTCCAATACCAGTAGTGCTGATACAAGTGTGATATTCTCTTCCGTATCAGGTACTTCCTGGATCGATGACGGTATCAGTGAGGGGAATACCTACTACTATGCTGTCCGGACAATGAACGACGAAGATCTGGATTCCTGGAGCAACGAGGATTCCGTGGTTGTTCCCGCTTTCACACCGCCAACTTCATCCACGCTTACAGGAGTTTATACCGGAGGTGGTACATTTGGCCAGATCACCCTTGGATGGACCGAATGCCCGGATAACGATTTTTACTGTTATAACCTTTACCGATCTACCAGCCCTGATATAGAGGGTGACCCCTTATCGGCCGAAATCGTTTCAACATACGAGCAAAGCAGCGAAACAGCTTACGAAGACAATGAAGTTGAGGGGCTGACGCCTTATTATTACGCGGTGGAAACGCTTAACGAATCGCAGCTCGGTTCCTGGAGCAACGAAGTTTCGATTACCACCCCGGACCTGACCCCCAGATTAACCGTATTTTTTATCGACCCTTCACATAACAATTTTTATTCCGGTGATGTAATTCTTCTTAGAACTCCTGATAATAACTTCTATTTAATTGACGGGGGAGACAGGTCTGGAAGCTGGAGCTGCGGGATTGAAAAGGTTCTGCCGCTGCTTGACAGCCTCGGAGCAGACAGCCTTGACGGAATCGTCGCTACACATCCGCATTCGGATCATATAGGAGGCCTGATAGGTGTTCTTGAGAATATTCCAGTAAGTGTTGTCTGGGATTCAGGATTTCTCTACACTACACAAACTTACGATGATTATCTTCAGGCGATTGAAGATAATGGTTCGGACTTCATTTATCCTAGAAGGGGAGATATTCTTGACTGGGACGAAAATCTGATTGTTGAATGTATTCATCCTGTAGAACCTCTCGGTTCCGATGCGAATAACGCGTCCATTGTTCTGAGGATAACCTTTGAGAACGTTTCTTTTCTTTTTACCGGTGATCTCGAAACCAGCGGCGGTGAAGACGTTATACTGAGCGCTTTGGGCGGGGGATTAATCAATGATATCTCAGCAGATGTCCTCAAAGTTGGTCACCATGGTTCGTATACATCAACCTCAAGTTCCTGGCTGCAGGAAGTAGATCCGGATTACGCAGCCATTGAAGTGGGCTACGGCAATCCTTACGGCCATCCTCACGCTGAAGTAGTGCAGAGGCTTGAAAATTACGGAGCGCTGATATACAGAACCGATCAGGACGGTACATTCATAATAACAACCGACGGGAACACTCTGGAAGTGTACCCCTGATTTCACTATTCAGCACGCATTATGATTCGTTTTGCGTTGACTTGCAGCATAGATTTAAGTAATCTTTAAACATATTATCATAAACAGGATTTGTTAAGAATAGTAGCAACATGAACCGGGAGGTTTTTCAGTGAACGAAAACAGGAAATACCCATTTTCCGAGATCGATCCGGATATCTGCAAGGGGTGCGGTCTGTGTGTAGCATCGTGCCCCAAGGGTGTACTGGTGATCTCGGAGAAACTGAATTCCAAGGGATTTCACTATTCGGAGTACGTTGGTGAAGGCTGCATTGGCTGTGGAAATTGTTTCTATACATGCCCTGAGCCCAGTGCGGTTACAGTATACATGAAGAATTATGTTGAAGAGGAGGTGAGTTAAATGCCTCGAAAACTGATGAAGGGGAACTATGCCGCCGTATACGGCGCTATTCTCGCAGGCTGCAAGGCATACTACGGTTATCCCATTACACCTGCCAGCGAAATAGCGGAGTCTGCTTCCCTGCTCTTCCCGAAATTCGGAAGAACGTTTCTTCAAGCTGAAAGTGAAGTTGCTGCAATTAATATGGTCTACGGGGCTGCGGGATGCGGGCAGAGGGTTTTGACCGGCAGTTCCGGTCCCGGAATCAGCCTTAAGCAGGAGGGTATATCCTACTGTGCGGGTTCAGCTCTTCCATGCGTGATAATAGACATCATGCGCGGTGGTCCCGGTCTTGGTAATATCGGCCCCGAGCAGAGCGATTACAATCAGGTTGTGAAGGGTGGCGGACACGGCAACTACAAAGTCATTGTGCTTGCTCCCAACTCGGCACAGGAAATGTGTGATCTTACAATGCTTGCTTTTGACCTGGCGGATAAATACAGAAATCCTGTCTTTGTGCTCACCGATGGTGTCATCGGTCAGATGATGGAGGCAGTAGAGCTTCCCGAACCGATAACGGAATTACCTGATAAGAGTGATTGGGCCGTTTACGGAACTGCCGATTCAAGGCATCTCATCAATTCCATCTACCTGGATCATGATGACCTCGAGAAGTGGAACAGAGAATTGATGAAGAAGTACAAGATCATCCAGAAGAACGAAGTCAGGGTGGAGGAGTACAGGATGGACGATGCCGAGATCGTAGCAATCGGTTATGGAAGTTGCAGTCGCGTAATTCGTTCCGCTGTTGACCTTGCCCGGGAAAGAGGAATCAAACTTGGTATGTTCAGACCCATAACTCTTTTCCCGTTCCCTGTTGACGAGATCGCTTCGCTTGTAGACAGAGGTTTTAAAGGCATTCTCACCGTTGAAATGTCTGATGGCCAGCTTGTAGACGACGTAAATCTCGCGCTGAAAGGAAGAATGATTTCCGATCTGCACAATAGAATGGGCGGCAATGTTCCATCTGCCCAGGAGATCTGCGAAAAGGTCTCCGAACTTTATGGGGTGTGATTATGGCTCAGAAAACAGTACTTAGAAAACCCAGGGGTTTCATTGATGTGTACAAACATAAGCCCGGAGCCGAGAAGGACAGAACGCATTACTGTCCTGGTTGCGGCCATGGAATCCTGCATAAGCTCATAGCCGAAGCCCTTGAGGATTTTGATATTGTAGACAAGACAATAGTTATCAGTCCCGTTGGCTGCAGTGTGTTTGCGTACTACTACTTCCATACCGGAAACCTGCAGGTTCCTCACGGAAGAGCTCCCGCCGTTGCTACCTCCGTTTCCAGAGCTAATCCCGATTCAGTGGTTATAAGTTATCAGGGTGACGGGGACCTTGCGGCTATCGGAGGCAATAACATCCTCCAGGCAGCGAACCGCGGGGAGAACATGGTAGTATTCTTCGTTAACAACGCTATATACGGCATGACCGGCGGACAGATGGCGCCTACTACACTTGAGGGACAAAAAACCACTACAACACCCTACGGTCGAAATGTCAAAACTGACGGTTACCCGATCCAGGTATGTGAAATCATCAATCAGCTGACCGCTCCGGTATACGTGGTAAGAACATCTCTTCACGACATGCCCAATATCAGGAAGACAAGGGCAGCTGTGCGTAAAGCTATTATGAACGCCAGAGACAAGAAGGGATTCTCCTTTGTTGAGGTTCTAAGCATGTGCCCCAGCGGATGGAAGATGGACTCGGTACCGGCACAGGCCTGGATTAAAGAGAATATGATACCCAGGTTCCCTCTGAACACTTTCAGGGATATTTCTGAGAATACGCCGGCAGTAGAGCGCCCTGTACCTGTAATGGATCCGGCTGAAGTTAAAAAAATTCTGGAATATGATGCCCTCAGCGATTCAAATCTGCAAAAGAACTCTGATGCTGCCTATGATAAAGTTGCAGTGAGGATAGCAGGTTTTGGAGGACAGGGTATCATGTCTACTGGTATTGCTCTGGCTAACGTTGGAATGGAATACGGTTACAACGTGAGCTGGCTTCCTTCCTATGGTCCGGAAATGCGTGGCGGTACCGCGAACTGCTCGGTCAAGATACAGGAAGATACCATTGGTGCCTCCGAGTGTACCGAACCCGATATGGTTATTGCCATGAACCAGCCGAGTCTCGAGAAATTCGAGAAGATAATCGTTCCCGGCGGAGCGCTTATTTACAATTCTACACTTATCAGCATAGAACCTGCGCGCACGGACGTTAAAGTGTATCCGGTGCCGATAACCGGTATTGCCGATGAACTTGGTGACACGAGAGTTCAGAGTATGGTCAATGTAGGTGCGTTCGCAGCTGTCACAGGAATGTTCGATCCAGGTGAAATAGAGAATCTCATGTCATCTCTTTTTAAAGGGAAACCCGAAAAGGTCATGAAGCTGAACGAAAAAGCTGTTAGAAAAGGGTACGAATACGTGAAGGAGAACTTCTCCTGAGAAACAGATGTTGCCGTCGGCAGTCTGGCTGCCGGCGGTTTCGTCCCATTCAGGCGGATACTTTAAAATGAACTGGGGATTATTATGAGGACTGTATTATTCTCTGTATTGGCAATGCTTCTTGTTATTTCGGGTATCGCTTCTGCTTTTGGATACGCCGATGCGAAAGGGAATGGCACATCCATTCCCGGTTACAATGCTGTTACTCTTGCTCTTGGTGGAGTCAGGGCAATTGGGTTCGGGGATGCCCTCTCCGTTCTGACCAATCCAGCCGATATTTACCGGATCCCCGGAACCACTTTTACAATGTCGATTGGCCCCGGTGTTATTTCAGAATCCTTCGAAGACAGTGCCGGATTTCATAATTTTAACTGGATTGCGCTTTCAAACCTTTCAGCCGGCATGAAGTTCCAGGCGAGCAGTAAGCTTGCACTGGGAGCTGGAATTGCACGAATCTCGGACTTTTCATTTGAAGGCGTATATTTCAGCAGGGATGCTTTATCTGGTGAGATTATCGAAGAGGTTACACTGAATTCTCATGGGGGTCTGTACGAATCCGCCGCAGGTTTTTCATGGCATCCGGAAAGCTGGATCAATATAGGTTTATCCGCCGGACTGCGATTCGGCTCCGCCAGTTACGATTCAACATTTGAGGACAGAGTGTATCCTGATAACGACACGTTGGTTACGATAGCGTGGAATGAAAGTGATTTCTGTTGGCACGCAGGAATCATTATTCCCCTCAGCATGACCAGCATAGGCATCTCCTGGGCATCAGCCACAGATCATTACAATGCACGAATTGCCGTTGGCACCCTGCTCTATACCGGAGATTCGAAGCAGGGAGCACTGGGAATAGAAGCTGAGATCATTGACCCGGGTGATACTAATAGTCTGGAAGCCAAGCTTTTTGGACAATTATCCCCGTCCAACTCACTTACTTTCAGAGGTGCATTATCCTTTATCGACAGTAATGCGGAAGTGCCAAGCCAGGGAGTTGGGTTGTCTTTCGGAACGGGAATAGCCCTGGGAAGAATCACTTTGAACGGGGCGTTTGCATCGTCTTCCGTAACCAGAGAATCGTATGCTTTCTCGGTCTGGGATCCGATCGATATCAAGGTGTCGCAATCGCTTCTTTCCCTCGGACTCAACTGGAATCTCTAGCCCGGATGAGTCCGGGCTGGGTTATAACCAGGGTCTTACTGCCAGCCTGTACTTCTGTATCTCTTCAGGTTTGAAGAAAAGCTCTATTTCTCTTTTTACTGATTCACTGGAATCGGACGCATGGATCATATTATGGCCGGGACTGGTTGCGTAATCACCCCTTATTGAACCTGGTACGGCTTCCGCTGGATTAGTTGCGCCAACCATGGACCTTACAATTTCAACAGCATCCATTGATTCAAGAATCATGATAACCGATGGTCCGCTTGTGATAAATGAGAGGAGATCCTCAAAGAAGTCTTTCCCCCTGTGTTCTTTGTAATGCTGTTCTGCTGTTTCGATGGAGATCCTGGTCAACTTCATGGCTGTTATCTTCATACCCCTTCGTTCGAATTTGGATATCAGCTGACCGATCAGTTCTCTCTGTACCGCGTTTGGCTTAAGAATAACAAGAGTCTGCTCCATTCAAGCCCCTTTCATCTGTTCAGATAATATGTTTATCATTCAGCGGAACGCAATGTTGTTTTTACTATTCGCTGATTGTATCATTGTAGCAACAATTACATTATATACGAAAGGAACTGACATGCTCCACTGCTTACCTGACCGATTTTCATTAAGATGCAACTCTGGTCCTGCATTATCATTTATTACTTCTATTCTTATTCTCGTGATTGTTCCAGCAGTATGCTTCGGGTACGGATTTCATGATGCACTGAACTACGGAAATCGTATTACTGTCATCAGCGTCAGGTCAGCTGCTCTGGTCGGTATCAGAGTATTCGGTTCTCAGGGAGCCTCGGCTGTATTTCTTAATCCCGCTTCTCTATCAAATGTTAACAGTTTCAATATGACATCTACTACTTCGTCAATCGCATGGAGAGAGGAGGTTGTTGACAGCACCAACACCGTACATCGGTCAGGCACCGGCATTGGTTCACTTACAGGTGCGGTAGCCCTCCGGACAGGATCTGGGCTGGTTATTGGTGCTGGCGTCGCAAAGGTATCAGATCATCAATATAACGGCACACACTACCTCCCTGATGATCCGGCACATCCAAATATAGACGTTGTTGAAATGCTGGAAGCTGAAGGTGGATTATGGGAAGCCGTAGGCGGAGCTTCATGGAGTTTCACCGGCAACTTCTCGGCAGGAGTGTCTGCCGGACTGAGGTTCGGTGAAGTCAGCTACGAATACGTCTATGATGAAAAATACACTCCCCACATTGATTCGACATATTCATGGACCTGGGATACTTCTGAGGCATGCTATCATGCTGGATTCCTTCTCGCGGATGAAGAATTAAGCGCAGGGATGTGTTACACTTCAGGATCTTCCGATCACTACTATTCGAGTATTTCAATTGCCGGCAGAGCCAGAGCTGAGCATATCGGTAACACTACGATGGGCTTTGAAGGTGAGATAGTCGATCCATTTGACAATAATTTCTTTATTGGAAAGCTCTCAATTGAAACCCCTATAAGAGACAATATGAATATGTATGCAGGTGTCGGATTCAATGAGGGAGAGAATATGAACCGTGTGGGTCTTGCATTCTCCGTGGGGGGAAATTACCGTATTGGTCGCGTGAGTATAGACTGCGCACTGTCTCATTGTGGAAGATCCCGGAAAAGCACATCTTTTCCGAATGAGTACTCGGATTATGTCGATGATTCCTGGACTCACTTCTGCATCGGCCTGCAGTATGTAATCTAACCATGGTGGTTTCAGCGTTGTATGACTCGAGCGAATCGGATGAATAATAGTGCGACAGGCGCCTCACATTCACGCGGATGGGTCAGGATCAGCTGGACTCCGGATTCAGGTGTATTACTTGTTTCAGGTGACAGTGCAGGACTCCTGGGTGTAAGTGCACGAAGGCTGATAAACTCACCCGAACCCCTTACTCTTCTTCCTCCTGAACTTGCAACCGTTCTTGCCGGTGGACTGCCGGAGATTCCGATTCATATTTCCACATCTTCCATCACCGGGTCAATCACAACAGTTAAAGATCAGGCTGAGATAGTCATTTTCGGTATTCCAGGATTCCAGAGCCGGAGCAATATCATGCTGGATGAACTCGGTGCTGGTATTGTGGGAACCGATAGAACAGGCAATATCACACTTTGGAATAAAGCTATGTCCAGTATATTCAGAATACCCCAGAAGCATATAATTGGTAAGAATATAAAGGATGTTCTAGTGGCACCCGTTCTGTATTCATGGGAAAATGTCGTGAGGATGGTTCTGGACGGCAAACAGATTAAAGTAGTCTGCCATCCTGATACCCAGCGTAGAATAGAGTGTACATTTACTCCGGGCAGCATCGGTATGGTTGGAACCTGTTTCGATACGACCGAGAGTTATCAGGCTGAAAACCGCCTGAGAACAAGTAGAAAAATGAACCAGGCTTATTTCCATTCAGTGAGCACAGGTTTGGTACTATTCGATAGGGATTACAGAATTCTGGTAGCCAACAGAGCTTTCGGTCGAATGTTCGGGCTGGTGGAAAACCTTCTTGGGATTCATCTGCATGAGATTCTGCCCAGCGAAAGCTATGAGATCATCGAAGATCTGACCAGATCCTTCTTTTCAAACCAATCACTGGAGAAGGAGGACGCAAGAACTGCCCGTTTTATTCTTCCGGATAGAACAAGAAGGATAATCCTCCAGGATGTTCATCCTATTCTTGAGGACTATGGCGAAGTATTCTACGCGGTTGGAATATTTGAAGATATTTCTGAAATCACATCAGTGAATGAGAACTACAGGAATCTCATTGAAACAGTTAAGAGAATAAACCAGTTTACCGATGATCTCCTTTCATCTAGAACTTACAGTACTGCTGAAATCGCTGAGAAGCTGCATAATACCATAGACGCTGATGCTGTAGCAATATATCTGTCCGATCCCCTCTCCGAAAGCAGGCTTGCAGGCTGCACATCCGGCTGGCCTGATGATATACCTGAAGTCTTCTTAGAGTTGAGACTGGCTCCAGTACTGGTTGATTCCGATACCGGGTACAGACTCACCGGGGATGATATGGGAGCTCTTGATTCCTGGTTTACCAGCTGCTTTGTATTTCCTCTGGAATCGGACAGAAAGACCTATGGTTACATTGTTATGGCTGCCACAGGAAGCAATTTACCGGCAGATCTGTTTCCCCTCGCTGAAATATCAGCCAAAGCGATCAGGGTATATCATAACGCTAGCGAATACGAGACTGAGATAGAACATCTGGATCTTATGCTCAGCAGACAGAGTAAGCTTGCGGAAGCCGTAATTGATTCACTGGACGTGCCTGTTGCCCTGTTCAGGATAGACTGGTCGGTTATTCTATGGAACGAACCCATGGAGGAATTGACCGGAGTTTCCTATGATCTGGCCACTGCCAGATCTGAGATTGCCGCCAATATTCTTTTCAATGGTATAGGTGGTATAAGTGCAGCGCAGAGATTTATCAGAAATGGATCTTCTGAATTCCCGGAATCCTGGGAAGTTGAGAATCAGGATGGAGATACAACCAGGTGTACATGGCGTCTGCTTAGAACGGAATCAGTCGAGGGTAGAAATCTTGAACCTGCAATAGTTGTAGCAGGAGTTGAATCAGATGATATGTACAGTATCAACTCAGCCAAGAAGGCAGCCGAGACCTACTCAGCTCTGAGCAGAGGAACATCAGCTCTGTTATCAGCTTCTGATCGGATCAGGGTCAAAGAGGCAGCAGTCTCTGCACTTCTTGAAATTTCCGGAGCGTCCAGGGTCACTTTGAATATCCGGGGAACAAATCCTGTTACACGAACATCATACGATCAGAAAACAGACGGGGTTGCGCTGCACCAGTGGACAATACCACTGGAAACTGATAATGAGGTAATCGGGGAGTGCCTGTTTAACGGTGGTAAAGAGTACTCCATCTTGAGGGATTTTGTCCGAAATGTTGCCAGAACCTGTGTGGAACTTGAAAAATCAGCCATAGGAAAGAGGTTTACATTCATCGCGGAGAGGGCGGCAGGTAAGTTTTTGATTTCCAACTGCAACGGCAGAATACTCCTGTCCACCTGGATGGATGCAACCGATGGAGCTGTTTCAAATCGTACAGTCTACGATATGTTCTCGGGTACTGAATGGTCGCATCTGGATGCATCGATTTCTGGTATCCTTAACAAAGGCAGGCTGGACTTGAAACTCAAAACCGAGAGTGGTGAATCTATACAGATGGTTGCCGTAGCGCTTGATGGGCATATTGGGGAATCACTGATCATATGGTGGCCTGTTTCAGATCCTCCATATTTAATGCGCCTTCAGCAAAGGGAATCAGCCGAAGATTCAGGATCCGCATTGAGAGATATGGTGGACAGCCTCCTGGAAGCAATTAGCAGTGGTTTCATGCATATTAAGAAGGTTTTGAATCCCGACCATCCTGTAGCGGCTGTTCTGAATACCGCGAAGTACGCCTTTGAAGGTATGGACAAAGGTTGTTTCTACCTCCGGCTGATCCAGATATCTATGAACGCAATCCCCGAGCGGATCAATACCGAATTTTATCTCGATAAGGTTATTTCCTCCTTTATTGAAGCTGGCATGTTCTCTCCGGTTGTTTCCATATCAGGCAGTCTTTACGACATATCCGGCAATATCGATCTCATTCAGCGGATTACCCTTCAGCTCTGCAGTATCGTTTGCCCTGAAGCAGCACCAGACTTCAGAGTATCTATCGTAAGAAGAAAGAACCTTGCGTATACCGGGGATCTGTACAGGGAAGTGGAACAGTATGTGAAACTGGAAATACGGAAGACTGATGGGAGCCCCTTGAAGACTGTTCCTCCAAAATTGTGCGATCTTGATGCACGCATCGATTATTCGGGAGGGATTCCGCAAGCCTCAGAGATTTCTCTGCTGTGCCTGACACTGCAGCTCTCTGGTGGTACTCTCCGCAAAGACGAAGAAAGCCCCTCTCTTTACATACTCTTTCCCTGCATGGACTAGTGCAAAATGATGCATCCTGATAAATGCGGGTAACATCTTCAATGCTGGATACCGGGTAGTGAATACTTTACCTTGGTCAGTTTTCTGGTCATACTACCGGTTCACGAATCACTGAATCTGCTATTTATCTGGAGGAAAACGTTGGATCCCTACGATTTCAGAAAACTGGAAGAGAAATGGAAACCTGTCTGGGAGGGGATGGGTCTTTACAGAACCGGTACAAAACCTGACAGAGAACCCTTCTACTGCCTTGACTATTTTCCCTATCCCTCGGGAGCAGGATTGTCTGTAGGTCACTGCAAGAATTACATACCTACCGATGTCATATGCCGGAAAAAGAGGATGGATGGATTCAACGTACTGCATCCTATGGGATGGGATGCATTTGGTCAGCCGGCAGAGGAGTACGCTATTAAAACAGGTATGCATCCCGCTGAAGTCACCAGAATCAATGCGGATACCTATCGCAGGCAGTTCAAACTCATAGAGGCCGGCTACGACTGGGAAAGGGAGATCAATTCAAGTGATCCCGGTTACTACAGGTGGACCCAGTATTTCTTCAATCTCCTTTTCGACAGGGGCCTTGCGTATCAGACTGAGAACGATCAGATGTGGTGTCCTGCATGCATGATAGTTCTTTCGAACGAAGAGGCTGCAGGCGGTATATGCTGGCGCTGCGGAGGCGAAGTTACAAGAAAGAAACTGAAGCAGTGGTTCTTCAGGATCACCGAGTATGCAGACAGATTGCTTAAAGACCTTGAAAACCTCGACTGGCCCGAGGGCATCAAGGCAATGCAGAGGAACTGGATTGGAAGATCCGAGGGTGCTGAAGTAATCTTCAGAGTGATTAATCCTGAAACAGGCTTTGAATTAGACCTTCCTGTATATACCACCAGACTTGATACCATCTACGGAGCCACATTCTGTGTTCTTGCTCCGGAATATCCGAATATCGAGAAACTGGTTACACCGGAAAAGTATGACGCAGTCATGAATTACGTGAACGAGGCCAGGGCTAAGAGCGATCTTGAGCGAACTGCGGCGGCGGAGAAGGAGAAAACCGGAGTATTTACAGGCTGCTTCGCTGTAAATCCATACAATAAAGAAAAGGTTCCGGTTTACGTTGCCAATTATGTGCTTGCCAGCTATGGAACAGCCGCAATAATGGCAGTACCCGCTCACGACGTTCGGGATCATGCCTTCGCGGTGAGATTTAACATACCAATTATTGAGGTTATAGCGCCCGGAGGGATACCACGGGGAGTTGAGGAATCTGCCACGGTCGCTGATGGACAGCTTTTAAACAGTGGACCCTTCACCGGTCTCGATTCCGATGAAGCCAGAGAAAAGATGGCTGAATTCGCTGTGGAGAATGGAATCGGAAAACCGGATGTACGTTACAGGATAAGGGACTGGCTTGTTTCAAGGCAGAGGTACTGGGGAGCTCCTATCCCTATTATCCATTGCGAAAAATGCGGTGCCCTGCCAGATAGAAATCTTCCGGTTATTCTCCCTGAAATTGAGAATTTCGAACCTGATGATTCGGGATTATCCCCCCTTGCAAGGGCCCAGGAGTGGGTTAACACCGTTTGCCCGCAATGCGGGGAACCTGCGAGGCGCGATACCGATACGATGGCCGGTTTTGTCTGCTCATCGTGGTATTTCCTCAGGTTTGCCTCCCCTCATGAATCCGGAAGACCCTTCGACCCCCAGGCAGTGAAATACTGGCTTCCCGTCGATCTTTACGTAGGTGGCGCCGAGCATGCGGTAATGCACCTTATTTACGCCAGATTCTGGACAAAGGTCATGTTCGATGATGGGATGCTTGATTTTGATGAACCGTTCTCAGTCCTGAAGAACCAGGGAATGATACTCGGCGCTGATGGGCAGAAAATGTCCAAATCAAAGGGTAACATCATTACTCCGGATGAAATGGTGGAGAAGTACGGGGCTGATGCCCTGAGGCTCTACATCCTTTTCATGGGACCCTTCGAAGCGGAATTGGACTGGAGCGAAGAAGGAATAGCCGGCACATACAGATTCTTAAAAAGGGTCTGGTCGGTTGTCCTTGAAACAGCTGAGCCGGAGCCCATGGATATGGATGAGGATTTCATTGCCGAACTCCGTTACATTACAGCCAGAACCGTGAAGAAGGTGACGGAAGATATAAATTCCTTTGCTTTCAATACGGGGGTAGCCGCGATGATGGAATACGTGAATTTCCTTTCTGCTAACAGGGAGAGGGCAGGCTCAGCAGGCAGCCTCTGGAAGGATTCAATCCGGCAACTGCTTATACTGCTGGCACCAATGACACCATTTATCTCCGATGAACTCTGGGAGCGGATGAAATTTCCCGGAGATACTGTTACTTCGCAGGAGTGGCCCTCCTGGGACGAAGCTGACCTTGTTCTGGATACAGTTGAAATAGTCGTTCAGGTGAAAGGGAAAATACGTGCCCGGATGAGGGTCCCCTCAGAGACCGGTGTCCAGGAGATAGAGAAAAGAGCCCTGTCACTGGACAGGATTGAAGAATTGCTGGAAGGCAGAGAACCCCGGAGGGTGATAGTCGTGCCTGGCAAACTGGTTAATATCATACCATGACCGCTCCTGTCATGCAGCCCTTTAATGCGCTCTGGAAGCTGATCACCAGGATACTCGGACTGACCGGAAGGCTTGTTGCCGGGATAATCGGAACGGTATTCATCATTCTTGGAGCGGTGCTCTGTATAACAGTTATTGGAGCAATAGCAGGTGTACCCCTTATCATAATCGGTGTTCTCCTTGTAATCAGATGCCTTTTCTAGACAGTCTCCTGGTGAAGGCAGTAATTCAGAAAGGACCGCATTACTTATGCTACCCGCAAGAGCTGATCTGAAAGCAGGCATGAAAGTTGCAATCGTAACAAAGGCAAATCAGAATTCCGGTGAGCTAACCGAAGGAATCGTAATGGATATCCTGACAAAATCTTCCCGGCATCCCCATGGTATCAAGGTAAGGCTGGAATGCGGCCTGGTTGGCAGAGTCAGGGAAATTTCAAAATGAGGCTCAAGAATCGGGAGATTTCAAGCAGTGATGAGCTGGAAGAGATACTCCGCCTCGGAACAGTATGCAGGCTTGGGCTGTGCAGAGATAATATTCCCTATGTGGTTCCAATGTGTTACGGATACTCTGAGGGATGTCTGTACTTTCATTCAGCCAGGGAAGGTCTGAAACTGGAATTTATCCGCAATAACAGACTTGCATGTTTCGAAATTGAAACGGATGTTTCAGTAAAACCGGATGAAGAAGCTTACAGATGGAGTATGAACTACAGAAGTGTAATTGGTTACGGGAACCTTGAGGAAGTATCGGGAACAGGCAATAAACTCGAGGCTATGAATGTTCTCATGCAGCACTATTCGGGTACTGATAACTGGAACATATCTGAACATATGATCGACAATGTGCTGATTCTGAAACTGAGTGTCACGGAAATTACCGGCAAGAAATTGTTAAAATGAACAAGGAGCGCTGAAACTGTGGATATGGAAATAGTATTCCCCGGTGGGAAAAGAGTAGATGCTATTTACAACAATTTTACCATCCGAACGGATCAGTGTATCCGTGGCGGGGGAGAGGGATCCGCACCGGAACCGTTTGACCTGTTTTTCGCGTCCCTAGGGACCTGCGCGGGTATTTATGTGCTTTCATTCTGCCAGCATCATGACCTTCCCACAGAAGGTATCAAGCTGTATCAGACTACCGAGCGGGATACTGAAACGAGGCTGTTCCAGAAACTGAAAATTGATATCAGAGTACCAGCGTCTTTCCCCCAAAAGTACCATAAGGCGCTTGTGCGTTCTGCGGAGCAGTGCACCGTGAAGAAACATATTGCAAAAGGGCTGCCGGAATTTGAAGTTACTATTTCTGACTCGGAGGTGATTTGATGATAATACGCAAATATTCCGATATAGAAGCCGAAGACGTAATAATGGAAGAAGCCAGCGGAGTTAAGAAAAGGGTTCTTATTTCGGAGACTGACGGTGCTCCGAATTTCATTATGAGACGATTCACAATTGAACCCGGCGGTCATACTCCGTATCATACACATCCGTGGGAGCATGAAGTTTACGTTCTATCCGGGACCGGTCAGGTCAGGCTTGGAGAGACAAGTCATGAATTAAGCGCAGGAGCCGTGGTCCTCGTGCTGCCTGATGAGGAGCACAACTTCGTGAATATCGGCAGTGAACCTCTGGATTTCCTCTGCACAATACCAAGATAGCAAATGGGGCCGGGGGGGGCCGGAGGGGGGAATTTTGGGAAATTTTCCAAACATTACCCCCCCCCCCCCCCCCC
>JAUWSQ010000035.1 GCA_030609965.1 Candidatus Fermentibacterota bacterium
ATCGGAGAACGCCTTCCGGAATTTGACAGGCTGATTCTTAACAACTCAGTTTTCAAGGACAGAACTGTCGGGGTAGGCATTGTTAAGCCTGAGTGGATAAATGAAATGGGACTGGTTGGCCCCGTCGCCCGGGGCAGCGGCTCCCTAAGAGATGTGAGGAAGGATGCCCCCTACGAAGCGTACGGAGAACTCGATTACGAAGTGGTAACCGAGCAGGGCTGCGACATCTATTCAAGGGCGCTTGTAAGACGAAGAGAGATAGACCTGAGCATGGATCTGATCCGGCGTATTCTGAACTCAATGCCGGACGGCCCGGTAGCGGCGCCCCTTCCAAACCTTACTGAATGGAGAATACCTCCAGGTGAGATTTACACAAGGGTCGAATCATCCAGGGGTGAATACGGATACTACGTTGTGAGTGATGGAAGCCTGAAACCGAGAAGGGTTCACGTAAGAGGACCTTCCTACGTGCATGCTGTTTCCCTTCTGGAGAGAATGCTGGTTGGGGCCAACATTGCGGATGTCTCGAACATTATGGTAAGCCTTACTACGTGTCCCCCCGAGATTGAGAGATAACCATGAAATTCACCGACATCGTCTCACCATTCCTGGCCTGGTCAAGGGCTGCGAAAAAAGCCGACACGATCCCATATCCCGCTAAAAGCAACCCTGGTTCCGACAGATACAGAGGATTTCACAGGAACGACCTTGATAAATGTATAGGCTGCGGCAGATGCGAGGAGATATGCCAGAACCTGGCTATAGACATGGTTCAGGTGGAGGATGCAGAACCTGTTAAGGGTGACTCCGGCCTGCGGCCCCTTGTGGATTACGGAAGATGCTGCTGGTGCGCCCTCTGCGTAGACGTCTGTTCAACAGGCTCTCTCTCTCTCTCGAACAGCTACAGCTGGACCACCTATAATGCGGATACCTGTACCTATATACCGGGCACCGATGCGAAAGCATGGGATGATTCACAAAAAGGTTACAGCCAGGACAATTCGATTCTTCAGTGGGCAGGATCTCCAAGGGTCTCCATGCCGGTAGCCCAGCCTGATGAAAGGGTTAAGAGTTTTGAAGAGGTGATCGGTGGTTACTCACCGGAGCAGGCCGCAGACGAGGCCCGAAGGTGTATCCAGTGCGGTTTGTGTGTTACAGCGTGTCCGGCCCATATGCATATACCGGAGTATCTGCGAGCCATTGCGGATGGAAATTACTCACATGCGGTGAAACTGTTCTTCGATAACAATCCCCTGCCTGAGATGTGCGGTAAGGTTTGCACAAGAGAATGCGAATCCGTCTGTGCTATGGGTTATCAGGGAGAAGCCATAGCAATAAGGTGGCTCAAACGCTTTGCATGTGAGCAGTTTGAATCGCTTTCCGATGTGCTGGCAACAGATGAGAAACCGCTTGAACCCTGCGGCGGCAGGGTTGCAATAATCGGTACCGGTCCTGCCGGACTTTCAGCGGCGTACTACCTTTCCCGTATGGGATTTCAGGCCCATGTATTCGATAAGGATGGAGAGGGAGGAGGCGTAGCACAGCACGCTATCCCGGAGTACAGACTGCCGGCAGCTGGCTATGAAAAGCAGATGGACGTTTTCCGGAAGGCGGGTGCGCATTTCCACTACGATACCGAAGTGAATGGCGGGGATATCCTGAAAATGTCGGATGATTACGATGCTGTCTTCATTGCCGCCGGTCTGCAGAAAAGTTCGGAGTTCAGAATCCCGGGTGTGGATCTGCCGGGTGTGAAACACGCTTTCTATTTCTTGATGAACAATCCTGAAACAGGGAAAACTGAAGTAGGCAGCAGGGTGCTTGTTATCGGCGGCGGTAACGTCGCGATGGATACTGCCAGATCCTGTCTGAGGCTGGGAGCAGAAGTTGTGATCTCCTACCGCCGCAGGATAGAGGATATGCCCGCGGATTATGAAGAGATACAGGAAGCCATGGACGAACGTATTGATTTCCGTTCCAAAACTATACCGCTAAGAATAGAGAAAACGGAGCATGGGCTCAAATACTTCTATGCGGAGGCCAGGATGGTTGAAGATCCGGACGGAGGAAGACCAAAACCGGTCAGGAAAGATGATACAGAACATGAAATTGAAGTCGACACTGTATTCCTTGCTATAGGACAGTCATCCGACCTGGGCTTCCTTCCGGATGAGATAGCTGGAAAAATGAGCATACAATGGGGCGAGATAGAGGTTGATGAGCACCAGTATACGGGAGTGAAGAATATCTATGCCGGAGGCGATGTAACTCCCGGTGCAGGGGATATAATCACAGCTATCGCTGACGGCATGAGGGCAGCGAAAGCAATCAGGGCAATTAGGAACAATTAGGGACAATTAGGGACGGAGGTATCTAATTACCTCCGTCCCTAATTACTACTCCGTCCCTAATTAAACCTGCTCACCCTCATATGGCACGAAGTTTCAATTCCGTTTTTATCATAATAGTCCTGGTGATAGTCCTCGGCAGGCCAGAAATCACCTGCGGGGATAAGCTGTGTAACAACTTCATATCCCCGGTCTTTGAGCGTCTGTACCAGTTCTTCCAGAGTTGCAAGCTGTTCGTCTGTAGTATAGAAAACTGCTGATCTGTACTGTGTTCCTGTATCTACTCCCTGGCGATTGACCTGGGTCGGATCATGAATCTCGAAAAAGAGCATGGCCAGTTCTCTGAACGTTACTGCCGAAGTATCGTAAATAACTTTAACCGTTTCAGCATGTCCCGTGGCTCCCGAGCAGACTTCACTGTAAGAGGGATCGTCGGTGGATCCTCCCATGTACCCGGACCGTGCTTTAAGAACTCCCGATGTATGTTCGAAAGCGTTTTCCAGTCCCCAGAAACAGCCTCCTGCAAAAAAGATCGTCCCGATTCTGTCCGCAGAGATGAAATCCATGGAGATTGAATTCACGCAGTGTCGTGTGTCTCTTTCAGTGTAGCTCTCACCAGTGAACAGATGCCCCAGATGACCGCCGCATGAAGCGCAGAGTATCTCGGTTCTCTCTCCGTCCTGGTCTGGTCTGGCTTCAACAGCACCCTCTATGGCCAGGTCAAAGGCTGGCCAGCCGCAGTGTGCGCTGAATTTGGATTCGGACATGAAGAGGGGGTTTCCGCACCTTCTGCATGTGTAAACACCATCTTCAAACGTATCTACATATTCACCGGAGAAGGGGATTTCCGTGCCTCCGTGAACGATAACGTACTCCTCTTCCGGAGTGAGGTTTCTGTATTCCATATCGTCTCCATCCACCTGGGCACCGGCCACAAGTATCACTCCAATTACAATCAGTAGATATGATGCAATTTTCCACATTATGCTACCTCCATTTCATACATAACACACATGAAAGACTGAGGTTCCGCGTGCCGGACGGACATATTCCGTTTGCGGCAGAGCAGCTTAACAGATTGCTTATATGAAGGCATTTACCTATAATCTGAAATGGGGATACGTTATGATTAATTCAAATGCAGAAAGGTACTTCACTATATCCATCAGAACTCATGAAACTCAGATCATTCTTATTCTTAAGGCGGTTCTGTTCTCGATTCCGTTTCTTCTCTTTTCCTGCGGTGATGGATCCACTGCGCCCGATGAGGGCTATGAGGTAATACCGGCACAATCACCCCAATCCGCGGGTGATCGGTTGTTCGGTATCGGTATCACAGAAAGTGAAGATGGTTTTTCCAGTTCTTTCAATACAGCGATGGAGGCAGGGATCCAGATAGTTGAACTGAATATTCCATGGGATTCCATCGAAGTATCCGAAGGTGTTTATCAGGACCCTATGGGAGGAGTCTTCGAAGCCATTGGCTTTTTTGCGTACTACGACATAGATGTTATGCTGAGTCTTGCAGTTGTGAATACGGTTCAAAGTACTGTTCCCGGTTATCTGCAGAACAGCGACTGGGATTCCCCCGAAATGATAGAAGCATTCAACAATCTTGTTGACTGGGTCCTTGCTGAGATTCCACAGAATGTAACCATTCTCAGTATCAGTATAGGCAATGAAACAGACCTGTTCCTCTCCGACGATGCCTGGGAACATTACTTCCAGTTCGTTGCTGCAACCTCGAGCTATATCAGGTCGGCCTATCCCGGTATTACTCTGGGAGTGAAGAACACAGTAACGAACGGTGTTCTTGGCGGAGACCTATCCTTTGTTCAGCAGGTGAATCAATTCACCGATGTTGTCATGCTTACTTACTATCCGCAGAGTTCCTCTTGCCAGGTACTGGATCCCGATATTGTCCATTCGCACCTTCAACTGATTGTAAGCGCCTTTCCCGGGCGGGAGATATGGCTCAACGAGGTGGGTTATCAGTCCGGATCTGAATACTGCGGAAGTACCCAGACGAAGCAGGCACACTTCTATCATGAATTCTTTGCCGCCTGGGACAGCAACAGACAGAATATAAAACTGGTACTTATCGACTGGCTTCACGATATCTCAAGCGAACAGCTGGCGGATATGGAGGAATATTACGGCATTTCGGATCCGGGATTCCTTGAATACCTTGCAACTCTAGGGCTTCGATATCATGATGGAACGGACAAGTACGCCTGGCTTCAGCTGCTTGAGGAAACCGGAGCAAGGGCCTGGTAGCGAATCTGTATCAGTTCAGAATAAGTAGAATTCCCGGACATGACACAGATCACCAATGGGAATATTCTATAGTCAATATGGTATAATTATTAACTTAATCAGATCGGGGGAAGTAATGAAAATAATTTCGAATCTGTCAGCAATGACCGTTATCCTTCTCGCAATAGCCTCTTCCTGCTCGGCCGAAGAAAACCTGTCTGTTCCTGAATCACAGTTGGTGCCGGGTACCGATGTTGTACAGGAGCTTGTCCTTGGCAATAATGAGTTCGCCCTGGATCTTTATGAAAAAGTCTGCAGTATGGAGGAATCGGACAACATCTTCTTTTCACCTTACAGTATCTCATCAGCCCTTGGAATGACCTGGGTCGGAGCCAGAGGGCAGACAGCAGCAGAAATGGCAGGAGTGCTGCATTTTACCCTCCCGGTTGAAGCAACCAACAGGGCTTTTCATTCATTGACAGAGATTCTCAGCTCGGGTGATCTCTCCAGTTCGGAGTCCGGAGACTCCTTCACGCTTTCAATATCAAACGGGCTCTGGGTCCAGGATGGTTTCAACCTGCTGGATGAATATGTATCTGAAGTTACCGGATATTACAGCGCCGCAGTGAGAAATCTTGATTTCATCAATGATTCCGAAGGTTCGCGGGAAACCATCAACGAATGGGTTGCCCAAAGCACTCTTAACAGAATACTGGATCTGATACCCCCTGGTTCACTGGACGAAGACACCAGAGTTGTGCTGACGAACGCGGTTTACTTCAAAGCTTCCTGGAGGAAACCATTCTATGAACGGTCCACAGAGGATGCGCCGTTCTCCCTTATTGATGGTTCCACAATCGATGTCCCGATGATGAACCAGACAGATTTCTTCAATTACGTTGCAACTGAAGGATGTGAAGCTGTTGAGCTTAATTATGCCGCAGGTAATGCGAGTATGCTCATATTGCTTCCCGACGGTGACCTGGCGGAATTTGAGCAGGGATTCAACGCTGACATGCTGGAGACGATAAGAAGAAGGCTTTCCTCCTGTAATGTCTCTCTATCCATGCCGAAATTCGAATTCTCGCGTAGTTTGCAGCTGAGCCAGCTGCTGGAAGAACTTGGAATGGAAACAGCCTTCGGAAGCGCAGCCGACTTCAGCGGCTTTACCGGAAGCCCTGACCTTTTCATCTCGAAAGTTCTGCACAAGGCATTCGTAAAGGTTGACGAAGCCGGTACGGAAGCTGCGGCAGCAACTGCAGTTATCATGGGACTTACTGCAATGCCGCAGCAGCCAGTACAGATGAACATCGACTCGCCGTTCCTGTTCTTCATACTGGACAGAGAATCCGGTTCGATAGTGTTCATGGGAAGGGTTATGGATCCGGAGGCCTGACCAAGATGTCCGGTGAGCAGGACTCAGAAATCTCCTGTCCTTATCTGCCTTCCTGCGGTGCGTGGGGCTCGGGATACGGGTGATTGAGCATGTATTCCACGATCTGTCCTGCCTGGGCAAGCTGCTCGGAGGAAAGCATATCATGGATCTCACTCATAGCGTCTGCTAAAACATCGTGTGCATCGCTCTGAAACCAGTTTCTGTCCTCCCATAGGAAATAAGTATCAACCGGCATATAGAAATCCTCTACGAACCCTTCGAAGAAAGAACGGCGGATATCGTCTAATTCATGGTAATCCCGGAGTTCATTCAGCTCATATTCCACCCAGAGGGAAAGAGCGTCAAGGTATGTTATCTGCATCGTTGAGAGTTCCATCTGTTTCAGCATCCATGTGAAGCCCCTGATGTCCGGGATATCATCCTCCCACAGATAGATTCTTCTGACCCAGTCATCGTAACTGCTGCTGGAGGGGTATAAGACACTGGATTGCGTTTGGGGGTCATCAGAATAGTAACTGCCATAATCATTCATGTAATCACTGAAGTCCGAGAAAGACATCCCCCCCGAAGAAATGAATACCTCGAGAATATCATCCAGAGGGGATTCATACTCCTCTTCACATGCTGATTCATCGGACCAGCCTTCCCACTCGGGCATTGAACCTGCAGAGCCTTCAGATTCATGATCCCATTTTTGTCCGCTGGATGGGATAACAGTAACTGCCAGAATTAGAACGATCAAGTATTTCAAATCAGTGCCCCTTTCCTCATAACCTGAAGTGTTCTGACTTCTTTACCTCGATACGGTACAGTGGTTCCACAATGTATTCAGGGATCGGATTTAAACTGACCTGGAGGAATGCTGCTTGAAGAGTATATATTTTTGATTAACCTTTAAACATATTCATTCACCAATAGATGTCAAGTTGTATTTGACAATTAGAAATTTGTTCTTATATCTTGTTTCAGATAAGCGATTTCTTTGAAAGGAGTACGTCATGAAAAACATTCTGTTTTATTTGAGTGTCTGCCTGGTTCTGGTTGCCGGGGTTTATGCAGGTGAAGTGGTAACAGAGGAGAATATTACTACTGGAGTTTCATCTGGAGATCCGGTAGTGATATTTACTATAAATGGAGATGTCACTGTTTCTGAATGGTCTTCCGATCAGGTGGAGGTTATCTATATAATCACCTGCGACACTGAAGAAGAACTGGATTTCATCACCGTCGAATGCAATACATCCATCGGTATCATATGTGAAGTTGACTACGATTCGGCCTGGGAAGGATCACACAGCGGCAGTGTGGATTTTGTAGTTCAAATACCCTCGGACATAGATCTGGCGATTGAACTTGCATCAGTTAACGGAAACGTATCCATCGATGGAGGAAAAGGCGAAGCACTCCTTGAAGTTGTAAATGGAAATATTGAAGCAGATGGTTTTGGTGGAGAGCTTACTGTTAATTCTGTCAATGGAAATATCGATGTCAGTGAATCTTCAGGAATCAGGACCGCTGAGCTTGTAAACGGAAATATTGAGTGTATTGTTACTGCTCTTACAAACGACCTTGAACTCGCATCAGTTAACGGAAACATCACTCTTTATCTGAGCACTGACGCAGAAGTTGAAATCGAGACAATCTCAGGGATAATAGAGATTGCGGACGTTTTCAACGCTCACATTTCTGAGAATATCGTGGGCACCTCATCGGAATTCGGTGATGGTGAGTTCCTGATAGAGATCAGCACTGTATCCGGATGCGTTATCATAGATAAATAATTGGTATCATCCTCTTTATGGCCGCGGTTCTCAGCCGCGGCCGTTCTCCCCAAACGCTCTCTTGTCATTTTTCTTGATCAGTGGTAGCACATCCGCTTCATTGACATATTCATTTACTGACATATTGACTATTTTCTTGACACCGAACTCCCCCTGAATACCGATAATATTTGCAAGTTATAACATCTACTGAGAATATTTCTGTATGTTCGATGCCTTGATATTCATTAACTGTCGTTTATAGCCTACGGCGTTATAAGCACTACTGCATAAGGCGGATTCAGATGGCTGAGCGTTCTCCCGCTTCCTACAGGGAAATAATAGCAATCTCATTTCCCATAATCGCAGCTATGGCAGGCAGAACGATAATGATGTTCTGTGACAGATTGTTCCTTGCGCAGCACAGCCAGCTTGAGCTTCAGGCCGCTCTTCCCGCCGGTATCCTGAGTTTCACACTACTCTGCATTTTCTATGGAACGGTATCATACTCCGGTACATTCATCGCTCAGTATTTTGGGGCAGACGATAAAGAGGGATGTTCAAGATCTCTTGCGCAGGGCCTGTTTCTTACAATGCTGTCCGCTCCTATTCTTGCAGCTCTGGCAGTACCCGGAAGCCTTCTTTTCGATCTTTCCGGCCATGCTTCTGAAGTAGTTGCGCTTGAGAAGATTTACTTTCAGATACTCATGTTCTCAGCGTCAGGACCTGTATTCACCGCAGCGGCATCATCCTTCTGGAACGGTCGCGGGAAAACAGTTCCTACAATGCTGGCCGTCATAATCGGAGCAGCGATAAATATCCTTCTGGATTACCTGATGATCTTCGGAAAACTCGGTTTTCCTGAAATGGGTATAAAGGGCGCGGCCATAGCAACAGCCATTTCATCGTTCATCCCGGGTACCATACTGACAATCGCTGCCTTCACGGGAAAAACCGCTGTTGAATACAGGACCAGGGAGAACTTCAGGTTCTCGAAAAGGCTTACAGGGAGAATAATCAGGTTCGGGTTCCCGGCAGGTCTTCAGATATTCATGGATGTTGCCAGTTTTACAATTTTCATATTCATCGCAGGAAGGCTTGGGGCCATCGATTTTACAGCCAATAACCTTGCTTTCAGCGTAAACAATCTGGTATTCAACCCTTTGCTGGGGTTCGGTTTTGCCACAACGGTAATCGTTGGCAGGTGTATAGGAATGGGAAGAAATGATTTGGCAGTGAAAGTTGTTCGGCGGACCCTGCTGCTTTCCATATGCTACTTTGCCCCTCTGGCCGCTACTTTTGTTCTTTTTCCTGGCTTCTATACACGATTGTTTTTCAGCCCGGATTCCGCCTGTACTATTGAAGAGCTGCTATCCACTTCCGGTAAACTTCTTGCAATTATAGCCGCATGGGGTATTTTCGATGCGGTCAACCTTATGTACAGCGGAGCCCTCAGAGGAGCCGGAGATACGAAGTTCGTTATGTTGGTTTCCAGTCTGCTGGCGTGGCTCTTCTGGATACCCGGAGTTATATACCTCTACGCCGTTCAGAACGTTGGGATAGTTACTCTATGGCTTTTCACAAGTTTCTACGTGGCCATATTCGCCTTGGCGTTCTTCCTCCGATTCCGAGCCGGACATTGGAAACGAATTGACCTTCTTGGGAGAACTGAATCGAAATGTACCGAATAATTGTTCTTACATTCCTGGTTCTCATTCTTGCATGCTCTGACCCTACCGGCCCATCTTACCTTCAGTATTCACGGGTTTCGGTAATAGACACATCAACCGGTTCAATTATCGCAAACATCGAATTGATTCCCACCTTGAACCGTAAAATCAGCGTTACTCCCGACGGTCGGTATGCTTACGTAACCTCGTGGGATGGAGACAACATCATACAGATCGACTGTCTTTCCAATTCGATAATCGGCGGTCTTGACTTTGGAACATACAAGCACTGCCAGGACCTGTGCCTGAACGACCAGGGAACAGAACTTTACGCGATCTCTGATGACCTCCTTATCATAGACATTCCATCTCTGACGATAACCGATACTGTTCAGGTGAACTGGCCCTTAATTATGGACATATCACTCAGGCCTGGAACTGATCTGATCTACATCGGGTTCGTCGGCATCTATGAACAGGGAACGCTAGTGATCGACGTTGGGCAGGGCGAAGCGGTCGATACACTCAGCCATGTATTAATGTATCCCGTCTTCTCAGAGACGGGGAACGAGCTTTACATCTCAGATGGCACGCAGCTTATTTGCATTGATCCGGATACTGATGAAGAAATCGCCTCTACAGATATTGGGAACATGATTACTGATATCTGTGTAATACCTGGTTCTAACACCATGTATGTATCATGGGAAATTAACTGGGTTGAAGGAGGAGTACTCGCTCTGGACAGGAATACTCTGGCGGTTACAAATTCTCTCGATTTGGGTTTTGAAGCAACACATCTCTGTTATGTACCCGTGCTGGATGTCCTGTACATCGGGTATAGAGCAGACTTCCACGATGATAGGATCATGGTGGTTGATCTGCCAGGTCTCGTTCCGTCCGATGAGATACTAATCAACCCTAACCTCGTGAACATGGTTTCGGATCCATCAGGTGCTTACGTATACTGCAACATCTATATGGACAACAGAACCGGTTCGTGGTAGGAAAAATTCGTGAAGGAGACTGTTCTATTCCCCCTCCAGCTTTTGCTTCAGTTGAGTATATACACAAATAACCCTTTCTTTCGTAGATATCCATACTAGCTGAGCACAAGCCTGAATTCCAGAGGGGGGACTTATGAGTGAACTTAAAGTCACTGACCACAATACTTACCGTTTACTGCAGAAGCATCTGGATCGGCAGGCGGTTGGCTTTCCAGCAACCAGGTCAGGAGCGGAGATTCGCTTTCTTAAAAGAATGTTCACCCCTGAGGAGGCTGGGCTTGCACTGCATCTTTCCTACCGTCCTTCGGCTCTTCAGACGATTATAATGACCGCTTCGGGTGAATACGAAGAGGAAAGAGCTCTCAAGTTGCTTAACAGCATGTCGATGAAGGGTGCGATAGGCTTCAAGGAGAAAGAGAACGAGGATTACTGGTTTGTTATCCCAATGGTGATAGGAATGTTCGAAGCACAGGACGGTTGTCCAACGGCGGATTTCCTGAAAGATGCCGGTGAGTACATGGGTACCCTGGCTTACGGCAAATCAATTCTCGCCACTGATCCCCCGCAGATGAGAACAATTCCGATAAACGTCAGCATCTCACCAGAGCATAACGTAGCGACTTACGATCAGGTCAGTCTGCTTATCGAGAGTTCTGAAGGTCCATTCGTAGTTCTCCCATGCATCTGCCGGGAAAGCCGGGCAATTCAGGGGGAGGTATGCGAGGTTACATCCCGAACTGAAACCTGTTTTGGAATGGGAAGCATGGCAGCAATGGTGCTTCGTCGAGGTCATGGACGGGAGGTGAGCCGGGAAGAGGCTCTCAGTATACTTCAGCAGAACCAGGATGACGGCCTGGTCCTGCAGCCCTCCAATGCGCAGCATGCTGAATTCATCTGCTCCTGCTGCGGATGCTGCTGCGGTATGCTGAAGATGCAGAAGATGCTGCCTCACCCGATAGATTTCTGGGTAACCAGCTTTCAGGCGGAGATCAACAGAGATGCCTGCATCGGTTGCGGCCTTTGCGTTAAGAGATGCCAGGTGGATGCAGTAGTCCTGGAAGGTTCTCCGACGAAAGCAGTTATCGGCAGGACCCGATGCATCGGGTGCGGTCTCTGTATTCCAACTTGCCCGACTGATGCAATTCATCTCATTCCGAGAGAACAGGAAACAATTCCACCGATGAACGAGGAGGAACTCAACGACAGGATCATGTTGAATAAGAAGGGCACGATGGGCAGATTTCTCATGTTTCTGAAAATCATACTCAGGATGAGGAAATGAACTGAATTATTTCATAAGTTGCCTGGAGAGCAGCATTTGTCATATCTTCTTGAGGATAAGAGGCTCATTACTGATAAAACAGGTTCCCGAAGTGCTGATTGATCGGGTTCATATCTGGGAGGACTAATAATGGCAATGGTACAGTGTGCCTGGTGCGGTGGAAAGGGAATTGACAACTATAAGCTCAGCTCACCCTGCAATGTATGTGACGGTGATGGCTACGTTAACGCTCCCGATCCCCCTACAAAATGCGGACGATGCAGTGGTACCGGGAAAGTAAAGGACAGTTTAACCCATGAATCTGTAAAATGCTCCGGTTGCAGAGGATCCGGCTGGGCTAGATAAAGAGGAACATGTAATGTACACTTCCGATGGGATGTCTGTCCCGGAGGTTGGTCCATCGGTTTGCCTATACTGGTAGGAACCAGGTAAGTTTTGTGATAACGGTAAATTCCGGCTCTCCAAAGTCGCCATCGAAGATAAAATCATCTATTTTAACCGGAGTGAAAATCTCGGAGAAGAACCCTATCATAATCGCAGGCTCAGTTATCCTGCAGAATACTTCAACCAGTTTCTTCGTCGATTCCATATAAACCACCTTTTGTATGTTTCTATACATAGAAACGGAAAGATATTTTCTTCCCTCAAATAGAAAAGTGTAGAAGCAGATGGATGGAAACTGGTTAGTGAGAGCCTTGATGCGCTCGGGACACCTGTAATAGAGCACAGAACTTTAATATAGATGGTTTGACTTGGTGTTTCTCAGATGGTATGGTCAATTTTGATAGAAAACAGGGGAATATCTAAAGACTGAGTTGTTTCGGGTGATTTTCGGAATAGTAAAAATTTGAATTTCTATTGCTCGGAAATCCCTCAGGCAACAAAAACAAAAACTATATAGCAGAGAAGGGGCAACAAATGAATTACAGCAAGACTCACAAACGACAAGTTGGTTTTACAATATTCCTTTTATTCCTCCTGTCAGGATGGCAAACACAAGCTTTGTCTCAAGGGATAATTATTGATCACGAATGTACAGATATTACCCTGGTTCCCGAATTTGCAATAATTCAGGCAAAATCAAATCTTCATATTGCATATGGACACACTTCACATGGTAGTCAACTTACAACCGGGATGAATGGTTTAGTTGATTTTGCAAATGGCGGCGGATTAGGGCTCTCCCTACCGTTTGATATTTTCGAATGGAATAACGGTGGAGCCGGAGGTGCTTTGGATTTACATGATTATGCGATGCCTGGTGATTGTGGATATTACCCGGATTGGTACAACAATACGATTACTTATCTGGACAATCCTGCCAATTCAGATGTAAATGTGATTATCTGGTCCTGGTGCGGACAGGCTTCATCTCTAACCGAGCAGCAAATGATAGATAATTACCTGGTCCCGATGATAACACTTGAGGGCCTATATCCGAATGTTACATTTGTTTATATGACAGGACATGCTGATGCTACTGGAGAAACCGGCAATCTTCACTTGCGAAATCAACAAATCAGAAATTACTGTATAACTAATGATAAAGTGTTATATGATTTTTATGATATTGAATGCTATGATCCAGATGATAGCTATTTTGGTGATAAATATGTGAATGATGATTGCTCATATACAGGTGGGAATTGGGCAATTGAATGGCAAGACACTCATGTAGAAGGAGTGGACTGGTATGACTGCACCGCTGCACACACACAACCCTTGAATGGTAACCGTAAAGCTTATGCTGCCTGGTGGTTATGGGCAATTTTGGGAGGTTGGCAGGGCACAGGTATCACCGAGCAGGAAACCGTGTACGATTACAGTATGGATATTTCACTTGAGAATCCTTCACTCGGGACTGCAAGCATATCATGCTCGATTTCTGAGCAGCTTGACGTGAGAATAGATGTCTATTCGTGTGACGGCAGGCTTGCTGCAACACCTTTCAATGGTGAAATGAATGCAGGTGACCACGCGTTATTTATTGATGATCTTCAGCCCGGCATGTATCTGGTGGTCATGAGATCAAACGATCTCAGTGTTTCAAACAGGCTGATCATCCTGCGGTAATGGAACAAGCAGCTCTTACTCCCACAATCTGCAGGCATTATAGCCAGCTGTGAGAACCTTCTGCTCAATGTACATTGTCGAATACACTCTTAGTGGAGAGCCTTGATCCGGAGTGATTTAGAAGAATAATTGCTTGATCAGTCTGAATTGATCCTTAATGATATTAGTGTGCCGATTGGGTTCCTGAGCTGTTTCGGGGAGCATTCTTCACTTTGAGTGAGCCTACTGAAAACACTGGAATAGAAACAAATCCATGCAGCATTCGTTGTGATAATCCCAGTAGTAGTTGGAACTATAGATGTTCAGATATAAGCTCTGAAACTGCTCCTTCAACCTCCGAACATCTGAAATACCCATTCCAGCATACTTTTTCTTCCAGTTGTAAGAAAGTGTTACCGACAATTCCATGCCTGCGACACACCTCAATGACAGTCATCCCGCATCTGCTTCCGCAAGAAATGCAACAATCTGTGTCTCTGTAAATCTTGATCTTTTCAACTCGACCTCCTGTCTTAAATTTACCAGGAAGTCTCATCCTAACAAGTGTCCTCTAAAGGGGGGAGCTTACGCTCCCATGCCGAACTTAGATACCACTTATTCTTTCGATTTCATCGGTGAAAGTATCTTCAACCGTTCCTGAATCCGATTTGCTTCTGGTTCATTATCTGTTTTCTCATAAATCTTCAGCATTTGCTGCAGGGTCGAAATTGTGTACGGATGGCTTTCTCCAAGTGAGTTTTCGAAAACGATTAAAGCTTGCCTGTAGTACTGCTCCGCCTTCCTGTATTTTCCAAGGGATATGTAAAGTTTTGCAATATTCCCCATGGATATAGCAGTACTAGGATGTTTCTCATCAAGCAGATCTTTCTGTATAACAAGGGCTTTTTCATTGTAGGATAAAGCAGTGTCCAGATCGCCGTTTTCCCTGTAAACACTTCCGATGTTGTTGTATGAATTTGCCGTATCCGGGTGATTTCCACCAAGCAATTCTTTCCTGATAGCAAGGGCTTTCATGAAGTAGACTAAAGCAATGTCAAAGTCACCTTTAAGGTAATGTGACATTCCGATATTGTTGTATGAGTGTGCTGTAGACGGGTGTTTCTCGCCCAGTAATTCTTTCTGTATGATCTGGGCTTTTTCGTTGTATTCAAGAGCCTTCTCATAGTCTTCTTTTTTACAGTAAGCACTTCCGATGTTATTGTATAATGTTGCTGAATGCGGATGCTTTTCTCCGCGCAGTTCTTTCTGTATGGCAAGGGCTTTATTGTAATAGTCTAACGCAGCAACATAGTCACCTTTTACTGAATGAACGTGCCCGATGTTATTGTACGAACAAGCAGTATTCGGGCTTTTCTCACCAAGTACTTCTTTTCTTATGGCAAGGGCTTTCTCATAGAATGCTAAAGCTAAGTTATAGTCACCTTTATCGAAATGAACCGCTCCGATTTCACTGTATGAAAGTGCTGTATCAGGATGGTTCTCACCAAATATTTCTCTCCTGATTGAAATAGCCCTGTCATGATTTAGCAAAGCCATTTCATAGTCGCCTTTACACAGATATGCCTCTCCAATGGCATGGTATGATCGTGCCGTGTCAGAATGTTTCTCACCAAGTACTTCTTTTCTTATGGCAAGGGCTTTATTTTGATTTGATAAAGCCATTTCATAGTCGCCTTTATCCGAAGTCACTGTTCCCATGTTAAAGTACGATTGAGCAGTATCCGGATGTTTATCTCCCAGTACGTTCAGGCAGATTGACAGGGTTTTCTGACGATACATTAGTGCTTCATCATATTTAACTGATTCGTAAAAATAGTCGCCTGTTTTCTGACAGTATGCCCTGGCTTTATCCCAATCCTCCGCAAGTTCATAATGATGAGCACAATCAGCGTAGAATGTCTCGTCATCAGGATATAGATTAACAATAGCATCACCGGCCAGCTTATGCAGATTCCTCAGTCGTGTTCTGAGTTGCATGTCATACGCTGCATCCCGCAGCAGAGCATGATTGAAGATGTAAGTAAACTCAGTCAGCGCAGACCAGATTCCCTCCTCTTCAATCTTGGAGATCATTGGACGAATCTCACTCTCCATCAAGCTGATACCGGCATCAGAAGTCACATCGTGTTGAAGCTCAAGCAGGGTATTCAGAACCTGAATTTCAAACTCGCGCCCCAGCACTGACGCAATCTGCACCATTTCCTTCAGCTCTGTTGTCAATCGATCAATTCGGGTGATCAGGGTCATATTGATATCGGAGGGGATATCGGATGGTTTTGTGATAAGGTGATACTGTCCATCCTGAACCTTGATAATGCCGTTCTCCTGGAGGTAAAGACAGAACTGCTCAGTGTAGAATGGATTGCCTTCCGTTCTGGTATGGATAAATGCAGCTAGTTCTCTGTCAGTTCTGCTGCCAAGTCGATCTTCGATTAATACTCTCGTATGATCCACCGATAGCTTGTTCAGAACTATCTCATTGCATGGTACATGCTCATTAACCTTCAGTTCGGGTCTGGAACCATCATCATTGAATCGACTGGTAACCAGAAGAATCAAGGGGTAATCTTCAATCTGGCGGGTCAGAGTTTCAAAAACCGCCTTTGATTCGTCATCAAGCCATTGGATATCCTCAATCAGCATGATGATCGATTCTATCATACTCAGCGCGGTAAAGAACTCCTTAATCGCCAATTGTGTTACCACCGCACGGTCTTCAGGGGCGATCATATCATATACTGAATCATCCCAGAATAATCCAATGATAGAACCTATGATTGATTTGATACGGCTGAGTTCCTTCATAATTTCAATGCGCTTCTCAGCATCAGACAGGCTTATCATTCTGCCGATCAGCTCTTGATAGATTGCCGTAAACCTTCCTTTTCTGTCGACGGGTGAGCCTTCCTCATCCTGATCGAAATACTGACTGAAGAAATACTTGAATGGATTCAACGGTTTCTTCAGGATGCTGTCCGTCTGAAGGATCAGTGTTCTAATTCCCAGCCGCTTGGTCAATTCATGTACAAGGCGGGATTTGCCAATGCCCGGATTGCCGTAGACATAAACAACACCGCCGAATTTACTTTCCTTAAGCGGCTGCATGAATTCTGCAAGCAGGCTCAGTTCCCGTTCGCGTCCGATAATGAGTTTATTGAAAATTGATACCTTGAGAGATCTGATTCTACCGGTCAAGCTGTAAACGGGGATCTTCCGTTTGAACCCCTTGAAAGTATTTGCTTTTAATTTCATTATCCTATACTGTGCCTGAACCTGTTCGTATATCGGTTGATCCAGGCAAATATCATCTCGTTCACTGTTCTGAGTGAATCTCGATGACAAATTCACGACGGATCCCAATGCCGTATATTCACTTCTTAATTCACTTCCAACGAATCCTGTAAACGCAGTACCGCAGGTCAGGCCGATTCGCACAGAAAGTTCCGGGATCTCTCTTACCGCCAATGCAAAGTCCAACGCGCGATTGTAGAGATTTCCCGGATTGAAAGGTGCACCGAAAAGCACAAGTATCATCTCACCGTCATCTCTGAAATCTATCTTGTTGAAGTATCCACCAAAATCTTGAACAAGCGAAATTATCCTGGCCGTCCCGGTCATAATATCCCAATTGCCATCGAATGATATGAAGCAGGATACTATGTCGCGGAACTCTCCCCTGTCTTGCATGGATAGAACTTTACGGGGAATGAATCTGTTCTGATTAAAGGGAATCGGGATTTCAGGAACAACTTTGGAAGTTGATGATGGAGCGGATTGCAATGAGTAGAGATGGTCGGTTTTATTTATATATTTTACTTCTGTCAAACCTTCGATTCCGGGTAGAATCTGTTCATCGAAAATCACTTCTCCCTCGTCAGAATACTGCTTGTTCCCGATGCATCGTTGAATCGCTCCACCTGCGAAATAAAAAGCATTCTGCCGTTCATGCGAGATAATACCCCATACGACGGAACCACTTGAAAGACTGATTCTCACGGATAGAGTGAATGAAGCGAATTTAGTCCGGTGTACTCCATCTTCCTGAAACAATTCCTGTAGCCGCACTCCAGCCGAAAGGGCGTCGACTATGGCAACTGATTTCGAAGGGAAAATGGCTGTAAACGCATCACCGGCAAAGGAAGAAACAAATCCCCCATGTTGGTGGATCACCTCAATTGCTGGAGTGAACACTTGATTGATAACGTCCGCCAGCACTTCTGCGCCTTCTTTGCCATTGTTCATCAATGTCTGCGTCATGGCAGTGAAGCCAGCGATGTCGATGAACATTGTAATAGCTTGAAAATCACCATTGAATTGACCGCGATCGAATTGTTCACTGATGAAGGATGGAATCAATCTATGCATTGAGAGACCTTCCGATAGTTCTACTCATATTGCAGTTTATTATTTCCAGCAGCCGCTTCCATCGAATATATATACTATTTTACATTAATATCATCCCGGATCTTTTTGAGTGAAACCACCCATGTCACAGAGAAAATAAGGTATAGGATGTTGATGTTCTCAAATTCCCTGAATGCGGCGGTCGCATGAAGGATCCCAGATCTCCACCGCAGCCGCTGGAGCTTATCTGCTAACCTTGTGCAGATTACGTTCCATGGCAGGATGATGTTCCTGAGATAGAAGTCGGTTAGGAACAAAGCAATCGGGCTTCAAATGGATTGTCTATTCCATATGGTGCTTCCAGTGCTTATCAGTCAGTCAACTAATTAACCGGAGATGTTTTCGGGGATCTGGATACTTTTCTCAGCTTTGAAGGAGTAGTATGCAGTTATTGCTATCACTACTGATGTTCATTACAACTGGTGGGATACCTTCGAGTCATTCGATACGGATGATCTGGAGGGCAAACAGAAGCTCCAGCAGGCACTGTTTCCAGAGGGTCTGGAGTACTCTTCTGAGAAGGGTTATTCGAACCCCAGAATAGCGAAGACCTTCAACGTCATACAGGCGTCAAAGGCTTCACCATCAAAACTGGCTGGCCACCTGTCTGAGAGTTGGAACACTTTTGCCACTTGGTTATGCGAAATAGTGCAATAAATATGCTATATTTGCGATGTTTGGCCTTCTGTGGTGTTTCAGTGAGCACTCTGCATTTTGAGCGAATCCGTGAAACTGCCTAAATGAAGGAAGAACTACGCTGTACCCTTGGTATTAATGCCGAATAGTATTTGGAACTATTCTACAGTTTTAACAGCATCACTACAGATAAGATATAACCCGAAGATATTCTTGCAGAATAGATACCTTCAGGAAGCTCTTCACCAGATGCCGATATCCCGCTCCATCGATAGACTGCTTTTCCGTTGAGATAAACCGGTTCTATCCGGGTAACCAGTCTTCCGGAGAGGTCAAAGATCTGAAGCTTAGTTGAAGTGTCTATTAAGCCTTGAACTGAAACCGTCACTAAGTTGAAAAACGGATTGGGGGATACTTTAAGTTCCTGGTCAGAGAATGAGCCTGCCGACTCTTCAATGCCCAGACCATAGTAGACACGGTAAATAAGATCTGCTTCAGGATCACTCACCCAAAGATCCTCATCAGTTGGGTAGTCAATATAATCAGCTATTCCGACAATCGTGCCTATTTCATACATCTCCCACAGCCAGCTTAGTCCATACAAATCGAAAGCCTGAACATTAGAGTCGAGATTGCCGCATGCAAGGTAAATAGCTCCATATCCTGTTGAAATTGCAGCATCGTAAAAAATTTCAGGAGCATCAGCAAGGTCGGCGATTACCTCTAATGTATCAAAGGCAAGGGGAGGATATGCAGCGTATGCAACTTCCATGCTATCATCAGTGATCAGGAGTGCTTCAGGAAGGTACGGGTCAATATTGTTGTTAAAGCCTAGTCCCCTAATAGAAATAATCCCTGAATCCGAGAGGTCGAAAGATCCAAGGTAGGACCCATCGTCAGACATTGCATGAAGAATAGCTGTTCCCCCGTCTGCATAGTATAGAACACTATCGCCCCAGGCCAACCCAGTTGGTGTGGTAGTTCCTACAACCGGGAATTGGTTCAGAATACTACCACTATGATCCAGTTCGTAGATCTGCAGCGTACCATCATCGATCGCCCATACTCTACCAATGCTGCTTCCAAGCCCTATTACATTATCGCCTGGTGCTGGAAAACAATATACAATGTGCTGCCCGAAGATTACCCCTGTCATCAATAGCAGGAAGAGGAATGAAAGGATAAATCCCATTCTCATATCTACCACCTCCTAGTAGTGTATGATTCTATGTAGAATCTACCTGAGCGTTGCAGAATCAGCAAGATAGAAATATTCAAATCTTTTTGCTCTTACTGAATCTGTGTTTTACCAATCTTGCCGTTTTGTGTGAATCTCCGGGTGATGAGCGACAAACCTCCACGAGAAGTCCATCTCTCCGGGTAAACTCACCATCTTGGTTATAACCGAGGATTTTCATACATACACACGCTATAAAGCAAAAACGACCCTCAAAGGGCCGTTTTAACTGAAATGGCTGGCAGGCAGGGATTCACTTCGACTCGCTGATGCTCGCTCAGGGTAAACTCACCGTTTCGGTCTTCGACCGAAGGTCCGAATCGAGAACTTCAGTACAAAATCAAAAGCCCCCACGAAGGGGGCATTCAATTTTGTGGCGCCATTTGTCTGAGAGTTGGAACACTTTCTCCGGTTGGTTATACGGGATTGGCAGTTTAGTAGATACAGGAACGATATTTACACGATTCTGAGAGGATTAGAGATAACACATATCCATATTGAAGTGGAATGTTAGACTTTTAGCTGAACATCAGGTTTCAGGGAAGCTCCTGATATCAATCAGAGTGGAAATCAGGTTGGAGATTGAGAGGGCTGAGATATTCGCATCAATTTGGTATGACCTGACACCGGGATGAATTATGTACAGATGCTTAAGCTCCAGATCTTCAATCGCTATACGCATGGATTTTGTTGTGCGGACATTATCTGTGAACTTGAACTCGAAACCCAGCCTTGCGCCTTCAGGGTTGAGCAGAAGGTCAAGCTCCGCACCACCATGAGTGGACCAGAAGTAAGCATCTCTATCACCCGTGAGTGACAGTATCTGTTCAAGTGCGAAGCCCTCCCAGGACGAACCAGCTTTGATGTGTGACAAAAGGTTTCTTCTTGTCCTGATGGAAAGGAGAGAATGAAGAATACCCGAGTCCTTGATGTATACTTTGGGAGATTTGATTTGCCGCTTTTTGATGTTTACATGCCATGGCTGCAACTTACGAACCACGAGGGCTCCGGAAAGAATATCGAGATAATTCCGCGCAGTCTTCTCATCCCGACCCAGTGATCTGGCGAACTCTGCAGCATTCCAGATCTGTCCGTGGTAATGCGCAACCATAATCCAGAATCGTCTCATGCTTTCAGGGTGAATTGAGAAACCGAATTGCTGTAAATCCCTCTCCAGAAAAGTCCTTGCAAAGTTATCTCTCCACCTGAAGCTTGAGTCCTCGTCTGCAGCAAGGAACGATCTCGGGAAACCACCGCGAAGCCATAACTTTTCCCAGTTATCCGGGGAGACTTCTTTAAGGTTAAATCCCCCCATGTCCACGAAACCGATTCTACCTGCAAGCGTTTCAGATACATCTCTGATTATTCGAGGTGATGCGCTTCCCAAGATTAGATAACTGGCCTGCTGAGATGCTTCATCCACAAGCACACGCAGTATCTCGTATAACTCGGGCATCCTTTGTATCTCATCTAGAATTACAAGGCCATCATTGTTTCGCAGAGCTGTTAGAGGATTCGCGAGGCCAGAACGATCTGCTGGATTCTCTAGATCATAATAATGAACAGGAGAGGGAGTTCTGATTGTTTTTGCGATGGTGGTTTTTCCACATTGACGGGGACCAAGAAGAGTAGTTACCGGATTCTCACGAATACTTGTATTAAGCTTTTTCTGCAGATCATATCTATTAATCATAAGCGTATATTATCCTTGAAAATCAGGATGTCAAGTCCCGATATTCAAGGATAAATGTGGTATTATATTCCGCTAACAGGATGTCTTAAGTGCAAAGGTTTTAAAACGAAAATCCTTTGTGAGTTCCAAATGATTCAATTCATGCATCAAAATGTAGGAAATGTTCTGAAATGTGAAACCCCAGAATAGCGAAGGCCTTCAACTTCATAAAGGAGTCAAAGGCTTCACCGTCAAAAACTGGCAGGCAGGCAGGGATTCACTTCGACTCGCTGATGCTCGCTCAGTGTAAACTCACCGTTTTGATCTTCGATCAAAGGTCCGAATCGTGAACACCAGTACAAAATCAAAAGCCCTCACGAAGGGGGCATTCAATTTTGTGGCTGGCAATTTTGAAGCGGGTCATAACCTTTTTCGTGCCTGAATATCGTGAGAATGAGTGATTTTCAGGAGATTTCGGTTAAAAGCTCGGCCGCAGCGCACCGCTTAGGTTCTGCCGACTGTGGTGCGCTGCTCTACACCTCCGCTCCGCAGTTGTCACAGCTTATGTCGCGCCATCGAAGCTCAGAGAATGGGGAGGCAATGAAATGACATAGGGCATATCGAAGCTGAAACATTCTATCGGAACTCTGCGGGTAGCAACCCCGGTGAAAGTCGGGATGAAATCCCGCGTGGGAAAGGCAAGGCCACGCGTCCCGCTGATGAAGGCGAGGCGTGCCACCCGCAAGCGAGTCTTGCGTAGTCGTCCGTGAGGGCGGCACGAAGCGTAGACAGCTAGTGCCAAGGCCGTGAGATTGAGCCCCGAAAAGTGAGTAATCGTCTTGGGTCCACCGTTTCATGACAAGGGGGACAGTACCGATGCGCCGCTATAGGCCAGGCGCGGAGGCCGGACCGGGGTCGAAGGCCAGGGCAGAGGCACAAGAGGGTTCCCTGGGAAGATGGGAGAGCTCGGCTTCTCCTCCGAAAGTTGCCGGAAACGGACGCTACCGGCTGAACAACGTCCAGGCACAGTTGCGGTGACTCTGACGCGACTGTGAGCGAAAAGACAGAGTCAACGGAGGTATCGGGCTGCAAGTGAAAATCGAGCAGCCCGAGACGGGAGACGAGCAGTCTTAGCTCCTCAATAGTACCGATGAAAGCGGGGAAATGCTGACCCGGCAAAGCCCGTGAGTAGGGAAGAGAGGAGTCGGAATCACGGAACTGTCCGTGGGAAACACAGAAAGCACATAGAGGCAAACATGGATGTGTCAACGATACAGGGACAGATAGCCGAAATGGCAAAACGCTATCCAGATCGCGGGTTGACCTCGCTCAACAAGTATCTCGATGAAGACTGGCTTCGGGCCGCCTTCAAACGGCTACGGAAAGACGGGGCCACCGGCGTTGATAGTGTCAGTGCACGAGAGTACGGAGAGGAACTGGATGAACGGCTGACCGATCTGGTCATCCGCGCGAAGAGTGGGAGCTATCACGCTCCGGCAGTTCGACGGACCTACATCGAAAAGCCGGGAAAACGAGAGAAGCGACCGCTCGGGATTCCGACGACCGAAGACAAGTTGCTTCAAAAGGCGGTGGTCATGCTTCTGGAGCCGATCTACGAGAATGAGTTCTATGACTTCTCGTATGGGTTTCGCCCCGGTCGCAGTTGCCACCAAGCCCTGCAAGGCATCTGGAAATCGGTAATGGATAAGCGCGTGGACTGGATACTCGAAGCCGACATACGGCACTTTTTCGATGCTCTGCCGCACTCGCATCTTCGGGAGATCGTACGCCATAGGGTACGTGACGGGGTAATCACCCGGCTCATAGACAAGTGGCTGAAGGCCGGAGTGCTGGAAGCCGGAAAGTGGACACGCACGAAAGAAGGAACGCCGCAAGGCGGGGTCATTTCGCCCCTGCTCAGTAATGTCTTCCTGCACGAAGTTCTCGATAAGTGGTTCGCCGAACAGGTTAAGCCGCGCCTGAAAGGACGCTGTTTTATGATCCGATACGCGGATGACTTCATCATGGGCTTTGAGCATAAGAGAGATGCTGAACGGGTGATGGATGTACTCTGGAAACGGTTCGCCCGTTTCGGGCTGGAACTCCATCCTGAAAAGACTCGCATTGTTCCCTTCAGACGACCCGGAAAGGATGAGGACCGGAAGGACAAAGGAAGCTCTCAGAGCTTCGACTTTCTAGGCTTCACGCACTACTGGGGCAAAAGCCGGAAAGGGAACTGGGTAGTCAAGAAGAAGACGGCCAAGGACCGGCTATGTCGCAGCCTGAAGGTCATCAACCAATGGTGCCGGGAGAACCGGCACTGGAAGGTGAAGGACCAGCAGGTTGCATTACGACGTAAGATGCTGGGGCATTATGCCTACTTCGGTGTCACCGGAAACAGCCGCAGTCTTCAAAAGTACGCGGAAATGGTTCATTTCTACTGGCATAAGTGGTTGCGCCGCCGCCATCGGTGGAACAATCAATGGGACTGGCAGTGGTATGAGCGTACTATCGCGACCAACTACCCGCTTCCCCGACCGCGCATTGTTCACTCTGTCTATTCACATGCGAAACCGAGACTCTGAGGAACCGGATGCGTTAATCGCGCTCGTCCGGATCTGTGGGGGCGCTGTCAGGTAACTGGCGGCGCTACCCGGACTATACTCATAAGCTCCGCCAACCGCTCCGCTCCGGTTCTGTCGGTCGCCCCACACATCACGCGGACTTTCTGGTCGGGGAGTTCAGCGCGGGGCGTCCTCCGACTGCTCCGTCCCTGGACACTGTCCAGTGACTACGCAGGGGTTGTGGCCTGTGGCCACATTTTTTACCGTTGGTATTGGATTCCTGTCCACTCATTTGACTTTTCTCTCCTGAATTGCAGATAGACCCTGGAACTGGAAGTGCATTTTGATTTCAAGAAGTATTGGAAGCTCCTTGTTGTCATGAATTAAGATTCTCCCGGATCCTCTGGCAGCTTGAATTCAATAGGATGCAAAGACATTGAGAGCCCCACTTCCGAACGATTTCATTTTCAGCCTCGGGACGCGTATAATTATTTTATGAAAACCAGACAGTATTGCTACCAATAGGGATTATCCTACCGTATGGGATTGGAATAAGTCTCTGGATGAATAATGTCAGTCCTGCTGAAGTCGTCCAACAAAGTAGTCAGTGTCAACGACGTTAGCATCGGAGAACTCCATTGTCACAGCTTCTTTTCCTGCGATTTTAACGTAGAACTGGAAAGGTGGAGCGATATCATCTGTGATTTCAGCGCCAAACCTCATGCAGAAGTGAGCGAAGTGACATAGTTTTGGTATGTTGAATGGGAACTTGGTCAGAGCATTTCTCCGAAGTTCTATGTTCAATGCTGAAATAACCAAGTTGACTAACTCGTTCCGACCATTGTGGAGGATGAAAGGCTTTTCTGGTCGATAATGCTGAAAGGAGTAAGATCCGAGCTGAGCTGCTGGTCCCTGACCAGCAGAGACATTCCAGAAAACATGATAGATGCTTGGTCGATTGTCTTGGTCTAACCCTCCAACGTGATAGCCAGTATCAGACAGTGGTTCTTCATGTGGGCGGTACTCCTCTGTGAGATACCTGTTAACTTCGATGGCAAGTTCCTGAATAGAGTTCTCAGTATTCAAGTTGCTCTCAGTAAGATGTTTAACTAGCCTATTCCCACAGCGTTCACCCCACATTGATACACACCCAACCCCATCTAAGACATACCTTTTCACACCCGTTTCATATTCCTTGTGGTTGTCAGAGAAATCATTCACAACTGCAGAATCATTTACCATTACCAAAAAATTTTCGGTTGCTGCTGTAATAACCATAGTCATAGCTGTCCCTTCCAAATGGGTTATCAGTGGTTTCAGAATAGCAAGAGTGTTGAATTAGTAACGAATCATCTCCCAGGGGGAGTGTGACAGTCCGAGTTTGTAGCTCAACATCGGAAACAACTTCTCGCTTTCGTCGAAAATATCCTGAACCTCCTCTTGAGAGGGGAAGTAACGATTACAGTGTACTACATCATTCCGCAGTATATTGACCTTGCCTTTCTTAAGGGTAACGAGAAGCTCAGCCATCTCCTGATTAGTACAATTCGATTGGATCCAATTATCACTTGGATCAGATGTGTGGGATTTGATCTTCCTGATCTCCCCTAAGGAATCCTCAATTGTTCGAGGTGCGGATTCTTGCACAACCAAATGTGTCAGACAATTACGTAGGTTAACATAGCCATGGTTCTTCATTGCTTCATGAAGCTGCCCAAGCAATGAGTTGAGTGTGTTAATATCATGATCGCTTTTATCAAATACTCGAAATACTAGTATGTGTCTGATTCCCGAGGCGAACATCATCTCATACGCTTGACATAATAATATCAATGCGATTGTATAACGCTTGCGTGTCTTGTACTTGAAGCTCTCCATCCAAAGCAACTCGTGTGGGACATTAACACAGTCCCCTCCTATTACGAAGGCATTACCGCATTCAGTGCACATAATTTCATAACGACTGAGTGGGCCAAGTCGTCCGATATCATCCCTTCTGTTTAAGATTACTTCCGACTTGCACGAAGGGCACTTTGCTTCAATCGTCTCGGTGAATAGCTGGATATCCTCTTTATTAACCCATGTATCTGCAGTCATCTCGCTCCCATTCAATCAGATCTATCTTGTTCTCGATAGTTCTAAACCAAGTCCTACATAAGGTCTATTTATCTAGAAACAAGAATATTAGCCTTTAAGATTACCGTGGTTCTTTACGTATCAATCCATCTGGATAAACGAGGTTAGCATGATTGGCAAGAAGGACATCCCATCCTTCCCGGGGAGCTTCACGTGTGAATCCAATCAGCTCCGCTTCTTCAATAGAACCATTGGTTGGCAATCTGAATACTGGTGAACCGCTCATTCCTCCTGCATGCTCAGGGATACGTAATCCATCTGTGAAGAAAGTGACTTTTGAATGTCCATTCTCTGGAGTAATCACAAAGTTATTCTCAGATACAGACACGACTCTCCCAAGCATACTGCTTGACCTGATTTTTGCCCTACCAGGTTCCCACTCCTGAATACCAGCAGCATACCCTATCGTAAAAACCAGATCGTCTTGACATGCGTCGGATGGGGGCCAAGACATTGGACTAAGAACCTCGCATCCCAAGTAATCGATAATGTACATCCGGGGGACTGCAATCGTGGCAAGGTCATATCCATCCTTACTAATCCAATCGATGACTTGTCTAGAATCTACTGTGAGTATTACTTCACCTTTTGCTACAAGACCAATACTGACTGCATCTTCACCATATTTCTCTCCCAGCCTTGACAATTCAACAATCATATGTCCAGCAGTGATAGCGAGACAGGTCTTTCCTGTATCCAAGAATACTGAAGTTCCCTTCGAAAGAGGTTCAATTGGATCTTGATCTATCCTGAATAATCCGAACACAGATGTGAAATTCCATATTGCTTGTTCAAGCTTAATTAGTTTGTATTCATTACCCAGGAACATACGCCCACCGCAAACCATACATCTGGTATATTCGCATGAGTTACACAGCAGATTTTCAAGCTCACAAGATGCGCATATTGCTCGTGCTTCGTCGATAGACTTCAGTGGTTTTCCACATGATGAACAAATACAAGTATCAATTGTGTCAGACAAAGAGATGACTCCTCTCAGCAATGATCAGATCTCATTATAAAACCGAATGCTTCTGTACACAACTGAGGGGAATAATACATCTCAAGACTTCACCTTAGATCGGAACTGTAAAGCTTTGTTATACAGAGTGACCCTTTGATTAAGTTCTCTACTACTTGCAGGTAGAGAAAGAAAATCAATAACCTCTCCCCAGTTTCGGAAATTAAATCCGTTGCGAATTAGAAAGAAGAG
>JAUWSQ010000080.1 GCA_030609965.1 Candidatus Fermentibacterota bacterium
TAGATATACATCTGCTCTTACGCCTGATCTTGCCTTGTTCTATCTCAAGACCGATCCATATAGATACAACATGGTCGTCAAGCTCATACAGAGAGGAACGATCATGAACAAAGAGCAGCATGGAATAAAAGCGCAGAGTTCATTCTGGAACGAGAATGGTAGTTGAATGAAGACAATTGGGGGCGAAAAACAAAAAAACAAATAATTCCGAGAAATTACTTCTCAGGGATGGGGAATGTGAGTTTTAACACTATTCCTGATCTGACCCCAGTTCCACTACGGTTTCGGCACCCCCAAGCACTTTGCTCGAACCGAACAGGAGTTTCCCTCCGTGAAGGGAGATAATTCTTCCCGCTATGGCCAGCCCAAGCCCCGTTCCTTTACTTGAGTGTCCCTTGGAGAAAGGCTCTCCAAGTCTGTCGAGGATCTTGGAATCGTAGCCTGTGCCATCATCAGCAACAGAGATCAATACCCTGTTGGTAGAGTTGTTCCTTGAGATATCAACGATCACGTTCGATGCGGCGTAGTTCACTGCATTGCGCAAAAGGTTCCCCATAGCCCTGCTCAGTAGAGAAAAGTCTCCCTTGCAGCTTCCGCTGCCCCGAAGCTGGATGCTGATATCATCTCTGGCCCAGGATTCCGCCTGAATCATCTCCCGACAGATATCCTGAAGGTTAATGTGTTCAAAAGTGATATTGCTCTCTCTCCTGAGTTTGTTAAAATCCAGAAGTTCTGTGATAAGGCTGTCCAGAGCAATTAGATCTTTTTCCATTCTATTGATCTTTGAGAGATCTTCTTCTTCGGAATCCTCTTTTATCAGCTCGAGTGCCAGCCTCATCCGGGCCATTGGTGTACGCAATTCATGAGCAACGATTCCCAGAAGCTCCTGATGTGATTCGACAAGGGATTTAATCTGTTCAGCCATGCTGTTGAAGGTTCTGCCAAGGTCATCCAGAAGGTCCCCTTTCTCCTTGACCTGAAGTTTAATTCCCAGGCTTCCGGAACCTAACTCAGAAGTTGCCCATTGAAGCCTTGTCAGCCTTTTTCTTACGGGCCGGAGAGCCAGGAAAAGAACCAGACCTTCCATCACAAGCAGTATCAGCACTATCAGCCAGAAGCTCTTTTTCCAGAAACCCCCCGCACCTCCGCGAGGTCCTCCTGAAATATCAATTCTCAGCGGGTAATCCCAGGGCAGCCCCGGGAGGGCGAAGAACCCTTCCTGTGGATGCATACGACCGGGATGCCCGGCGTTGGGATACACCCGTACTTCAAGGTCCATTGACTCGGCAACGGCTGCAATGGAGTCCCTGTCAGGAGGAGGTTGCGATGTAAGCAGCCAGTCCCTGAATTCTTCCACACTGGCCCTGTATGCATTCAGCTGTGCAGGGATGATTCTCATTACTGCCAGAACCGAGATGACAAGAGTCATGACAACGCAGATTGCAAGGGGCAGGTAGATCTTAAGGAATAGTTTTTTCATCAGATCTCCTCCGGCATGACCATCAGATATCCTACTCCCCGCACCGTTTTAATGAGTTCTCCGGTAGAAGAGTCTCCAAGTTTCCTGCGGAGGCGTGAAATAATTACATCCACTGTTCTGTCAAAAGAATGAAAACTGATTCCTCTCAGCTCTTCAATAAGTTGGCTCCTTTCCTGTACCCTTCCTGCTCTTCTCGCAAGAAGAAGAAGGAGATCAAACTCGGTCGTGGTCAGGTCAAGGTGATTGCCGTCCAGTGTAACTTCCCGGGAAGGGACATTGATATGGAGATTTCCCCTTCGTAGAATTTCAGCCCTGGTATCCGCAGCCCCCCTTCTGAGAAGGGCTCTTATCCTTGCAAGCAAAACTCTGGGGGTTACCGGTTTGCCAACATAATCGTCCGCACCGACCTCCAGCCCCACAACAATATCTGCATCATCTTTCATGGCCGTCAGCATAAGAATAGGTCCGTGCCATGAAGCTCTCAATTCCCGGCAGATATCAAGGCCGCTGGTATCCGGAAGCATAAGGTCAAGTATCACAAGATCAGGGTTAGTCTCCAGAACGGTTTCAAGAGTCCTGGAACCTTTGTGAAGAAGGCTGACTATGAATCCGTGTCGCTGAAGGTATTCCTGTAGGAGGAACGCAAGGGATTCGTCATCTTCCACAATCAGAAGTTTATTGCTGCTGCACAAAGGAAACCTTTCGATTATTGACAGTTACGAAACTTGTTCTATTCTATTGTGAAACAGTAAACATGCCAATTCCCAAAAAGAAGGATAGTCAATATGCTTACAATGATAGTAATAGCCGCTCTTTCACTTACAGGTTCAGAGCATGCTGAGCCAGCCTACGTTCTTGAATATCCTGGAGTAGCGTTCGGTTGGCTCCCTGATGAACTGAACCCTCCTGTTGAAGGAACGCTGACCGATGAAGCCGGCGTTATTGCAAGCAGCCCAAATGCAACCGGGACTGAATACCAGCTGCATTACTGGAAGGAAAATATTGAGTCTAACACAAGAAAAGACGAATGGCTCTCCACAAGATTCCGCAACATCATTTCACCCGATCTTCTTCCTTCCCTTCTTATCAGCGATCCTGAATGGATAGAAGGAAGCACATCTTCCCCATACTGGGAAACTCGTTCCATAGGCCTTGTACCGGTGCTTAATTTCAACAGGATAAACAACAGTGGAGATATTATCAGTTCGGGGTCAGCCTGCGCAATTTTCACCGAGGATCACTCTATACTCTTCTACGTCATTACATCGGGCACCGTTACTACCGATGAGGAGACAGGATTTAAACACATCATCTCACAGATGTACCTGGCAGAGGAGTAGAAGAAGTTACCTTCTCTTCGACCCGATACCGTAAAGGAATCTGCCAAGCATCAGGAAAGCTGCCGAGTGTAAGATAAGAATCCCCGTCTGAATAAGACCCTGCGGGAACACAAGCCCTATATTCATTATTCTTCCAACAGGAGGAATGAGCACAAAAATCCATTCCGGCATCCTGACGATCGGCAGACCAGCCAGGAACCCTATCAGCAGCAGTGCGGTGAAGAACATTGAGCCTGCTGTTCCGGTTGTGAGCAAACCCAGAAAAGCTCCCATCGATACTGCCCACACTACAGGTATGTAGGATTCGGCAATGATCTGAAAAACAGGAAAGCGTCCTGGTTCCGGAAGCGCTGCCAGAACTGCTCCGGTTGTAAGCACAAAAATAACGGACACAACGGAGAGCACAGCAAGATAGGGACCCCAGAAACCAGAGGATCTGCTGACGGGAAGCGCCAGTGAGTTTCTGAACCAGCTGGATTCCCATATTCCCGATAAGAACAGGCAGGACTTGATGCCGGCGATGAGTGTAAGTAGAAGGGAACCATTCCAGATGGCTAATACGGTTCTCTGTTCCATTGTGAAAATTCCTGTTATACCGTGAGAGGAGAGATAGGATTCCGCATAAACCATGAAAGCCAGCATGGGCGGAAGAATAAGATAAGGGCCAACCCACTTCGTTCTGAGAAGAATTACGATACTCTCTCTGAAATGATAGGTATTGCGACCGTTCATGTTAGGGTTACCACCCTGTCCGCTCTCTTTACCAGTGGGGACTTGTTCTGTACAAGCGCCAGCACAGAAGCCTTTTCAAGCAGAGAAATAATGATTGAAAGAGCAGAGCTTACCCTCAAAGACGACAGGTTGGCAAGAGGTTCATCCAGAACAGCCACGGATGGTTTTGTAAGTTCCAGAGGAGCCAGCGACAGCATCTGAAGCTGCGAGCGATTCATCTGCCCGGGGATCTGGTCCGCGGCCTCCGTAAGATCCATTTCCTCGCACCAGCGGGCAACATCCCTCTGAACCGTTCTAACGGAAACACCGCCAATGAGAGCAATTCTGCGTTCAAGCTGGTTTCTGACAGGTAAATCCGGCGCAAAATTACTGTTCTGAAAGATGAAAGCAGCCATCTCCCTTGCTCTCATAGAGCCGGGCCTGGCGCCCATGATTCTTATAGAACCTTTAGCGGCAGACCTGATACCCGCAATGGATTTGATTAGATTACTCTTGCCGCTTCCCGGTCCGCCCACTATGGCTACAAGCTCACCACTGTCAGCCTCGATGGATAAGTGAGGTATCCTGGGAGGATCTGAATAACTGCCAATGGAAATATATGGAGGCATATGTTCCTTTCAAAAATCGGTCGAGATGGATAAATACCCCATGAAATCGATTGCGACCACCCTCATGTTTACAATTATATTTTTCAGCTGTGCTGAAAAGGAAAGATATGCGGAACGTTACCTCGATTCGATCGGTCTTATCCTTCACATGAACAGGCCTGCTGAGGTTGCCGGGTTTCTCAGGCAGGGAACGTCTCCCAGCCATACGGTGGAATATCCTGATCTGTCAGGGATAAGCCGATTATCATTCACCTGCAATCCTGAGGATTCCACAAAACTTTTTGATCAACTGTCCCTGGCGGTGATACCATTCGGATTATCAGCAGCGGGATACAACGGTTACAGCTCACTTGAATACTGGCAGGAGGGGATTACCTGGCAGCCTGAGTATCATTGGGCTGTCAATGGAGATAGCTGCGTATTTGCAGCCACGGTTATCGTCAGCAATTCTACCGGCAGGGAATGGTTCTCACGGAATACAGTTATGAAAGATCTCTCAGGAAACCCTGTCTGCATGGTCTCTGACACTCTGATACTCCGAAACGGAGACATGGAACTGGGGTGGTGGAACGCAAGCGGCCCAGCCCTCCCCCTTACACTACAGTATGGATGGCCAGTGAACTCCCAGTGGAACCAGCTTGTACCCTGCATCGTACCGCAGGCGGGTGATTTGATAACAGGTATGAATGAATGGCCACTCAGAACGGGAGACACCCTCTGGATTCAGCCGGAAATGGAAATAGAGATAACAGAAACCGTTCATTCGAACTCGACCGGGTACGATTGCACGCTCCAGATCTACAATCAGACCGGCGTGTATACTGAAGTCAGAGTAGCACATCCTGATAGAACTCCACGGGGGGCGCTGTTTCAACCGCAGGGCAATTTCCCCTCAATTCTCGGCCTGCAGCCTGGCGATCTGGTAATCCTTGAATACAGAATACTTTACAATTAATCGTCTTGACCAGAGGGCATTTGATTTGTTAGTATAGCGACCCAACCAAAGAAATCGGTGCGCCCGTAGCTCAACTGGATAGAGCGCTTGGCTACGGACCAGGAGGTTCCGGGTTCAAATCCTGGCGGGCGTACCACGTATCGTATTGTGGCACTTGATGATAAAGCGAATTATCTATATCCAGAACAGTGTAATGATTGATATTGACTGATTATATCCTCACGAACCTGACCGTCTGTAATAAATCCCCCGAGATCCCCTGTATGAGATAGACACCCGAAGGCACTTCCCTGCCCGACTCGTCGTCGCAGTCCCACTGGACGATGTTCGTTTCTATGTTTGAGAATCTCCGAACAAGCTTGCCTGAGATGTCGTAGATAATGCCTCAGCCTGATTTACACTCTGATCATCGAATTACGATCATCCTCCCATAATCACTGAAATCGCCGGCCTGCATGCGGACAACGTAAAGCCCTGCGTGAAGATCACTTATAATCGCCTCGTGCATGCCCGGAGTCAGTGCACTGTACATCATCTCAGTAACAGCTCTTCCGGAAATATCGTAAACAGTTATACAGACATCGACAATCTCAGGGATCTCGAATGCAACAAGCGCCATTCCATACGAAGGATTTGGCGCTGCATTGTATAAGGCATAATTACATGTACCGGTTGATTCATCACCACCAATCAGAACAGGCGGCGCAACAGTGAACTCATCACTCCATGCGAAATAGCCGAGATCGTCCTCTATGTATATCATGTACTCGATGCCGGGATCCCAGCTCATTGGTACGGGACCGCTGAAGACCCAGGAGCCGGTGTTAGGCGCTGATGCTGCCAGAGTGTCAATAAGGACTGCTCCGTCGTAGAGAACAATACTAACGCTGTCGCAGTATACACCTGCCCAGCTAACGGGAAGGTCCGTTTCATATTGCGTCCATATGGTTGAGCTGTCCGGCTCTATGACATGAAGATATGCATGCAGGCCGAGGCTGTACTCATATCCACCAGCAACCACCACGAAACCTTCATTGGGCGCGGGCACATCGCACTGGCCGTAGGAGTTGTCACCCCAGGCCACTATCGAGCCGTCTTCCTTAAGGCCGAGGCTATGACCAAAACCCCCGGCAACCACCACGAAACCCTCATTGGGCGCGGGCACATTGCACTGGCCGTAGTTGTTGCGACCCCATGCCACTATCGAGCCGTCCGAACCTTCAGACACACACGGCACAAGCAGA
>JAUWSQ010000081.1 GCA_030609965.1 Candidatus Fermentibacterota bacterium
CATTCACTCCTGCCTGATTGAGTGGATTTAGTAAACTCTATCTCATGTTACCACCTTGCGTTTCCAGAAACGCTTTTCGTCCTTGTATTCTGGTATCTCATCGTATTGACATGAGTGTAATTCAGAAGAATAGTTCAACTGATTATGCTTTTCAAACCAATCAATATCAACGGATGGGAGTAACGGGAAATGAAATTTTTCATACTGCTGACAGTCTTTTTCGCGGCATCGTTTGTATCAGGAGAGGTCGTCTATCGCTCCACTGATGCAGTTGAAGACGTGCTTCTTCTTGAATCCACGAACAACAGCAAGCTTATCGAATTCAATCTCTCCGCACTGGAAAGCGTTGAGACTGAACTGGCAAGCTTCGGGCCCGGAACAATGTTCCGCATCCCCGCCGACGGTGGTTTTCTGGCAATCATCGGGTCTCCAGACCTGCCGGCTATTCGAAGAATGGTTCTTATCCCGTCTTACGGTGACATTGAGCTTGAAATCGTAAGTGAAGAGACCCAGTACCTCGGCCAGTACAACGTAGTACCTTATCAGAATCCTCCAACATACACAGGTGGACCTTTCCCATACAGGATCGATAACTCCGTTTACAATGCTTCTGCTGCATTTCCCTCCAGTTCAGTGGAACTTGAATCCATAAACATTCTCAGAGATGTCCGCGTAGCCTGGATACGTTACAATCCTGTAACGGTTAACCCTGTTACCGGAGATGTTTCCATTACAACTTCGGTTGTGGTAAATGTTAAAGGTATCGGCGGCAGTGGAGAGAATGAGCTCACACGATCCACTGCGGGATATACCAGAAGTTTCCTCAAGCTTTACGAAGAAGTTATAGGTTTAGAACCGGTGATGGATACCGACGTTATTGATGGAAGCTACGTCTTCATCGGCACCACGGAATCAATAGCCCTGGCACAGGACCTTATCAGCTGGAAGAGACAGAAGGGTTACAATGTTGAAGTCGGACTGCTATCCGTAATCGGAACTTCAGTCAGCGCCATCGACGCGTATTTAGAGGATGCTTTTAACACTTGGCCCAACCCTCCCGAGTACATCATGCTGGTTGGTGAAGAAACTGTTGTACCCACTCCGGATTACGGTGGTCATGCCGCGGACAACGTGTATGCCGTTGTAGGTTCTGGAGCTCTTCCATCTATGAATATTGGAAGAATCTGCGGAAACGATACGGAAGACCTCGCATATATCTCCTGGAAGATACATCAGAACGAAATGAACCCTTACCAGCCTTCTGGAGAGAACTGGTTCATGAAGGGCTTCAGTATGGGATGCACTAGCCCGTTCTGTGCTGCTGAAGAATCACTCATGCTTAATATACTTTTCCAGGCACATGGCATCGATTCGGATTTCTACTGTGATGCCCTGGGTGGAATACCTCCAAGCCTTTCGGCGATCATAGCCGACATAAACGAGGGCCGCCAGGTAATCAATTACATAGGACATGGCAGCCCTACCCAATGGATAACATCAGGATTCGGCAATTCAAACATAGCAGCCCTTACAAACGGCAGAAGGATGCCCTGGGTGTTCACCATAGGCTGCCAGAACGGAGAATTCGATAACTACTACTGCATATGTGAAGCTTTCCTTTCCGAGGGAACCATCGCCGATCCTAAGGGTGCCATTACCGTCATGGGCTCATCTACAAATACACCTATAGGTCCGGGAGACACCTTGCAGATTCATACTTTCAGGGGGTACTTCACGGAAGAAATCCATCATCTCGGAGCTGCCCATACATGGGGTAAGGAGAAGTGTTATCAATACTTCGGCAGCGGCGGCAATAACATGATAATGATGACACACCTGTTCGGATGCCCGGAAACGGATATTTACAACGATTCAGCTCCGCTTCCTGTAATGACCAACACGCATGGCCTTATTCAGCCGGGAACCTTCCAGGTAACGGTTACCGATGATTCCAAAGCTCCCGTTGAGGGGGCGCTTGTTGGCGCCTATTACTCCGATACTGATGAGCTGCTTGATTCGGACTATACTAATTCATCCGGTATCGTTAACCTCACTATTCCAACCATTCCCGGACCGAACGCGGTAACGATCACATCAACGGCACACAACATGTACCCTGATGTGACTATGGCCGTTCAGGCAGTTGGAGTCGGAGAAGGACCCACCGGGGCAGCACCGTCCTTATTCCTTAACAGACCTGTACCCAACCCGGTTACCTCGATGGCTTCGATCGAGTTCGGCGTGCCTGCGGCGGGTGCGGCGGAACTGAACATATACGATCTTTCAGGCAGAATGGTTACGTCTCTTGGTACTGATGATCTTGAGGCCGGAACTCATTCTCTCTCCTGGAACGCTACTGCAGAAAGTGGCAATCCGGTTCCGAACGGAATCTATTTCATGAAACTCACAGTACCGTCAGCTGGAACAGTCACCAGATCGTTCCTTGTACTGAGATAGAAGAAGACATCTAATCGCTGAATAGATAATTCAGCTTATAAGGGCCAGCAGTCCTCTCTGGACAGCTGGCCCGTTTCTACAAGCCATAATCTCGCAGCTTCGGCGACTCCACCCTCATTTACAGAAGATACTTCCCGGAATCGGGAACGGAGATGCTCGGGTGAATTCTCAACCACAAAGGCGTGTCCGGCCCATTGCAGAAGATCGTGGTCGTTGTAGTCGTTTCCCACAGCTGCCGCATCTCTTCCTGTGAGGCCGAATCTGGCTGCCAGCCGCTGTACACCTGCGCTTTTCGATACTCCTGCGGGGAATACTTCCACCCACAGAGATTCGCCATCGAGCGGTGAGGTTGTTCTGAGAATGTTGTAGGACCCACCCAGAGACTCTGTCACTTCACTTACAACCCCATCCTGTCTGCCGGGAGGCACGATGATGATGATCTGGGTGGAAACACTATTCTCATCACCATTCTGAATCGCTCTGCAGAAACCCGTATAGAGAGCAATACGCCTCTCCAGATCTGGATTTGAACCGGAGCTGTAGCTGTAGGTGAATATATGATTCCGTGGGAATGCTCCCTGAACGCAGAAGTCGTAACCGAAATCGCGAAGCCAGTTCACCGCACGTGAGGTGAGAGCTTCATTCGCAGACGCCGTCCAGAGGAATTCTCCAGTTCGATAATCCTGTATTCCAGCGCCGCTGGATAAAACAAGGTAATCAACAGGAAGGCTCCTCTCCCCCATCATTCTGTCGAAGGAAAAGGGTGACCTTCCTGTTGCAATGACTCTCAGGATATTCATGCGGCCAAGGCATTCAAGGGCCAGAATATCCTCCCTGTGAAAATCCCTGCCGGGCATATGAAGGGTCCCGTCAAAATCGGTGGCAAATATCCCGACCGGAGCCGGTATTCCATCTCTGGGAATCAATCAATTACCATCCATTGCCCTGAGAAGAACAAGGCTTCCAAGCGGAAATCCCGAATGTTCCGCCACCAGGTTGCACTTCACTCTGAAAAGGAAAAAGATATTTGCATCCGATGATGAAAGGGATTCGTAGTTCCCCTGTCCCTTTGCTATTATCATATCAGCCTTCTGAAAAATATCTCTGAATTCCCCGGAGCAATCGCTTAATACGGTTGCCGGAGCTCCAGATCCATTATCGATAAGCCTGGCAACCCTGTGCAGGCCCGCTTCCCTGGCATCATAAAGAGTTGCGTCGTTAATCGCAGGAGCCCCTCTTACGACTACAGTGACCTTCTCACTGGTGAACTGTTCAAGGAATACTCTGTCAAAAACCGTTTCCCCGGCGTTATCGGCAAGGTAAAGTACACTGCCTGCTTTGTCGATCTCCGCCTTGAGCTGCCGTGGATCCGCGCCACAGAGAGGCTGCTCCATGGCCTCGTTCAGAATAGCACAGATATCTTCATCCGAAATACTCTGTTTAGCCCCGAGGTCGATGATATTTCCCGCGATTGCCAGCCTTAACCCGGCTTCGAATGGATCACCGGATTTTCTCAGGATCTTTTCCATTTCAGGAAGCATATCAAGAGCTGCTGCGGTATGCAGAGATTTCACTTCCCTGTAAGGATCCTCAATTCCAGTCATGGATTTGACGATTCTGCCTATTCCCTGGGCGATTTCAGGGGGAGACCTGTCAAGGTCGGTTTCGGACATGTACGCGAAGCAGTTTCTCATGATTTTCCTTAGCAGCTGCGAATCATCTGTAGACATCATCGCAACTTCCCTGGCCTGACGCACAAGACAGGGGAGGCACTCCAGTTCGGCTTTCACATTCAATCTCCATCCTGATTTCGTAAACGCAACATGGTGGAAAATAATCAATTTCTTATATGCCCGCAGTTTTCATATATTTCCGATCTTGTATAAAACTGAAAGGGTGTATTCTGAAGTCAGTAAAAACAGTGATATTCGATCTTGATGGAACCCTCCATCACACGGAGATAGCGCTAGTTCCGGCAATTCAGATGGCAATGGAGGATCTTGGCTATGAGCCCGCTGCCCCTGCAAGCATCAATGCCCTTTATGGGGAACCACTTGAAGTTTTCTGCCGGAAGCTTCTGGAATGCAATGATGAGATATGCCTTAAATTCCGCAACGGTATTCGCAGATATCAGAAGATTACCCTTCCCGAAAGAGGGAAACTCTACCCGGGAACACGAGAAATGCTGTCTGATCTGAAGGAAATGGGTTTCAGCCTTGTTGTCTGCTCAAATGCAGGCCTGAGTTACATTGAACTTGTAACCGGTTCCCTGGGAATTGCTGATATGTTCTCTCTGCTCGAGGGCAGAGACGGCACACCATCGAAAACCCGCAGAGTGGGAAGCATCATGAGCCGAACCGGCAGTTCCTTTACCGTCATGGTGGGCGACAGGTACCATGACATCGAGGCCGCTGCGGAGAATTCTATTCCATCCATTGGATGCCTGTACGGTTACGGTAAGCCTTCGGAAATGCACAAGGCGGATTACACAGCCTGCAAGCCGGCTGAAATTGTTGACATCATTAAAAAGCTTCTTACGGAGCTACAGCCGTTACCCTGATGCTTCCGTTGGATGTTCTGAGTGTAATGGGATTACCGCCCGCGCCCATGGTTGCCATTCGTTTGACACATAGATACTTTGGGCTTCCTGAACAATTCACTCGTATACCGGATCTTCTTTACATATCTGCCGGAAACGATGTTTGACTGCGGGTTTCTCAGGCGGTATGGTCAGTTTCCGGGATCACCCGGGAACCACAAGTTTCTGGGTATGCTGGTTTCCGGGATCACCCGGGAACCA
>JAUWSQ010000062.1 GCA_030609965.1 Candidatus Fermentibacterota bacterium
GACTGAGAAAACGCCTCTGTGTGGCGGGACCTACGCCCCAGATCCTGCCCACCGGGAAATTGACGATGTCATCCGGCTTCAGTTCCGCGATTCCCCTTGGTTTTGCCTCGCCGGAAGCCATCTTAGCCAGAAACCTGTTGCGTGCAATGCCTATGCTGGCCCAGAGACCAGTACCGTCCAGAATATCCTTCTGTATACGCAGAGCCGTTTCCCGGGGCGACCCGTTACCGATGATAGAGGTTATATCCATGAACGCTTCATCAATACTGGCGGGGTCGAGTATGGGGGAGAACGATAGAAGTATCTCCAGAATTCTTCTGGTATAGGATGCGTAGCTCCCGTGACTTCCGGAGATTATGGCTGCGCCCGGCGCGAGCCGCATCGCGCTTACTATCGGCATGCCGGACCTTACTCCGAACGCGCGGGCCTCGTAGCTGCAGGAGGCCACAACTGACCGGAGGGTCCTGCCGCCTACAATCACGGGTTTCCCCTCAAGCCATGGAAAGGAGAGCCGTTCCACCGAAACGAAATAAGTGTCCATATCGATGTGGAGTATGGAGCGCATAAACAGGCTGTCTAACTATTCCGGGAATAGTGGAAGTCAAGTGTCCAGGTGAGGTCGGATGTATCAAGGTGAAGCTCGTATACATCTTCTCCAGTGGTGCGGACGACGTAATAAAAAAGAGGGTATGCTCCTTCGCGGTTTTCCCACTGCGATGACACCGAAGTAATATGGTACACATGGCCGTTCCACCTGAACCGGCAGGGCTGCACTTTCCCGCGGGCGAAATGCCCTATCATTTCCACAGGCTCACTGTACCTGGTTACCACATTCCACCTCTTCCACGAAGCAAAAATAGTAAACATATGTTTAGCGGTCAAGATGGGATCAGGCGTCAAGGAGGTGGGGCCGGACCTAACATCTAAACATTATGTTTAAATGTTAGGCATATTTCATCATTAAATAGACAAAATGTTTAGATGTTAGGTCCGGCCCCTAAATGATCGATGGAGACGCCAGATGTCCCGGAGAGCACGGGGCACCCGCTCAATCAGAGGCAGGGGTGTTGCGCGGATCTCCCTGAGGTGAATGGGCACTTCGCGAATGTTGATTCCGGATTTCTGAGCTCTTACCACCAGTTCGGTTGGAAAGATGTCAAGCTCATACTCACACCAGGGCAGAATATCCTTTATAGCACCCCTCCATACAACCTTCGGGCCATGTGTATCCGTCCCCCTGTATCCAAGAAGAGTCCGTAGAAGGAATGTCAGTGTAAGGGTTGCAGCCTTTCTTATCAGCGGCCGCCGGTCATCCTTTCCAGCAAGTACCTTGGAACCCTGGACAAGGTCAACATCATTCCTGCAGAGGAGCCGGAGCCCCCTTATCCAGAAATCCATATCAAGCACATCCAGATCATCAATTATGACTATGTCCGCCTGCGACTCCATCAGTCCGGTTTTCATCGCCAGGCCGTAGTTGGGCAGAGGAAGTGATAATGAATCAAGAGCAGGATAGCTTTCTTCAAGATCGTGAAGCAGATCTTTTGTCCTGTCCGTTGAGCCGTTCTCGATAACCGTTATCCGGAACCCCGGTGGAAGAACCTTAAGAACAGGCACAAGCTGACTTTCGAGAATACTCTCCTCGTTATAAACGGGGACGATAACCTCGACTGTTGATGCGTTGTCCGGGAGGGCTTCACGGAGTCTTTCCACCATATTTAATGCTTTGCTCATGAAGCTTTTTTCCTCCTGTACCCTACCCTGGCCGTCAGCAGGCTCAATTCAAAGAGAAGATACAGAGGAAGTGTAAGCATAATCTGGGTGAGGGGGTCAGGCGGGGTGAGTATGGCAGCGATAATGAGAAGCCCCACTATTATATGCCTTCTGTATTTTGCCAGAACTTCCGGAGTTACGACTCCAAGGCTTACCAGTATAAGAATCAGCACCGGTAACTGGAATGCAACGCCGAATATTATGATGAACCTGCTGAGAAAGCCTACATAGTTCGCAAGGCTCCAGTGACCTGTGACGTTTCCCGTCTCGAAACTTCTGAATACATCGATAGCCGGTTCCAGCATGAGAAACCACGCAAATGCCGCTCCGGCAAGAAATAGAAGGACGGATGCAAAAGCGGATCTAACCGCTGTTTTTCTTTCTTTTCTGAGCAGACCCGGTGAGACGAATCGCCAGAACTGGTAGAAGATAACAGGTGAAGCAATAAGAATACCGACAACAAGCGACAGGTTGAGATGCGCTGCAAAAGCCTCGGTCGGGGCAAGGGTCTGAAGTTCAGAAGGACCGCTGGAAAGAACAAATTCCATTATTATCCTGCTGAAAACGAACGATACAATGATCAAGCCTGCCAGAACACCCAGAACGCAGAATAATCTCTGCCTGAGTTCTTCGAGGTGTTCCCAGAAACTTCCCTCCGTAATATTTTTCAATTTTTTAATCATGCTTTAAGCAGGTTCAGAACGAACGGAAGAACCTTCTCTTCCTGATCAGGCGTGAAGTGCGTCAGTCTGCAGTCGCACCAGTCAAAAGGGAGTACCCAGATTCGTCCATCCCTCCGGGTTTTCTTGTCTCTTTTGAACAGGAGGGAAAGTTCTTCCCCGGAAGCCAGATCATTCAGATCCGTCGGAAGACCAGCCTGTTTCAGCATACGCCGGATCTCTCCCGGCAGTTTCCTGTTGCCTCCCAGGCTTACAGCAATGGCAGCCTCCCCCAGAAGCCCCAGGCCCACAGCTTCTCCGTGTGAAAGCTGGAATTCGCTGGCGCTTTCCAGAGCATGTCCTATGGTATGCCCCAGATTAAGAAGCATTCTCTTCCCGGTTTCTCTGAGATCCAGGGCTGCTATACCGCCCTTCACTTCAAGGCATTTGCGAATAATTTCCAGAATGCTGTTCTTATCAGGGTTTTCAATATCCATCCGCTCCAGTAATCCCTGTATCGACCTGTCCCCTATCAGCGCGGTTTTTATTATCTCCGCAATCCCGCTCCTGAACTCACGATCCGGAAGGGTATCGAGAAAGTCTGTTGCTATGAGTATCTTCTCTGCGGGGTTGAACGTTCCCACCTGGTTTTTGGCGGAGGCGAGATTCACACCTGTTTTTCCACCGAGGCATGCATCCACCATACAAAGAAGCGTTGTGGGGACAATCATCAATCTTAATCCGCGAAGATAGGTTGACGCTGCCATTGCGCCGATGTCGCATACCAGACCTCCCCCGATCACAGCGACCGGTGTGTCTCTGTGAATCCCGGCAGCTGACATACTATCCCATATCTGAGATAGTGTGAACGTATTCTTCAGCACCTCCCGAGCTTCCATGACGTAGAGCCCCGAAGCTGATATTATGACCGGCTGTAGCAGATTGTCCCACAGTCTTCTTACTTCCGAATCGATTATCAGGAACGGGTGTTCCCATTCATCTGAGAATTCATCCAGCCATACCGGCTGTTCTGTTTTAAGTGAACAGGTACGGACCATCGTTGCAGACATTGCAGTATTCCACTCGAAATTCATCATATATTCACGGCCCCCATACAAACCAGATGAAAGCAGCACCAACTGCGGTAGCAGCTATTGTGAACGGCAAGCCCACCTTGACGAACTCCATGAATGATACCTTGTAACCGTTCTTTCTCAAAATAGATACGGATACGATATTCGCCGCGGCGCCTACCGGGGATATGTTGCCGCCAAGGCAGGCTCCTATGAGCAGGCCGAAGGTAAGATAGTAGTGACTCTGGCCTGCTTCGGAAAGAGTCTGCGCGATTGCATGGGTTACCGGTATCATAGCCGTCACGTAGGGAACATTGTCTATGAAAGCACTGAGTATGACCGCGCTTACAATAACTATCAGAAATGCGAAAAATGGGCTGTTCCCGGATACACCGGCCAGGAAAACACCAATTTTATGCATGACTCCCATTTCCTCAAGGGCTCCCACCATGAAGAAGATCCCGGCAAGCAGGAACAACGTATCCCAGTCAAATTCCCTAAGGATCTTCCTGGCTCTGCGATTTCCATGACTTCCCCTGTCTCTGTTTCCAAGGTAGCCCCTTCTGAAGAAGGCGTGCCATACTACGGCTGTTCCTCCTCCTGCAATACACAGCAGACCGGCCTCTATACCTACTCCGGGGAAGAAGAAACTGAGTACTGCCAGACCCAGGATAACTCCTGCAAGGATCCAGGCTGGAAACCAGCTGCTGACGGAAGGGATCGTGACTTTCGGAAGCGGTCTTGAATCCTTTTTCAGAAACCTTTTCAGAATGAAAAAGGATGCGACCGCTCCCAGCTGAACCGCAAAGAATATTCCAGGTTTCCCGTCCATGAAAAAGAAATCATTGAAATCCATATTCTCAGCGGCAGCCAGTATCATGCTGGGGGGATCACCGACCAGTGTGGCTGTTCCCTGGAGATTGCTGGCAATCGCAATTCCCACCAGAAGGGTTACTGGGTTAGCCTTCAGCTTTCTGGCTACCTCCAGAGCTATCGGCGCTACGATCATCACCGTGGCTACGTTCTCCACGAAAATAGATATCACGCTTGAGAGGATACAGAGATAGATGGCCGCATGGCCGTAATTCTTTGATCGCGCTACTATGTGCCCCGCAAGATATCCAGGCACCCCCGCTTCAATGAGTACTTCGGCAATAAGAAGAATACCGGAGAATATCAGAAGAACACTGAAATTAATACCGCCGGCAATCGAGACCAGTTCACCCCACCCGGCAAAACAGCCGAAGATAAAGGTGAACACAATCGCGAGACCTGCAGTGATCCAGATAGCCAATCCCCGTTTTTTATGGGCGGTGGCTATGTAGACGTACGCGAAGATAAAGAACAGCGAAAAGATCAAACCGGAAGTCAAGTTTAGTTACCCTGCTGATACTCTACCAGGGTCAGGCTGCTGTCAGCGGTTATCCTTGCGACCAATCCCACATCGGGTGCAAGCCATATGTCTCTGTTAACGATTGTGGTTTCTGGTTCGAATCCTGCAGCTCTGATCCAGTTGATCGTTGTTTCTTGCTGTTTCAGATGGTAGCATTGTTCCCATCTGCCATCAGGGCTGGTTTCAATTCCGAAAACATTCGAAGTTCTTACCCAGTCATGGCTTATTGTAACACCCTGGTTCACGGCAAAGGTTGAAGCCGAGTCGGTTCGCGAATATCCGGTTGTAAGCGGCCAGTCCAGCCATGTCACCCAGGCCTGGTAGAGCGGAACTTCGTACCCGTTGAACATCACTCTGTGATCTTCATAGAACTCAAGGGATCCGTCATTTGCTATCCAGTAGGTATAGTCCGCCCCGGAAAGAACCCTGTAACAGGCTCTCTCGCCCTTTTCTGTCTGATCAATCACCGTTACGATCAGCGTTCCTCCACCGTCAATCGAATACTCCCACTGGCTGCCTATAGTATTTATCGGATAGTAATCTGCTCCCATTCGGTAGAAGAGGGGATTTCTACCGCACCCTGCAGCCGCCATAAGTATCAGGGCCGGCAGGACCAGTGCTGCAAAGCGTTTCATAATGCCACCTCCCTGGAAATACCAAATTGGAGGGTAAATACATCTCCGTTCTCTCTTTCAGCCATTATACTGGAATAATCTCCACCAACTTCTCCTCTGAAGTCGCCTCCCAGGTTGAAATTCCATCTGAGCCCGACTTCCCAGAACGGATCCCAGGATGCAGGATCGGTTCCTCCGCTGTTGTTCAACGAGCTTCTGCAGAATCCGAATGCGCATACTACCCCCGGATTGAAGACTTTACCCCAGGGTCTCAGGTAATATCCTGCTTTCAGCTGCGGTTTGAAGAAGGTCAGACTTGCTGCCCCCTGATCGCTGCTTCCGAAAACGTTCAATGATAGTCCCAGTCCAGCCCTGAACGATGGAGTAACGATCCAGGAAGCGGACAATCCGGCATCTACTCCCGTATTCAGACTTTTCCCCCACTGCCCGGTTGGATATGAAAGACCAGTTTCCGCTGCAAAATCAATATCAATGGCCGAGCAGGCTGCTGCGGCCGAACATACCAGTATCATGGCCCATTTCAATTCTAATTACCTCCTCACAGATCCATGGCAGGCAGAGGTACATCCTGCATGCCTACATGGATCCTTACTGTTCCACCAGCTACTTCTCGCGATGCATTCTCGGCCAGATGCGGAATATTATTCTCCTGACTAAGGTGGGCAAGAACACAAACATTCATATCTTTATGATAAACCGCCCCAAGAAGATCCGAGGCCGCACTATTCGACAGGTGCCCGGTTGTTGAAGCTATCCTCTGTTTCAGATGCCAGGGGTAACTGCCATTCCACAGCATTTCCTCATCATGGTTGAACTCCAGAACCATGGCGCTGCAGCCTTGCAGGTTCGCTTCAACCAGAGGGCTGGATTTACCGAGGTCAGTCACGATTCCCAGCTTCCCGGAGTCCCATTCTATAACGTAACCTGATGGGTCGGCCGCATCATGGGCAACGCTGAAAGCATTTACTGTAAAGGAATGAAAATCCACACCTCTTCCATTTTCAAGGATCTCGGTACCCGGCAGCTTTCCCAGGCTTCTTCTGGAGGCATTCAGAGTACCGTTGGAACCGTATACGGGAATATTCCATTTTCGGGCCAGCACACCTGCACCCTTTGTGTGATCCGAATGTTCATGGCTTATGAAAAGGGCTTCCGGAGAGAGTCCTCCAAATCCCGCTTCATGGAGTCTTTCCGTATGCTTCTTTCCGCTAAGCCCGGCATCGAAGAACACCATGCAGCCGTCATGCTCGATCACGAAGGCATTTCCCCGGCTTCCGCTGGCCAGTACACCAAGTCTCATAAGCTACCACTTTTCAGGAGCCTGTCCAACAATGAAACATTGGCATAAAACCCACACATCTGGCTATAATCCTCGCATATTATCGTCAAATACATCCAGTATTCTCCTCAAATCTCCGAGAATTCTATCTCAGCTATGAGAATCTTCTGCTCAATGTACATTGTCGGACACACTCCTAGTATAAACACGTTGAAAGACAGCTGAATCAATTGGGAAATCAGTGCTTCCCTGCTCTCCCCAGAAATTCCTCATCACCCAGACATCATCAGAAGATAGCGAATTAAGACTGAAGACACATACACCCCTGATGCCCTGGGCAAGTGCTTCAGATGCTCCTGCAGTCGCACTGGATATCGGTTGATTGTAAACACCTATACCATGAATGACCCTTTCCGGGCATACTGCCGCACCAAGAACCGCCAGTTCTCTGGCCTTCTGTTCATTGGTGGTGTAAGCCATGGTACACACAAAATCAACCAGCCCGGCTTCCAGCCATGACCTCCAATCGCAGGAGTAATGAGATTTTGCTTCATGCGGATCGGCCATTACAGCACATGACAGTACTACTCCGGGAGCCTCACTTCTCAGAACCGACCTTACAGTCTCCACAGTCCGGGTTACATTATCTATTTTCCAGAGTGACCACATTTCAGCGAGTTCCTCGTTCTCCCTGTATCTTCTGAGCATATCCAGAGGGTCAAGCCCGGTTTCCAGAAAAAACATACCTGTCGATACCGGTTCGTAACCGAAGGAGGGATTTGGATACCTTATATAATCAAGATGGATCCCATCCACGTTATAGTTTATCGCTATCTCCGCGGCAACATCCGCAAGAAATGCCCTTACTTCGGGCAGTGCTGGCGAGAGTGTCGCTCCTACCAATCCGTTCCGGTCACATTCATCTCTTGTATAATCCCTCGTTGATCGACCGTACACATCGGTCATGAACCATTCAGGGTGAGTATACCAGATATGTGTCGAATCATCAGGCGGGTAACTTGCAGACCAGACAAGGAAAGCGTTTATCCAGGCGTGAACCTCCATTCCTCTGGGTCTTGCTCTGGCAATTGTATATGCAAGGGGGTCAAAACCATCCTGAAAGTTTGCCGCGGGCAGTATGGATGAACTGTAGTATGCTTCGGCTCTTCCGGCTACCTGAACGATTATTCCATTTGCTCCCGCCTCTGCGGCTCTGTCTACCAGTGCATCGATAGACTCAGGGCTTTGCAGACCATCTCTGACAACCCAGAAGTATCGACGGTCGCAGACCTGATTCCCAGCATACGCACCCAGTGCCGCAACGAAAACCAGAACCGACAGAAGAATGGTACTAATTCTCATGTCTGCCGCCCTTCTCCGATAGAAAAATCTCCGAAAATGACCTCAGGAAATGTTCTATATCAACATTAGTGTTACATATATCTATCGAGAAACCAAGATACTGTTCTGGATTGGAAATATCCCGCCCGATTCTATCAAGGTAGGATAATCGGTCAGTAGAGTTGTGAGAAGGAAGGATAATGTTCTCCTTTTCCAGTTTAAGATGAAGTTTCTCAGGCGCCTGGCTAAGATGCAAAAGTGCGGTTCCCGGTAGAATATGCTCGAGATTACCTCCGATGACTGAGTACCTGACATTGAATGAGTCAAGCCCGTTAAGAAGGTCGGCTCTAAGTTGATTGACTATCCTACTTCGGGGCTCCATGCTGATTCCCATAGCATCTATCGCAGCCACCATACCGGATATCCCGGGTATGTTGGCCAGGGATGTCAGTTCCGGCGCGGCACTCGAAAGCCATGGATCCACATCAGACATAACAACTGCCGCTGCCCCCGGAGGGCCTCCGATTTTGAGGGAACACACTGTGATAAGGTCAATATCGGTATCGGATATGTCAATCTTAATTCTTCCCGCAGCGTCACATGCATCCGAATGAAACCACGCCCCAGCTGAATGGGCCGTTTGTGCAAGTTCCCGTACCGGTTGAATGGTTCCGGATATTCCGTTGACCCAGGCACATGTGACAAGACCGGTTTCATCGGATAGTGCTTCTGTAAGTGATTCCGGGATTATTCTGCCTAAGCTGTCGATCGCGAGAACGCTTACGGTTGATCCTTCATTTCTTAGAATTTTCAAGGCGGCTACTACTGAAGACTTCTCAAACGGGGAAGCTGCAATGTGTCCTCTGCCAGTCTCCCTTGCCAGTCTTCCTGCGGATAGAATGGAAAGCCCATTGGCCATACCGCCATCGCTGCAGAATGTAACCCGAGATCCGCCGAAAGAACGGGCTGTGCGCTCCTTGAGATCTTCTAGAACCTTCTGTGCCCGTCTTCCGGGGAGGTTAGTGCTTCTAGGATGTCCGTACCCCTGCTGCAGAGCTTGCGAAACAGCCCTTTCTGCCTCTGCATGGAGAGGCATGACTGTAAGATTGTCAAGGTATGTTGTCTTCTTCAGCAGGTTAATCCTCTCCTAGGAGGCTGTCCGATAATGCAGCATCGGCATAATGAACCACATATCTGGCTATAATGACCACATATTATCGTCAAATACATCCAAGTATTCTCCTCAAATCTGTAATCATTCTATCTCAGCTATGAGGCTCTTCTGTTCAATGTCCATTGTCGGACAGCCTCCTTGTCAGAAATGATTGGGAAATTCTTCCTTCTCCGGTCTTGCAAAGAGTTCTCCGATGGCTTTCCTTGCGGGGATCTCGTTGTTGATAATTTTACGTACAGTGCTGGTTATGGGCATCTCCACTTCGTATTCATCGGCGAGCAGCATTACGGCGGTAGCTGTGTCAACTCCCTCTGCAAGCCGAAGGCTTTCCATCCCTGTTCCCTTTCCAATGGCCTGGCCGTACAACCGATTATGGCTGTATGGGGAGAAGAGAGTCGCTTCGTAATCACCCAGGTGAGAAAGTCCGTATACGCTTCTCCAGTCACCACCCATTGCGGCTACAAGTCTTGCTACCTCCTGTGGAGCCCTCGCCATGAGTGCTCCCTTGAGGCCCGAATGGTTCAGCCCGTCAAGTATTCCGGCAGCGATTCCAATAACATTCTTCGCTGCTGCTCCAACCTCACAGCCGATGATATCCCGGGACCAGTAGAAACGTATCAAGTCGCTGTTCATCAATCCTGCAATACGTACAGAATCGCTCTCATCTTCCGATGCTATCAGCATGCAGCTGGGCACCTCCGCAACAAACTGCTGGGGATGTCCGGGGCCTACCCAGATCGAAAGACTCCGGGGTTCCAGACCTTCCTCTTGAGATATTTCTGTAAGCCTATTTCCGGTATCCTTTTCTATGCCTTTCATACAGAGTATCAGGTCGGCTGCTGATAGATCAATCTCTCTGAGTTTCCCGCAGAGGCTTCTGAATTTCTGGGCTGGAACCGTAACAATAACCATATCGGAGCCGGACACTTCTTCTAAATCACTGGTCAATCGAATATCCTGCGGAATTTCCAGATACATGTTCTTCCTGGTTTCCCGGAGCTTGACAAATCCAGGGATACCCTCAGGCTCCCACCCTGTGACACTGTTTCCAATCCTGGATCCGTACCACAGATGGAAACTGCCCCATCTTCCACATCCAAGAACCGCTTGTTTCAGCGGCATGCTATCATATCCCGTCCTGCTCCTTCTGCGGCCTGGGGATTGTTTCCAAAGATCCGTACTGCTCGAATAACCTTCCCCAATCTGTATCGAGGGCTGTCCTGATCCGTTTCTTTCCGACAAGATTGAGCCAGAAGATATCATGATAGAGCCTGCTGGCAAAAAAGGCCCACGGTACTATAGGAGTTCTGAGGAGAAAATTCTCCATAGGTTTCAGCCAGCCATGATAGATCATCTTCTGCCCTCTGCTGGCGAAGGTTTCCGTCTGTACAAAATGGAAATTTACATCGGAGATGTCCTCACCGACCACTTCTATGTCAACCGGGTCTCCAGTACCCAACCCCTCCTCATGTGCAAGCCGGATGAAATCCAGTTTCATGGGATCGAACCCCTGCATTTTCGCGCTTATCGCGTCAATTGCCACCTGATCTGCGGATGCAAGAATGTAGTTCTTTACATGGGGAATCATCGCTCTTGGTCCAGGGCCTTCCCCGGCGAACGTGCCATCCATTACAGCCAGAAGACCTGGATGAATCTCCTTCTGAATCCGCAAAAGATCAACAAGAGTTTCATGTATAACACTGTGGGTCCAGTGTCTGCGCTCGCTTAGCAGCCCTCCGAAAGCGTTCTTCATGGCTCCCGTAATCGTTGTGAATACGTGGGTCTTCATTGTGGGAAGCTGAATTATATTCTGCCCTATCAGTGCATCAGGGATCTTCACTCCGTCCGGGAATATCTTCCCAAGTACTCTGAAGGGTTTTTTCGGTTTGAAATCGACCCATTTAACAGGTTTCTCGTATAGCCTGATCTTCTCAATACCATGAAGATCCTCATCGACCTGTCTCAGATGATTACCCTTCTCACCTCTCTTATCGCTTACTACCACGGTTCTGTTGTGCGTGGATACAAGCTGATCCCTCCTGAAACCATCTTCCAGAAGTGTCCGGATAACACCATCGAGCTGCCACGGCGTTGTTGAACATGCGGGATACCAGTGATGCCACGACACGTTTATTTTCAGCAGAACTTTTTTGCTTCTATCAAGATAGTCCAGATAGTCTATACTTTTAAGGAGCTTGCGGTAATCCTCAAGAACAGTACCAGGCGATGTTTTCAGCACAGCCACTTTACTCTTCATTTTCTTGTCCCTCTAAATTTATTACAGGTGCCTTATTTTTACTGCTACCGTACATTCCCGTTGTTTTCCATCTCCTGTGCGCCCACCAGTAAAGCTCGGGTTTTCTGATTATCATCTGTTCAAGCTGTCCGGTGTATTTCTGAGTAACCTCTCTTTCTGCTTCTTCCGCTGAAAGGTTCCTGTCGGGATAAACAGGCTTCCCAATTACGAGACTGTGATCGGGACCTTTCCCTTTCCTTACAAGTACAGCAGGTACTACAGGTACACCCAGTTTCACGGAAAATGCCGCGGCACCTCTTGGAGTTGATGCGGGATAACCGAAGAAATCGATAACTACTCCGCTGTCACCTGCATCCTGATCGGAAAGCCAGCATACGTATCCACCCCTTTTCATCGATTTCAGGACTCCTTTAACAGCTGACCTCCTGTTGTAAAGCTCTATTCCATGGATGGATCTCATTCCGTTGATATATCCATCAACAAGGGCGTTGCTCTGCCTGCCCACGAGGAAAGCTACGTCTGCCAGTTTATATCTGCAGGCAACACCGAAAAGTTCCCAGTTCCCGAAATGCCCGGTAATGATTATTGCACTATTAATTGCTTTCAAAGCATCCATGGCCTGCGGATCCTCGACGGTAACATGCCTGGCGATGTAATCTTCACCCATTCTATTCTGCCTGGCGAACTCCAGCATGAACCGGCCGGAATTCATATAGGAATGAAGCCCTATTCTATTGCGTTCTCTGAGGGTTCTGTCCGGAAAAGCCTGCTGGAGGTTCATCATCACTATTTTCTTCCGCACACCGAGAACATTCCAGGCTGTCCAGCCTAAACCCGCACCAAGGGCAAGGGCACATCTGACCGGCAGAAGCCCTGCAAAGAATATTACCGTACGGGTGAGAGCGTATTCAATTTTGTGAAGAAGCGTTGGTTTTCCAAAAGATCCCATCTCAGCTCCTGCTCAGCGGGATTTGAATCTTAACAGCATGCTCGGGACAAAGTTCATGACAGCAGAGGCACATTATGCACTTTTTCCGGTTCATCACGGCTTTTCCGTTTTTAATGGTTATGGCATCAACCGGACATCCCTTCGCGCATATACTGCACCCTATACATTTATCCGTAGCAACCGGAGGCTTCTTGAAAATATAACGCGCAATACTTCCCAGGAATGAAGGCAGAAGATTGTAGAAACTCTCCCCCGGTATTCGGAAATCCTTCAGTACACAATCCTCTCTGCCGCAGATCTGTATATTCTCAGGGATCATACCCAGCCCTCTCTCAAGGGCGACTCTGTTGGTTCGAAGCTTGCCGGGATCCAGTCCCGCCAGCCCGGTCATGACAACATCAAGACATACACCATCCCTGGCGACTCCAAGTATTCCATCCCATCTTGGTGTGCCATCGGTACTGGGACCCTTTCCATCCATGGCCAGAATTGCATCCATTATATGAAAATCGAAATCGACGATCGTGTAGATATCAACAAGGATCTCCGCGAAATCAGCAGGTCTTATTCCATGACTGTGAAGTATTGCTTTTCCAAGCCCGGGCACAGCTCCAAATGCATTCTTCACCGCATTGGTCAGTCTGCACAGGCCATGGGTCTTGAATTTGCACATGTTTATGAGTACGTCGGCATCAACTATGGGTTTCGCAATATTGTAGGTTCGATCAGCAAGGGAAACTTCAACCGATCCGGCTTTCTCAAAATTGACCAGATCAATTCCCAGTTCATCCGCTATAGCGGAAAAACCGCAGTTCTCCCAGTACCGCTTTACACCCTTTACAGCGCCGCCGGGGCTGTCACCAACTGTAATCTCGCAGCCCTCCTTTTTAAGAAGCACAGCTATGGCGGCTACAATTTCAGGGTGCGTGGTTATCGCCCTCTCCGGGGACTTGGCGGACAGCATGTTTACTTTCAGAAGAACCCTGGCGCCGGGCACAACGGATCGGGGCCAGCCTCCGGCCAGTTCTATCATTTCTCCGAGGTTGTCGATCAGGGCGGTTCTGTCGTAATTCCCAAATCCTGATCTCAGGACTACATCAAAGGGCATATAACCTTCCCGCGTAACCTGCATGATTAACTAACCTTTACTGCTGAGCTGCTCTCACAGGTGATAAATTCAAGTAATGAATCTACAAAACAAGGTCTGGTAAGGCTAGATGATGATACTCAGCTGGTGAACAGGCGATTTCCGAGAGCGGGAGCTACAATCCTGTTTTACCGATGAAGAAATCACTTCACTAGATAGTTATCCATAACTCCGGATCGGATGGCAGGGAGGGAAGAATATCCATGTTGATAGAGAGAGAGTATTTCTCAGCCAGCTCTTCGAGCCAGGCCTGCGTACGCTCTTCTGCAAGTCTTGCATATACGATCTGATAAAGGTCCTCCTCAAGATCCTCATAAGTTGCTTCATGTGGAGGGAGTACCTCTACAAGCCTGAAAGCAAGATACATCTGATCCTCATAAATCAGCGACAGGCTTGACCATGTTACTGTATCTCCCGGCTCCATGGAGAAAACCTCATCTCCCCTGAATCCGGGTACATTTTCCCTGAGGAGAGGTCGTGTGATGTTGGAAGGTGGGTCATCCTTTGATAAGTTCATCCAGAAATTAAAGTGGGAAATTAGTGAATCAATACTATTTCCATCAGATATTGCGGTTTCGTACGCTACTACATCGTCAATCTGAACCTGTACACACTGAATACTTCTTTTCTCCGGAATGATCGGAATCTCATTCAGGTTGTTGAATTCATCCCGCAGAAGTTCGGGAGTTATGCTGATGAAGCTGTACACTTCATCCTTGAAAAGTTTATCCGAAGCGATGCTCATCATCCATTCATCTCTCTCCGTCAACAGATCTGCGTATGTGTCCGGATAAATTGTCGCGAAGTATTGTCTGAGAGCATGATTCAGAAGAGTAGTTTCGATAAACCATTCCAGCCAGACTGGATCAGAAGGTTTAACCGGCATGAATTCGCTCTGATATTCGATCTCATACACGATGTCCAGGTTTGTCAAAATTACATGAGGTGAGACAACAATCGAATCATCCGGGATAAGCTCTTCGTGCAAAGAATAGTAAAGAACAAGATTATTGAAGGCTGTATCACTGATTCCGGGCTCTGCGTCGGAAAGGATTGAATCGGCAACTCTATTGAGATCAGCTTTCCCCCATGAAGCTGAAAGCCTCTGGACGGCAAAGGCTGTTACTCTCACTGAATCCGCCAGAGTCTCGCTGACCAGTTCCGGATCGGATACAATCAGCGAATCGAATCTTATCAGAGTTCCATTCAAAAGAGGTAGTTCATCTCCGGGATTCATAGAATCAAGATGAACTACGAGTTCCCGCGGCAGTTCCGGAAGATGAAAGGGACCAAAACTCATCTCGCTGGAAGACTCGGACGAAGATGTATACCAGACCGTCCTGCCCATGTGATCCCTGAAGAAAATGATATCCTCATCTGTTATGGACTCTTCTGCATCAGCGAAAATACTGTCACGGGCCAGCAGCGAAGCCTTCATGCGCATCCAGGCATTACTGAGAGCAACAATATCGGGTCGCTGTAGATAATTGAGCTGGTGAATCTCCCTGATGATCATTTCTTTTCTGGCCAGCGAGACTATGAAATCGTTAACATGGTCGCCGTGCTGAATGAAGTAATCCTGCTGCTCAGGTGAAAGAACCAGCCAGGTGTTTCCCGCATCAGCTACGGATATAGTACTTTGATCCATTGAGATGAGCCAGGTATCAGCCTTCGATGGTTTTCCACAGGCTAAAGGTGATACTGCAAAGGCAAATACCACCAGAACTCCGGTAAGTTGTAATTGTTTCAGATCGAACATCCCTGTCATAATATCAGATAATATCAATCGGGTAGGAGGCGGGATCACTCCCGCCGTCCTCCCACACCACCCGGGCATACGGTTCCGTACCACGGCGGTTCATGTAACACATTGAAGACGTTCCAGATGACTTTGCAGTGACACGAGTCCA
>JAUWSQ010000063.1 GCA_030609965.1 Candidatus Fermentibacterota bacterium
CACATACAAACGATTCAAAAACCTGGTAGACAGATGGATTGAGCTTGCCATCATGCATTCCAAGCTTATAATGGATATTGCCAAGAAGAAAGGAGCGAAGTAGAAGAGAACTCGTCACTCTCAAGTTCGTAACTTGACCCAGAATATACACCATGTTATCCTCATGCAGGATAACTAGTAACCATAGTTGTACTGCAGCTGTAGAATCACTGTTGGCGATTTGGAGAAGAATGCATCTGATTGAAGAAGTAGCTGAGTATTACGATTCACTCGCTCATGGTTATCACCAGCGATTTTGCACCGATTGCGATAATGATGTAAAGGATTTCAGCGAAATCAGGAGTTTGATCTCAAACCTGTTTGCCGGCTGCAATGTACTTGAAATAGCCTGTGGTACAGGGTATTGGACTAAGATAGTAGCAAACACAGCAGAATCAGTTCTTGCAACAGATGTGAATGGGTCAATGCTTACAATAGCTAGGAAACTTTTATCAGACTATTCAAACATCGAGTTTGAAGAGGTAGATGCTTATTTTCTAGAGAGTATCCCTAATCACTTCTCGGGAGCCATTTCTGGTCTTTGGTGGTGCCATATTCCCAAAGCAAAAATACATAGTTTCCTCAATATTCTTCATAGTAAATTAAGGCCTGGATCAAGAGTTCTGCATATCTGCCAATTGGAAGATCTTGATTCGAAGAATCATACACTAGATTCAGATGGAAACACCATTGCATTAAGAAAATCAGATTCGCAGTTGTACCATATTTTGAAGAATATCCCGTCGGAACAGGAACTAAAGGAAATACTTGCTCCAGCAGCACGGGATATTCAGTATTTGAGATATCCGGTCTCTGGATTATGGAGTGTTACTTATTCGATACAGTAAACATTTCGCCAACAACAAAATGAAGCAGAGCTGCGTAACTGCAATGAGACAAATATTGGCAGCTTGCTGATTTAGAACATTTAACTAGAAAAATGAAATGCTGAATATCAAGGAATTCGAAATAGCACTATCTCCAGTTCTTAAGAAAAAGCAGGAAGCCAGCAGTATTCATGCCCTCTTCAACTATCAATACTCAATTGGCATTGGTGTATCAGACAAGCTACATGTTTTTCAGGAACAGCCAGGAGCATATCAATACAAAACTACAGTTACACTTCCGATGCAAATCCGAGAGGGGACCAAAGCCGCATTCCCTATTGATGAGCTGGGAGATTGCTGTTGTATCGTAACACCCAGCTGCCTGGAAGAATCGAATTTTTTCGCAACAATCCTTCATGAATTTGTCCACTGCTATCAGAGCAGAACATGTGAGGAGGATTTGAAAACGAAACTCAGGATATATCAACGCGCAACAGGCACTCAAGATTATATGTGGGAGATAAATCACCCATTCCCGTATGAAAGCCCTGACTACTTAAAACTTTTGCAAGAGATTACCAGATATGATTTTGATGAGATTATGGATGCAATGTCTATACTTTCAGCAAAGCTTGAAGCTTATGACTACGAATACATGATATGGCAATTCTGGAAAGAAGGCTTTGCGCGATACATTGAAAATCAAGTCCTTCGGATGAATGAAATCGAAGAGAATAATAGCGGTAAAGATTTAGAATGCCCGAATAGGACTTCCCTTTACTTCGTTGGTGATCGAATTTGGAGACAACTGGAGCTTTGGGATACAAAATTAATCGATGATATTGAAAAGGTATTTCCTATATTAGAAAGACAATTATAATTTAACCACTGTATGAACCTGCCCAAGGAGCTTGCCGGTTGGCGCAGTAATTCCTTCGCAGGTTATACATATTGTTCTGCAGGAAAAGGAATTGACAAATGTGAGAGAATCTGATTCGAGTAATCTCTGCAAGAGATATGACAAATTACCCGAATCCATGATCGAAGAGCTCAAACTCCTGGCAAACAAGAAAGATATTCCTTAACAGTCACTGCTCAAGGTATAACTTGCCGAGAAGCTGGAAGAAGAATTGGAAGGAACTCGCACACCGTATTTGGAATTATGCTTGACTCATATGTGGAACTATACTTGCTGACCTGTATATTTGCGAGTACATGTTCAGAGGGACCGCATCGGGTACGGAAACTTCCTATATTCAGGCCTGAAAGGAAACAATATCGTACTGAGAAATCACTTTTCCTTACTTAGAACGCTTACGCCATTTCTGCTGCTTCTGTTCATCTCTTCATCTGTGCATGGGGAGTTCGTTGAACCTGAAGTTGATTCCATATACATATCCGGGGATTTTCCCGTTTCTGAGCATAAACTTCTAAGCGGAACCGGGCTTGAAGAAGGGGCATCCCTCCTTCGAATAACACCGGTACAGGTTAGAGATGGCATCATCGCGAACCTTAACGATATCGGATACCTTGAGGCTGTTGTAACAGTCCAGTGGCCCCTCTGGGATGATGAGACTGATATTGTGAGAATTTCGGTCGAGGGCGGCATAAGAAGCCTGCTCTCAGGTCTCGTATTCAACGGTGCGGCAGTGTTCCCTGCCGATTCACTGGCTATGCTTTATCCCGGGGTTCCAGGTGAACCCATAACGCCCGCAGATACTCTCTCCTTCAAGAATTCCCTGCTCGATATTTACAATGAAAGAGGTTACATCTATTCAACCATCGACATTGGTCTTCTGGGCATAAGTGAAGTAGACAGTGTGACCGGTTACCGGGCAGTAGAATGTAATGTTGATGAAAATGAACAGGCTTTTCTCGGCAGCATTACCGTCAGCGGACTTGAAACAATTCGTAGAACGGTTATTACAAGAGAAATATTGATCCAGCCCGGTGATTCGCTGAATATGGAACTCCTCAGACAGTCTATCAGCAATATCTACGGACTTGGCCTGTTCCAGGATGTAAGATTTTCCTACAACCCGGACGAGAATGACAGCAGCACAGTGAATCTGGATATTTCCATAAGCGAAACCAGATACAGAAGGGTAGATCTGGGTACCGGTTACGTATCACCATCGGCTGTTTTCGGAAGCGTCACATGGCTTCACCCCAACATCATGGGTAATAATCAGAGGCTGTCCATCGGTATATACATGATGGAATACTTCGGTTCAAGGGATGGACGGATGATAGAACCTGAGATCATCTACGAGGAACCCTGGTTTTTATCAACAAGATGGAAATGGCAGCTGAAACTGGGATACCTGTACTTGTTCACACCCGGTATCAGGCAGAGAAGTTATTCAATAACTTCCACATTCGCCAGGGACCTCACCGAGAAACTTAGATTCACGATCGGCTACAGCCTTGAGTACGAGAAGTACAACGAATGGGTAGATAGCGTTTTCACCACTTCCGACTGGCGGACAACCTCCAGTATTACATCAACTCTGACACATGATACAAGAAGCCCTTCACTTGATCCGTTGCGGGGACACTGGATGATGGGGGCGGGGAAACTGTCGGGTGGATTTCTTGGAGGTAATGATTATTACAGAGTCTCCACTGAAGCCAGGCTCTACTTTCCACTGAGTAACGATTTTATACTCGCCTCCCGCCTGAGACTGGGGGGGTCATTTCCTTACGGTGATGATACTACCGTACCTCCGGATGACAGGTTCTACCTTGGGGGAGGAACTACAGTCAGGGGTTATCCTTTCAATTCACTGGGTCCGAAAGATGATGATGGAAATCCCATAGGAGGGCGTCTTGAGGTTCTTGGAAATTTTGAGATTCGGGTCAGGGTAGTCGGAAACCTTGGGATAGTTCTGTTCACAGATGCCGGCGGGCTCTGGAACGCGTTCGAAGAGGTTGATTTTGAGACGGCAGGCTTTGGAACAGGATTCGGACTCCGCTACCATACGCTTTTTGGCCCTTTGAGACTCGATTATGGGTTCGCGCCTACCTGGAGGAATTCCCTCAAGAGGGGAAAGATATACATCGGGATAGGTCATGCTTTCTAAGGTTTGGAGCCTTCCGGAGGTTCTCCCATGACCGGAAGGCGTAGGGTTACCCGCTTATTCAGGATGATTGCGTTTGGAATCATCTTCCTGATACTCTCTCTCTACATTATTCTGGCCACAGGATTTCTCGGAGATGTTCCCGGGAATATCATTGGAAGTTTCGTTTCGGATGATAATATTACCATCGCATTTCGAGGGCTGCATACCGATATCTTCTGGAATACATCTGCAGACTCGGTCATTGTCACGGATATTGAAGGTCTGGTGGTTTCTGCAGCCTCCATTCAGATAGACGGCAATCTTATTTATTACCTTTTAAGCGGCCATGTTGATCAGATACTGGTTGACAGCCTGAGTATTCAGCTCGCACCTGAATCGGCTCTGCCGAACGATGAGCCTATTTCGCTCATGACAATCCTCAATAATATCGATACTGGCGTAGCTGCAAGTACCGACAGGTTGTATCTTCGCTACGGCATAATAACTGAATCCGGTAGCATCATTGTTGATTCCATGCACATCAATGCTTCGATTGAAAGGATGGCCGGAATAGCGCTGAGTGTTGATTCCGCTGGCGTCTACCTTCCCGGTTTCGGCAGTATACGCGGATACGGGCTTCTGCGTATGGAGGACGGTAACGTCACTGCAGATGGATTTACGGGAACAGCCGCTCCCGGTTCACTTTTAGTTTCCGGAACCCTTTTCGGCTCGGAGAAAACTCTGGATATCGAGTTTTCCGGAATTGTCGGGACTTCGTCCTATGATTTGCCTGTTGACCTGTCGGTCTCTCTGGAGGGCGGCGTGTATGGCATTCTGCCTGATCTTCAGACGGAAATTACACTAACCAGCGGAAGAGCGGTTCTGTTTGGAACCGAGGCATCCTTTGAAGTTGATACACTCAAAGCCGATCTTCAGAATATCAGCGTACGGAATCTGCGCGCGGCAACGGATGACGCCGAATTGAGTTTTGACGGGGGATTCAATATGGAATCTCTTGGATGGAGTGCTGCACTACGCCTGAATATGACAAATACGGATGTTTCGGAATACCTGCCGCAATTCTCCGTTACAGGTATTGAAGGTTCCGTATACGCTGAATGCAGAGGGACAGGATACTCCGGTTTGAGCGGTTCAGTGACAGTCGATCTCGCTGAATCATCTTCGGAAATTATAGATATTACATCGCTCCATATGGGTGCGGTCCTTTCAGATAATTCCTTCAGCCTGGATGGATCCCTGGGCAGCAGCAGCGGGAATGCTTCGTTCAACGGCAATGGATATCTGGGACCGGGATGGATCCCTGAATCGTGGACAGTACAGGCTGACGGTGAGGTAACGGATCTTACATTTTTCAGGGATTTCTGTTTAAGTGAATGCCCCGATATAACCTCCGCGTTCTTCTCATTGAGCGGAAATGGTACGGGATTCGGCATGAATCTCCAGGGCAGTGCGGGAGTAAGAGAACTTGAGATGCAGGGGATATCAGCGGAAAGAGTATCCATTGATGGTTCCCTTAATTACTCAACAAGGAACATCATCGCTGGAATTCCTTTCGGATTGAGTTTCGAAGGCGGTGTTGAAGTTCGTGAATTTTCTGCTGAAGGAGTATCGGCTGACACTGTATCCGTGGACGGAACGTTCAGTATTGCAGGTTCCGGTCTGACTGCGGACGCTTCCCTTCTTATAGACAGCCTCAGAGTTATCTCAGACGTTTTCCACACAACCGCGGACATTAAGCTGGATAGAGATGGCATCCGGATAGAAGGATTTACACTTGCCGGTTCACATGACCGGTTATATACGGCTGAAATAGAAGTAGAGACAGGTGATACGACCTTCTTCAATGTAGAGGAAATTCGGGCCACCCATTCCAAACTGAGAGTGATCACAGCTGGAGGGTTATCAGGATTTACTGAAAACGGTACAATAATTCTGGATACACTATGGCTCGATCCTCCTGTGGGAGACTTTGCCATGTCCGGTATCCTCAGCCCTGAGAAAATGCAAATGCATGCTGACATAGTGAACTTCGATCTCAGCACCTTCAGTACGTTCTCCGGTCTGCCCGCTGATATGTCGGGGATCGGCAACTTCCGAATTTCATACCTCAGCGATACAACCGGTGTTCAAGGATCCTTTACAGGACATATATCTGATCCGGTCTACGGCCAGTTCAGAATGGACAGTATAACCGTTGATGTCTCCGCAGAGAACGACGCGCTCGATGTGAATGGGATATACGCATGGCACAATGGTGTAAGGTCCGGCCTGCAGATGAAAGCCAGGGATGTCTGGGCAGGAACGGATGCCGCCCTTCTTTTCGATAAGATCCAGTGGCTTGAGCTTGAGGTTAACAATGTCGGCGACTGGCTTTTCTACATTCTTCCATCACCGGTAAAAACCATGGGGGCAAGTGTTTCCGCGAGAGTCGAGTACGAGAAGTTTAATGGTGACTACACCTTGGAAATTCAGGCTTCCGCAAGGATCAGCCGACTGTTCATCACTGCGCTTGGAATAGAGCTGCCCAACGTGAATTTCTACATGAACTATCCTGACTCAACTGAAAGGGGGTACAATGCCCGCCTTACGCTTGGTTCCGGCAGCGAGGATACCGGTAACTTTTCCTCCAGCTGGCAGGCTGATATTGTCAGCCTGATCCCCTTTGAACTCGGTAATTACAACCTCAGTTCCACACTTTCGAATATGGAGATCGCCATCCCCGGAATGGGAGCTGTCATCTGTTCCGGAAGACTCTCATCAGATGGAACGGGGCTGGGAGAAAGACCTGTTCTTTCGGGCCAGCTTAAAATCCAAGAGGGCGCGGTAGGTATTCCTCAACCTGTGAGTTCCTCCCCATCCAGTGGTTCAGGGGAACTCCCATTCGATCTTTCCATTGACGTGGCCGGAACAGGGGATCTGTGGTTCAGGACGAATTTCGCTGATATTGAGATGGCTCTGAAACTCAGGATATTCACTCTTGAGCGAAAGCCGACTGTAAACGGATATGTATCGGCGGTCAGAGGTAGAATAACACTGCTTCAGAGGGATTTTCAGATAACCGAAGGAATGGTGAATATCATACAGGGCAACCCTCCGACCATGCAGCTGAATGTAACGGCTGAGACCAAAGTGCACAGCGTGATAAGCCACGAGGAATACGTAATTACAATTCACATCTCCGGAGACCTGGAGAATCTTGATATCTCTCTTACCTGCCTGGGTCCATCAGGTCCAGTAGCACAGGAGGATATTCTTACCCTGCTGGCAGTTGGGCTTACCTACAGCGAGATGCAGCAGATGAACTCCAGTTCCATCAGATCAGAGGTTGAAAACGTTGCCCAGACGATGCTCGGAAGCCTTCTCGCCCGGAATCTCAGGCATGAGATCGGTCTTGATACATTCGAGATATCTCCAGAGCTTCTTTCCGATACCACGAGCCTTGTACTCAATGTCGGCAAATACGTGCTCCCGAATCTTTACGTTTCATACAAGGACGATGTGTTCTCAGCTGACCCGGGAACTGTCAGCGTCCAGTACCTGTTCAGCAATGATTTCTATGTTGAGGGAACCAGCAGAACCACAATGCATGGATACCTTGAGCCAACCGTGGAACTGCATTACACAATAAGGTACTGATAAGGATTGGAGAATTATGCTATTACTGTGCATATTGATTTCCTCACCGGTTTCTCTTGTAATTCCGGAGGGGAATTGGCTTTCTCCAGAGTATAATCTGGTTGAGGAATGGTCTCTGAATCCTCTCGAATACGTCTCGACTGAACGAGTTCCTCTCGGGTGCATCACTGAATCTGAGGAAGGTTTAGAATATACCTGGGATATCACATTACTGGATGAGAACAGGGTGATCAGGTTTGAGGATGATCAGCAGGTTGATCAGATGGGATTCGACTTTCCGGTCTGTCAAAGGATCAATATTAACTTTTCTCCAGGTGGTGACTATCTGCTGTTCTTAGATGAGGAAGATGGCAGTTGTTTACGCATTAATCTTGAAGAAATGCAGAGTGAATGGGCTAATCTCTTCGAGGGTCTGGAACCTGGCAATTCTGGACAACTAATCACTGACTCTGGGTCAATATTTTTTAGATCAGGATATAGCAGGCGCATTTTCAATGAGCATTTTGATCTGATCTATGAATATTCCGGTGGTAGCGATATAAATGAGTTTACAGAACATGATAGTCAGGGAAACCGATTTTACTTTACAAGTACAAATACACTATTAGGTATAAATGGCAACGGTGAAGAAATTTGGGTATCTGAGATATCTGCTGAGCGTACGCTTGATAGTCTTGTAAGCGATCTGAATACCGATGCATTCGGTCGGACAGTAGCTGTTCAGAGGTTTGCCAGGTTGCAACTGTTTAATGGAGAAACAGGGAATGAATTTTTTCGAGAGTCCCGTGAGAAGGTAGTCGCGAATCCTGTGTTCAGTCCTTCCGGTGACTTCCTGGCAGTTGAGACATATAACTATGACGAAATGATGAACTTTGCGAATGGGATCCGCCTTTACAGGATTAACTCGTCAGCTAATGAAATCCAGGATATTTTCCATTCGATATACTCTAATAGAGAGTCTCCACGGTTATATCCGATTTCAGTTTCGGATAATGGCTACGTTCTAGCAACATTATATACAGGTATAAAGCAACATAGATTGATTTTGCTTGACTCATCAGGTTCTGCGGTTTGGTTATCTGAATTATTCAGTTTGGAGGGCAGGTTTTTCCCGCGTTCCTGTGGTGTTTTTGCTGGAATGACATCTGATGGTAATAAAATATGGTATTTTGATGGCAGAATTGTTCGTGCATACAGATTGGAGAGTGAGTGAAATGCTTTTCTCCATATTCATATCAATGCTTCTGTTTCAGGCCAACTATCAGATCCGGTCCACTTAACAAGCCTTCAAGTCCACAACTGTTTACGACGCTTCGAAACAAAAGCTTGTGAAATATACGGGCTAACCCGGATTCATCAGATCAAAGAAACCCCGCCTCCTTGAGGAGACGGGGCTCTTTCTCGAAGAATCTGATTGAGAATTATTTCAATACGGTAAATCTCATGGTGGCAGTATCATGGAGAGTTTCAGCCCTCAGGAAATAGATACCGCAGCTCATTGTTTCGGGGATACCCCAGGTGAAACTGTGGTTTCCGCCCGCAAGTTCTCCGCTGTGAATAACATCTATAACACGCCCTCCAACATCGTATATGGATACTTCCACATCGGAGGAGGAGCCTGTGTATAGGTCGAACAATACTGAAGAGAATGCAGGGTTGGGTCCTGCCGGTGCTATCATCAGCTGCGGTGCGGTTTCTCCGACCGCACCTCCCGCAATCGGTACAGATAGCGCTGCAAGTACTGCTTCGTAGACATCAACCCTTCCCGAACCGAATACGTTGTCCTTGCCCGAACTGCCCAGTTCAAGAGCAGTAACTTCAAGGAGGGAGTCAACCACAGCCGGAGAAAGGTAGGGATTGGCACTCAATACCAGCGCCATACACCCGGCAAGGTGGGGAGTCGCCTGGGAGGTTCCACTCATGGTGGTGTATCCTGAGGCAGATAAGTCACAACTTACAATATTTACACCGGGTGCTGAGATATCCGGATCGATCAGGCCTATGTTCGGAGAGGTATCATTGTAATCGAACCAGGGATCATCGAACATCCAGGTTGAATACCCAACGCTTGAGAAACTGGCGATGTTATCACCATTATCAGTTGCGCCTACCGTTACAACAGCGGAAAGACCTCCCGATGTGGTCTGATCAGGATGAAGCCATGGGGGAGGGCAGTCTCCCGGTGTTCTTATGTCACCGTATGTGGATGTATTACCGCCCTCATTTCCTGCCGCTACGGAATGGCAGATTCCCGCGGCAAGAACGTTCTCCTCGGATTCACGCCATGACACACGGTCCGGATCCCATACCTGCATCCAGCCCATGGATGTTGAAATAACGTCAGCACCATGGTCTATGCTGAACTGGAAGGCATCCCATAACTGGGATTCAGCGCTTAATTGATTGGACACCCTCAGGGCCATTATTGTTGCCCCTGGCGCGACACCTGTCTCGGTCCCGGCAGTACCGTCACCGGCCACGCTTCCGGCGCAGTGGGTTCCGTGTCCGTTTGAATCCATCGGGTCACCATCGTTATTCTCAAAATCCCATCCGTAGTGAAAACCGGCGGCAGTATCGTGCCACATGTTGTTATGCAGATCCCAATGGGCGTGATTCACTCCGGTATCAACAACACTGACCACTACGCCGGAGCCATTGTATCCCAAAGCCCAGACAGCCGGGGCTCCGATCTGGGAAACACCCCACGCTACGGCATCCGATAACTCATCGTGAGTTGCCGGATGAATATCAACGGGTTCAATGAGTGCGTTCTCAGTGTTCATCATCCGAATGAAAAGAACGTCATCTCTGGCGGCTATCTGTTCAATAACCTCGGATGAAAGAGAAACAGCGATTGCATTGACGATCCAGAAAGGATGAACATCCGCAACGGATTCATTTCCATATACGGCAAGCTGTGCAAGGATGCCTGCCTGGGCTTCTTCGGCCCGGTCTTTCATTACTCCAGCTGCAAATACGCGTCTTTCAGCTCTTGTCATTCCCGCAGTAGCCTGGGCTATGTATTCCGTATCTACGGAGCCAACGGGTTTGATCAATACACTGAACATATCTGAGTTCTCAGAAGTACTCATCTCCTCTGCAAGCCGGGGAGAGATGGTTCCGGAAAAGGCCGCTCCGGCAATAAGGGAAAGGGTCAGTAATATTTTCATGGTTCACCTTTCAATTGATTGTTTAAAAGATAAATAACAGTAATCCCTGATAATTTAACTTATTAAGATACAATGCCTTCTGATCGCAATTGGTTCCCGGGGATTAAACACTGATTGATGGTTTCCCGGCAAGAAGAGCAAGGGTGGTGGCCCCATGAAAACCGTCACTTTGAAGTTTTTCTTTCAGTTCTTCACCACGCTTAACCAGCTTTGAACTATCCTCAATATTTTTCGCTCTTCCCATGTAAGTATCAATTGCTCCATTTATATGATCCATAACGTCTTTGCTCATGGGGTCACTGTCCAGGCTTGAGTAATCAGCGGTTATCAGATCATTCAGTCCTAGTGTTTGCGCGATGTTAAGGATTTTCTCCCTTGGAAATGTACTGAAATGAGGTATTCCGTTGAGGGTATCGATGGATGCCCACCACTCATGCATCAGAACATGTGTCATCTGGGCTTCGGTCTGGTTGTCGCTGTACATTTCACTTATAAGGAAGTATCCGCCGGGCTTCAGCACCCGCATCATCTCTTTAAGGGTGTGTTCCAGCCTCGCCATGTGATGCAGGGAATTGGAAATGCAGACCATATCGAAACTTCGAGGGGAGAAGGCCATTTCCGAAGAGTCCATGCATACCACATGCATGTCCTCTATTTTGTTCAGGGCTTCCCTCGACTTTTCCAGTCCCTTCCAGCTTACATCGATACCTGTGATGGTGCCGATCCCCTCATACTCTGTTCTAAGACGACCTGCGAAGCTCCCGCTTCCGGTAGCGACATCAAGAACCATCGGTGCCTCAATGCATTTCAGCGCTTCTTCGAATAAACCCATATTCGATTGTCCCTGTATTTGAATACTTGAAAGATTATATCAGTTAAGACCGTCTAGGAGGCTGTCCGACAATGGGCATAGAGCAGAAGAGCCACATTGCTGAGATAGAATGATCACAGATTTGAAGAGAATACTGAAATGTATTTGATGATAATATGTGGTCATTATAGCCAGATATGTGGTTCTTTATGCCGATGCTGCATTATCGGACAGCCTCCTAGGAGTTGGGATAGGTCTTTTTTTCGGGAATTACTCCCCTTATTCCCCCCCTGGGATCATCAACATCCCTTTCAAATCTCGGTATAAGATGAATATGAACATGAGGTATCGTCTGCCCCGCAGATTTCCCCTCATTCACTCCGATGTTGTAGCCATCCGCTGCAAGGGATTTCTCAAGCTGCATCTTTCTGAAACTGAGCGCACGGGCAATAGATGCCAGTTCCTCTTCGGTGGCATCGAATACGCTTGCGAAATGTCTGAACGGAATAATAAGTGAATGGGATGGAGATACCGGGTAAAGATCTCGAATAACGTACACATTCTCATCTTTCCAGATGATCCTGTCTTCATCGGGATTACAGAATGGACACTCACTCATTTCGTCCTCCTTGTTTGCTTTTCCATTAACCATAATGTACCCTATTCAGTTCAATTGAAACAGGAGGAGGATTCTGAAGACTTATACAATACCACCAGATGATTTTTTCAGCAGAGGCGCTGAAATCCTTGCCCCTGACCTTATTGGCTGCCTTCTGAGAAGGAAGGCTGGTGGAGAATTCATCAGCGGAATAATTGTGGAGACCGAGGCTTACACCGAGGATGATCCGGCAAGCCATTCCTTCCGGGGTAGAACCCCGAGGAACCGGTTCATGTTCAAGAGGGGTGGCCTGGCTTACGTATATCTTATCTACGGTGTTCACAATTGCTTCAACGTTACATCCGGAATTCAAGGAAGCGGAGAAGCTGTTTTGATCCGTGCCACCGAACCGCTTGAGGGAATCGAACTGATGCGGGCGAACCGCAGGATGGTAAAGCCCACTGACCTGTGCAGCGGTCCGGGCAAACTCTGCCAGGCATTCGGAATAGACAGAAGACACAATGGGATATCACTGGTTAATGGAGAGATTCAGGTACTGAGTCGTGTTGATGGCAGCAAACCCGATGTATCAGTCACAAAACGGATCGGTATCACCAGTGGTGCAGACTTGAGAAGAAGGTTTGCGGTCAAGGGTTCCGAGTGGGTCTCCAGGTGTTAATCTGTATGGTTCATTCCTGAATCCGAGAGTACTTTCACTGTCAGGAGCATCAATCCGATTCCTTGAAGTACCGCGAAGAAAACGTAAATATCTCCATGAAAAGCTGCCCCGCTTCCATCATTCCATCTCAGTGTCCATAGGACGTATCCGTGAGGGATCATGAGCTGGAAAACAGGGGAGAGTACCCACGATGCAGCGGATGCCTGCGCCATGAACACCAGAATATTGAGCATATATCCCGTCTGATTCAGGTATTTCTCCAGAAGAACCGTTACTGAAACAGCAGTCAGAGAAGCGAAGGGAATAACTGCCCATAGCTGCCAGGGGAAACCGCCTCTACCTGCTGTCCAGAGAGCAGTCAGCCCCAGCGCGGGCAGTGTACCTGCAATAGTTGGAAGCAGAATCTCCGGGACTATCAGTGAGTATTTCCCGGCTTTTGTTTTGAAGAGGATATCCGCAAGGTTATTTCTAGCATTCGAACAGCGCCATCCTGTAATGAATGCAGCAGGCCCGCAGTATGTAATGCAGGATATCGCCAGCGGTAGAAACGGAACAGCCGTCTGTCCCGGAAGTATCCATGCGATTATAGGAGCTGCCAGTAGAATCCAGATAAAAAACTGTCGATTCAAAGCCCATTCCGACATGTACCGGAATACAGAGCCCCATATTCTCAGATATCCAGGTCTTCTGCGCAAAAAAGATCCGCCTCTCCAGTTTCATCATCAGCAGTGAAGTACTCCAGTAATTCTGAGTTTGATGGTGGTTTTACCTCAAGCCCGACTATCTGTCTTGAATTAGCCCTGGCAAGATTGACCAGGTTTGTTACAGCAGCAGAGAGACCAGGGTGGCGAAACTCGTAGCCACCCTGTATTGCCAGAACATTCTTTGCTCCAGGCAGGCTTTCCATCACTGCTCTGGGCAGTTCAGGATAGAATCTGACGCGGAGCCGCATAAGAATAGAACAGGCATCCGACAGCTCCCCAAGCCTTACGATCTGTCTTACATCATCAGAATCACACACAGCAATTCTATTGGTCATTTGAGGTATGTAATGAATTTCGGGAAGAGATGCGATAACTGCACACCCTCCCTGACAGAGGTCTTCGAGGAGGGGATGCAGTTTATCCGGAAAAGGTCCCTGCAGTACAAAGACATCTGGAATAGGCAGGCATGCTGCAGCAAAGGCGGTAAGATACCTGTCGCCTGGTGAAAGTTCAGCCACCTCTTCATCTCTGCAGTGCTCAAGCGAACACCAGGTGTAAAGTTGTGATAGAATATCCCTCGTATCTTTTCTACTGTAGCCTGCCGCTGCGGATGCAAGGGAGAGATGTCCCGATACAGTCATTCCCGGAGGACAGGCGAAATCACAGGGAACGTATTCAACCCTGCCTCTTGCATTATGATTATTAATGTCCAGGTTATCGTCTCCGAGATGAATCATCCCGGAAGCAGGAGCCTTTCTGCCTGCGATAACAAGGGCAAGGTCCGGAGCGATGGTTCGTTCATCACCAAGAAGGACCAGCATGGATCCGGCAAGAACCGCCAGTTCAAGAGGTTTATCCGATAGCCCGGTTATATAGAGTTCCTCCGTACTCAGCTGTACTGAAGAATCCATGGACTGCAGTTCCTCCCTTAATCAGCCTTCCGAAGACTGGCATCAGCCAGTTCAAGAGCCCTCACAACTGCAAGACCTTCCTCTCCTGATGATTTCGGGTTGTTTCCGGTTTCTATGCAGCTCAGGAATTCTTCCATCTCCGCTGCCAGGGGTTCACCCGCAAGCAGCTTTGGAGAAACGATATCTCCCGTTCTATAGGTAAGCTGGTATTCTCCAAAGCTTTCAGGTTCGATAACATCAACGCCCTTGTCGTAGATCTTTATTTTTTCGATGGGTTCTGTATCATCGTAGACAAGCATTTTCCTGCTGCCGACGATCACCGTTCTCCTTAGTTTTGAGGGTGCAAGCCACGCCACCTGTACGTTACCGATGGCACCACTCGGGAAGGCAAGGTTGATGAAAGCTACATCTGGAATACCATCGAGTACGTAAGCATGACCGAAAGCACTTACTCTGGATGGTTCCTCCCCAAGCCAGTAGAACAGCATGGAGAAATCATGCGGGGCAAGATCCCAGATCACGGAAACATCCTTCTGGTGAAGCCCCAGATTCACACGGCTCGATGTGATGAAGTGAATGTCACCCAGCTCACCGCTGTCGATGATCTCCTTTGTTTTGATAACTGGAGGTGAGAACATGAACGTATGTCCCACCATTGTAACAAGACCCTTGCTCCTGCCGAGATCGACAAGTTCCTCAGCTTCCGCGATACTGGCGGCAAAGGGCTTCTCAACGAATACGTGTTTTCCTGCGAGCAGAGCCTTTTTAGCGAGCGGATAGTGTGAAGAAACATTCGTAGCAATAACAACAGCATCAAGGCTGCTGTCATCGAACAGGTCCTGGCAATTGGACGTGAAGCTCACATCGGGGTATCTTGATCTGATCTTTTCAAGTCGAGCAGGATTTGAGTCGCACATCACAAGCTTCCCTCTCCGCTTATTGGAATAAAGATTTCTCAGCAGATTGGGTCCCCAGTAACCAAGTCCGATAACTCCAGTCTTAACCATAAATCCTCTCCTTATGTGAATGATTCGGCTTTCCAACTAGGTGAAACTACAACTTGATGTTAATATAGAAAAGGGGTCAGGCGTCGAAATGGGGCCGGGCGTCACTTCTG
>JAUWSQ010000046.1 GCA_030609965.1 Candidatus Fermentibacterota bacterium
GCCAGATCATGGGGCGCAGACAGATACGGCGCACTCTTTTCGGCTCTTGCTCTGGTCTGGCTTCCTTCCAGAACTGCTCACCTTCTGCAGCATTATCAGCTTGCAAACTGCTGGGCACTGATCGCTTCCCTGTGGCTTTGCAGAGAGTATCTTAAGAACAGGAAACGCAGGTATTATCTCGGATTTGCAGCAGCTATGCTGGCGGCAGCGTTTCAGAGCCCATTTCATGCGATATTCGCAGGCATCGGAGTAATCGCGACAGCATTCATAACACGTGCGGAATGGAAAAGAACTGCAATGCTTGTTCTTGTGGTAATAACGGTGATGGTTCTTTACGGAGCATTCGTTATAACCTCACCCGGAGAAGCCGGATCACCGATTATGAACTGGAGAGAAGCTATATACTGGTCGGCCGAACCCCAATCGTTCATCCTTCCCTCTCCATTCGGTCTTCTGGGCGAAATTACAGGACTGCAGCAGAGAGTATCATGGATGCCTAATACGTACGAAGGCGTGGTTACCCCTGGTCTTGTTATACTTGCAGCCTTCGCCGTCATCGTCTGGAAGAAGAAACGCTGGAGATTCGTGGCTGTTGTACTCGGACTGTTCCTGCTGAGTCTTGGTCCTGAGCTCCGCATATTCGGCAGGCCGCTTGGAATTCCGCTGCCTTTTCGGCTGTTGCAGAGTATCCCTGTTCTCAATGGAATTCGAGCCCCTTCGCGCTTTGCCATTCTTGGCGGTATTCTAGTAGCTGTGGGTGCGGGTATGGCTTTTTCAATAATGAGAGAACGATTGAGAGCTCTGTTCATGTTTCTCCTGCTGTTTGAAATGACTGTTATGACACTGCCTCTCCTGTCAGCGGAGATACCTGAAGAGTGTTACGGCATATCCCCCGAAAATACAGTTCTTGAAATCCCCTGTGACAGGAACGTTAGGCGGTATGCTCTGTTCCAGACTGCGACGGGATATGTGCGGCAATACGCCCAGCTTGCACGATTCCCGTCTTTTCTTGATGATATACCTGAATTCCCGGAAATGCAGGAGAACATCGATGTGATCGTATACCATAGATGGCTTTATGATAGCGCGGAAAGAGCTTTTTACGACAGTGTTTATGCTCAGTATTTCCCCGGATTCACGGATAGCGATTCCATCTGGATATTGGATGTGGATTCTATTCCAGACAGGTAACAGAAGAGAGAGTATGATAAACAGCATCGATGTTTCAGTAATTATCCCGGCTTACAACGAGGAAAACCGCATAGGCCCATTCCTTGATAAACTCGTCACATACTGCAGCAACAGCAGGCTTACTTATGAACTGATCGTTGTGGATGATTGTTCAACTGATGATACGGTCGGCATCACAGCTCAGTATGAAAACAAATTCGAGTACTTTCATCTGCTTAGATCAGAGAGGAACAGGGGCAAGGGTTACCGCGTTAAAAAAGGTCTTCTCAAGGCAGAGGGAGATTTCTGCCTGTTCATGGATGCAGACGGCTCCGTAGAACCGGATGAGATCGAGAAGAATCTGGACTGCATCCGTAGAGATGGCTACGATATCTTCATCGGTTCAAGAGTGTTACGTGATTCCGATCAGGTTCTGGACACGCGCTGGTACAGGGAATTCATGGGCACGATCTTTAATTTCTTCGTGCGGTTGTTTCTGTTCAGGGATATCTGCGATACCCAGTGCGGATTCAAGATATTCAGAAGGGAAGTGATCAAGCCTGTATTTTCACTGGTACAGATTGATGGATTCGGCTTTGATCTGGAACTGCTTTACCTGGCGCAGATGAAGGGATACAGGATCAAGGAGGGTCCCGTTTCCTGGCACCATGTCGATGGAGCAAAGGTTAATTTACTGTGGGATTCCATCGGAATGTTCTTCAATATCTTTCAGGTCAGAAGCAGGCACAGGCGGATATCTGAATGAAAGGCCCCTCGAAAGGGGCCTCGCTATTATCATTAAGAATACAGAGCAGACAGTTAGATGGTTGCTTTGATAGCCCCCCACGTCGAGCGCTCAAGCGCTACACCGGTGATGAAGCACTGGAACTCGCAAACAACGAAAGTCCCGCCGTCTTTGTATACCCAGAAGATAGTGTTACGCTGGCTGCACCATGCGGCACCGTAGCTCTTATTGGAGTTCTGGGGAGTAACATGCGTGCCGATGAAGGTCAGGTCCGTCCCATCCCATTCATAGAAGTAGAAGTCGGCCCAGGTCATGCCGCCTATCATCACTACGTTCGTGCTGTTTATGGGGAAGATAGTGCAGGCCATGGCTGAAGCACTCGCAGGAGGTTCCGTGAGACTCCACTGGTTGAGGAGAATGCCGGTTGCGTCGAAGCGATAAAGGGTATTTGTGGAGGCTTCTATTTCCCAGATGGCACCGGTCGCGTCCATATCCATTCCTGTGGGGCTGGAGGCGGGATTCGTGAAATCCGCGCTCCAGGTGCCCGACTGGTATCTGAATATATCCGTATCTGACCCGAAATCGTTAATCAGAAGGTAGTCGGAACCCTGGCAGATACCTGCGACGTCCGGGATTTCGCCCGGGCAGGCGATTTGATCGAGCAGAGTACCCGTATAGTTGTAAACTCCAATCATGTCGATGCTGTAGTCTGTGATGTAAAGCTCGCTGGCGGAATCTGAGCAATCGATACCCCTGGGCGTTTTAGCACCAGGTATTGTCCATGTGCCCACCGAGGTCAGAATGATATCGTCCGTCGAATGTCCGTGCTGCGGTTCGGCAGGTATGAACCCTTCATCAGTGAAGCCTGCGAAGGCAATTCCTGCGACGACGAGAAGAACAAAAACAGTATTCATATTATACCCAATCTATCAGCGAATCGCCCCGCCAATTAAGAGTGTTTTGTAAGTGCTTATCACGCTAACATATAAAGAAACCATACCACGTCAACTATCAGATAGTCAATAAAACACATACTAATAACATATGAAATTGCTCAAACGTTTTTGCTTCGCCTCGGGAATGCAAGCTGATTACGCGGATTGACCGACCCTATTTAGTATCGGTACTGAGAAGCCTGCCAAGAACCCACGAAACCGGGATCCACAGTATAAAGGCACCTATGAAAAACGGCAGACCGTGATCGATGCCGAGCTTATCCGCATGAAGACAGACTATTCCAGCGGCGCTCCAGCCTATAAGAAGCAGGCCGAAAACCACATTACCGATCTCCTGAAAGCCGCGGACGAAGGATGCAATACCAACCGCTGTGAAGAACACCGGCCACCATCTGCCTACGGAAACACCAAGGCCCCAGAGCAGGAAGAGAATTCCAACTCCTCCGAAAAGAAACGCAAAAATAATGATGCCTCTACTCTTTCCAGCCATAATGATTACCTTCCTTCAACTGGTGGTGTCAGGCTGGTCAGGTCGATCAGCCATTCCCCACCGATATTTCTGACGATGATTTCCTGAAGGCCATCGCCCGTTCTGACAACAACAACTCCTACAAGGCTGTCAGGATAACTGACAGACGCAATGCTTGTACTGAGATTATGCACATCTTCGGACATGCTGACCATCCTTACGAAGATATCTTCTCCTGTAAGGCTGAGGAACTCCTCTTCTGTCATGCTGCCTGCAAGGCTGGTCACAGCCGTTTCAGATTCTATCCAGCCAAACTCGTGCAGGACCGAAGCTGTTGAATCGTACCATTGCCGGCTCTGGGGGGTTATCAAAGTCCATGCTTCCTGGTAGTTGGAATCGGATATTGCTGTTGAAAAAGAGGTTACAACGCCCGACGCTCTATCGGTATTTCCGCAGGAGATGAAGGCGGTACATATCAGGAATAAAGCAAAATTACCCTTCACAGTAGATGTACAACCATTCCGCTTCGGAGTTTCGGCTCGAACCATGTTGATTTTGGAGGCATTACGTTACCGCTTTCAGCAACTTCTATGAGCTGATCGATGGACGTAGGGAAAAGAGAGAATGCGACTTTATGCTTGCCTGAGTCAACAAGTCTTTCAAGCTCCCCGGTGCCGCGGATACCTCCGACGAACTTTATGCGCTCACTGGTTCTGGGGTCATCTATACCAAGCAGAGGATTCAGGAGATTTTCCTGAAGAATACTGGCATCCAGACTTTTAACAGGATCGGAAGCCGGGAAGCTTCCGTCTATCGGTTCCAGACCATACCACTTACCACTAAGGTACATTGAATATTTCAGCCGCGTATCGGGTGTAGGGACAGCACTTTCGGTGATATTGAACTTCTGGCGGATTTCTAGTAAGAAATCATCCTCTGACAGACCGTTAAGATCGGCCACAACCCTGTTGTAGGCCATGATTTTCATCTGACTTTTTGGAAAGATCACGGCAAGGAAGTAATTGTATTCCTCGTGACCAGTGTGGTTGCCGTTGCTATCACGTCGTCTTTCAGCAACTATTGTTCCGGCTGCACTCCTGTGGTGCCCATCGGCTACATAGAGAGAAGGCACAGTCTTGAAAATCGTCTTGATGGCTTTTATTTCGTCATCTTCAGTTACAAGCCAGAGAGTGTGCCTGATACCGTCGGGTGACTCGAAATCGTATTCCGGATCTGTTTGGGAGCAGACCATTTTCTGCAGGGCATCGAACTGCGGAACATCAGGGTAGGTAAGGAACACAGGACCGCACTGGGCATTCTGGGTTTCTATATGGCGTATCCTGTCTTCTTCTTTAACTTTCCGTGTGAATTCATGCTTCTTTATAAGATCGTTGTTGTAATCCTCAGCGGAGACATTCGCGACAAGCCCAACCTGTGAATGATCGCCCATTACCTGGCGATAGAAGTAGAACAGCGGTTTCCTGTCCTGTATCATCTCGCCACGTTCCATGAGCTTGCGAAGATTGAATGCTCCCTGCTCGTATACCTTTGAGTCGTAGAGATCGACTGACGGGTCAAGGTCAACTTCAGGTTTGACAACCCGGAGAAAACTGAGTGGATTTTCAATTACAGTAGCACGTGCTTCGTCTGAGTCCAGGACATCATAGGGAGGAGATGCGATTTTCTCGGCAAACTCCGGAGCGGGCCGAAGCCCGTTAAACGGTCTGACAGTTACCATAGAAGCCTCCAGTAGTATTATCTAAATGCGAAAAAGAAATCGTTTAATATCGATACTATACCTTGAATTATACCCTGAAATCTACTTCCGCAGAACAGACGAGGCAATACCTCAGATGCATTATTGACACTCTATTCACAACCGGGATATTACTTGTAGTTATCATGTGATGTCGTGCTGGACGACGTTCCTCCAGGTTGCACATATCTTCTGTCAGTGCCGCAGTGGTGGACTTGAGCAGTGAAAGGCGGACTAATGGATAGAGAAAAGATTGAAAAGAAGTACGAACCCCTCAGCCCTTTTGAGTTGAAGGACAAGCTTATATCCATGTCTGAAAATCCACAGATAAGAATGATGCTCAATGCCGGAAGAGGTAACCCGAACTGGATTGCCGTTCAGCCCAGAGAAGCCTTTTTTCTGTTCGGCTCTTTTGCCCTGGAGGAGGCTCACAGGGTTATGAGCCGACCCGGGTTTGCGGGGTCGCCGGATTCGAAGGGAGCAGCCGACAGATTCCTTCAATTCTGCAGTATTCATGCCCAGCAGAATGGAGCCGGTTTTCTCCGGGACGCATTCGGATATGCTACTTTGAAACTCGGACTTGACGGTGATTCCTTTGTCGGCGAAATGGTTGATGCGATTCTTGGTGATCACTACCCAACCCCCGACAGAGTACTTGAAAATACGCAGGAGATAGTAAGAGCCTATTTGAATAACACAATGTGTGATGATGACCCGCCTGACGGAACGATGGATATTTTCGTTACAGAGGGGGGCACCGCTGCAATGACCTACATTTTCAACACGCTGCGGGAGAATGGGCTGATTCATTCGGGAGATAAAATTGCGCTCGGAACCCCTATTTTTACACCGTACATTGAGATTCCGGTGCTTAACGATTATCAGCTTGTTGAGATAGAGGTTGAGCAGAATGAAGATGATAACTGGCAGTATCCTGATAAGGAACTGGATAAGCTTTCTGACCCCGCCATAAAAGCCTTCTTCCTTGTGAATCCCTCTAACCCCGCCTCCGTCAGCATGGCTGGAAGGAGCCTTAAGAAGCTTGCTGAACTTGTAAGAACCACAAGGAAGGATCTCATTATCCTGACAGACGATGTCTACGGAACCTTTGTAAACGGTTTCAGATCACTGGTGGCGATAGCACCGCGAAACACAATTCTTGTTTATTCCTACTCAAAGTACTTCGGGGCAACCGGCTGGAGGCTCGGAGCCATCGGTATTTATGAAGATAACGTGATGGATGAGATGATAGCAGCTCTTCCCCAGAAGAAGAAGAATGAACTGCATGAGAGGTACAGCACCATTGCGACAGACCCCTCGAAAATCAAGCTGATCGACAGGCTGGTCGCTGACAGCCGTACAGTTGCCCTGAATCACACTGCAGGCCTGTCAACTCCCCAGCAGGTAATGATGGTGTTCTTCTCCCTTGCGGAACTGCTGGACAGCGACAGTCATCTTTACAAAAAGGAGATGCAGGATCTTGTCCATGAAAGGTACGAAACACTTTACAAAGCCCTCGGAACAAAAGGACCTGAGCTTCCCTGCTTCGCGTGCTACTACACTACTGTTGATATCAAAAAACTCGCCCTGCAGCGGTATGGGGAGAAATTCCGCAACTGGATGGAAAAGACTCACGAGCCTATAGATTTTGTCTGGAGGCTGGCGGAAGAGAAGGGAATAGTGCTGATGGACGGCGGCGGTTTTGATGCGCCCGAGATGTCGGTAAGGGTTTCCCTGGCCAACCTGTTCAATGCTGATTATGCTGAAATTGGCAAAGGCATCAGCGATCTGCTGGATGAGTACAGAAAAGAGTGGGGCTCATGAGTACCATATTCAGTTCTCTTGGAACATTCCTTCAGGCTAATCCCTCTCTGCTGATATTTGCGGCTCTGGCAGGCGGATACGCTTTCGGAAAGTTGAAATTCGGAACATTCTCTTTTGGTTCCACCACAGGTGTTCTGCTTGTAGCCATTGTAACAGGAGCGCTCGTACTGAAGAATACCGAGTACGACCTTGGCCTGATAAAGAGTATTTCCTTCGGGCTCTTCATCTTTACTATTGGTTACAGGGTGGGACCCGATTTCGTCAGCGGCCTGCGGCGGGGGGGGCTGAAGTACGTTTCTGTTGCAGTATTCTTTGGCGTGTTCGCACTGATTTCAGTAGTCCTGCTTGCAAAGATATTCGGCCTGAACAGAGGTTACGCAGGAGGTATACTCGGCGGAGCCCTTACTCAATCCTCAGTTATTGGAACGGCTGACGGCGCCATCCGTCACCTTCTAAATCAAGCAGCCACTTCAAGTATGAACCTCAAATCAGACGTTGCGGTTGCTTATGCCGTAACGTACATCTTCGGCACCGCAGGACTGATCGTCCTGCTTAAGGTTCTGGGAAAGCTCTGGAAGTTCGATCTTCCAGCGGAGGCGAGGAAGGCGGAGATCGAATTAGGTACCATGAAGGCTCCGGAGACACTTGAAGCGTTTCACTGGTCTGACCTTGTAATGCCGAGGGCATACCGGGTGGAGAAGCAGGAAGCTATCGGCAGTACAGTCGCGGAAATCCGGTCGATGTTCCCCGAGTACGTCTCAGTCGAGGTGTTGAAAAGGGAAGGCAGACTTATAAAGAATATTACTGATGATCTCCGGCTTGAAAAGGAAGATATTGTTGTACTTACCGGTTTTCGAAGATCCGTATATAAAGCATGCGATATCGTAGGCCCGGAAGTTGATGACAAGTACATAAGGGAGATGATAGGGGAAATTCTGAGCATCTGCCTGACGAACAGGGAACTGGACGGTAAAACCTTCAACTGGATATTCAGCAGATATGGACTGGGATGCTTCGTGCACACCATTTATCGGCAGGGACACGCACTCCCCCTGGCCCCCGGACTGAAGCTGTATACGGGTGATGTCATAAGGATTATCGGCAGCAGACCGGACGTGGAGAAGTTTACCTGTGCTGTCGGATATCCGGAGCGCATGTCGCAGATCACCGATCTTGTAACTGTCGGTATCGGAATTTTAGCAGGTACACTGATCGGCCTTCTGGCGATCAGTATTGGAGGCGTCCCGATAACCCTGGGAGTAGGCGGCGGAGTACTCGTCTCGGGGATATTCTTCGGCTGGTTGCGATCAAGAAGACCTACATGGGGAAGCATCCCTGTCCCGGCACAGTGGATATTCACCAGTCTGGGGCTTAACCTGTTCATAGCATGCGTGGGTATATCAGCCGGTCCAAGGGCTGTGGCTGCCCTGCAGCAGGCGGGAATTAATATACTCCTTGCCGGAGCATGTCTTACGATTATTCCCCACCTGCTTACCTGGCTTTTCGGTCTGTACGCCCTGAAGCTGAATCCTGTCCTTCTGCTCGGGGCCATGACGGGAGCTGGAACATGCACCGCAGCGCTGAACTCTGTGAAGGAGGATGCGGAGAGCTCGATACCCGTTATAGGGTATACGGTGCCGTACGCCATCGGCAACGTGCTTCTCACAGTATGGGGCGCTCTTGTCGTGAGCCTTATCTGAGGGGGGCGGCGAAGATGGGAGGATTCAGGGATTGAACGATACTGAATTTGCTCTGAGGCTTCTATTCAAACGGTTTCTTATCTCGATACCCTTCTTTCTTTTAAGCCTATGGCTGTTTATACCACTTTCGTTATCGAAAGCATTTTTTGCGCCACTTCCGCTTATCATACCCGCCTTTCTTCTGATGGAACCTTTGTCCCTTCTTCTGTCAAATCCCGTTGCGTCGATATTCAATCCAGGATCAGTGAGCAGGGAAATCCATCTGAATTTCAGCATACCCGAAGCACGAATAATGGAACGCAGGTATGAGGAGGCCCTTGATCTCTTGCAGATAATGATTTGCAGGGATCCACAGAGGCTGGAGGTATATATGCGTATCATGAACCTGGCTGTGTATAAGATGAAGCAGCCGGAGATAGCAAAGGATGCTTTTAGTACAGGTTAAAAAAACATAAAAGACCTGAAAGATAGAAAAGTTCTGGCCTGTGAATACCGAAGACTTGTTGCCCTTTGCAGGGATACCTATGGCCTTGAACAGGATGAATAAGGAGAAATCACATGACCCATAAGAGAGCAGGGATACTGTAACAGGTTTCGAATGGCGTGTGGGACCGGACAGCGATATGGGCTAGTACTGTCCCATTTTGTTCAGCCGTCTGGCTTTTTTCTCCATTTTTGCGAATACGAACAATCCCAGCATAAGGTATAACAGGCTGTTACCGGCTACGAACAGGTACCACCAAATGGGATAGACATGCCCCCTTACAATACTGTTGCGCACTGCGGCTGCTCCGGCCACAAAGGGCAGAAAAGCGTAAGGTGTTATGGGGTATGTGGGAAGAAGCATAAGACCTATAAGGCCGAAGGCCAGAATGCCGTTCACCGAGTTTATCCGTTTATGGATGAGCCCGATGCCCCCCATCATGAAACTTATTCCCACAAGAGAAAGGGTGGAAAGCAGCACCATTCCGTAAAGGTATGGTAGATTGACGTTCATCCATCTGCCCGTTGCAGCCATAGAAAGATACAGCATGACTGTAATGAAAACAAAATTGAAGGCCATGTTTATTACGGCTTTGACAAAGAATATCTTATCAGCCCCTATAGGAGAAAGGTACAGCTGTTCCAGTGTTCCCATCCGGGATTCACTTGTTATTTCATTACCAGTATTCTGAATCGCAAGCATGGCACTTACCCACAATACGTAACCGACCAGCATGCTGTCCAGAGAGTCATCGGTTACCCCGGAGCCACCGATGGTCTTCAAACCCCAGAACATACCCATGAATATCAGGAACATGACGCCAAAACCCATCATGGTATTGAATAAGTATCTGCGGAGGGTCCAGATAAGCATTTTTGCCTCGGCGATTATCAGATTTACAAATTTCATTCTTCTTCCTCCCTGATCACCTCGAGGAAGATGTCTTCCAGATCGTTCTCCACGGTTTGAAAATCAAGCATCCTGATATCCGCTTCCTCCAGTACCTTCATCAGCGGGATCAGGTGATTCGCGGATTCCAGCTCTACCCTGACTGAACTGCCGGTGGCAGAAACGCTGCCAAGAGTTGCTATCGTATCCAGCAGACTGTTTTGCGGTTCACTCTCCAGATCTATTCTGAAGTATTTTCTGGCGAATTTTTCCTTCAGGGATGCAACGGTTTCATGGGAGATTATCTCCCCCCTGCGAATGATAAGAATCCTGTCGCAGATGGATTCGATAAAATCCATATTGTGGGATGTGATGAGAATGGTTTTTCCCTCTTTCTCCACAACATTCAGAAGCCAGTTTCTTATAGTGCGGCTGATCTCCACATCCAGTCCCAGAGTAGGTTCATCAAGGAGAAGAATGGAGGGATTGTAAATAAAGGCGCAGGCCAGGGCGCACTTCTGTTTCATCCCCGATGAGAACTGCCTGACTTCCTTATCAGCCACATCGGAGAGTTCCAGACTCTCAAGAAGGTAATCGATCCTCCCGCTTATTGTCTTTTGCGGTATGCCTCTGATACCCGAGAAGTATGTGAGATTCTCTCTGGGAGAGAGGTGCCAGTAGATGTTTCTTGCCCCCTCAAGAATGGCACCCATATCTTTCAGTACCTCTTTCCTTCGGCCCTTGACCGAAAGACCGTTAACCTCAATTGAACCTTCGTCAAATTCGATGATTCCCAGAATTGATTTGAGGGTTGTGGTCTTTCCCGATCCGTTCGGCCCCAGAATCCCCAGTATCTCTCCGGTTCGGACATCAAAAGACATACGATTTACAGCAGTCAGATCTTTGTAGGTTTTCACCAGCTCTTTGACTCGAATGCAGGTCTGTGACAATTACGCCCCCCGAGGATTAGTGACTGAAATATTAAACAATCATCCTATTATACGAAAATCCTCAGAGATTCCTTGACAAGTAGATGTAATTTACATATAGATGTGCAAAACAGTTATTCAAATTCGGGTGGAGGCAGCGATGAGCGGACGGGAAGGGAAAGAGGGGTTTGAATTGATCGATCACGATGCGTTCAGACGTGAGGGGCCGGGAAAACGGTTTATAGAGCCTCGAATACTTTTCCTCCTGTTCGGGAAACCCGCCCACGGTTACGAGATAGTCGGCCGCATGGAAGATATACCTCTTCCGGGACCGCTGCCCGACACCGGTGCGGTATACAGAAAACTAAGACAGATGGAAGGAAAAGGGCTGGTAACATCCAGGTGGGAGGATGGAGGCCCCGGACCGAAGCGCAGAATCTACAGTATAACCGGGAAAGGCAAGCTGAGTATGGTCACCTGGGTGGAGGCAATAGAGCAAAGGGTTACTCTGCTGAACCGTTTCGTCAGCCTTTGCGATAAGAAGGTTGTCCGGTGAGCCGCTGCAGTGGCTCCCGAAAGGAAAACGAATGTCCGCCACAGCGGTAGTTATTAATTCCCTTGTGGGTCTGGCGCTTCTTCTTTCGCTTCTGAAGGATAGAAAAAAAACCTTGATGGGGCTGAAGATAGCCTTAAACGCCTCCAGGAAAATGCTTCCAGCTGTCCTTCTTGTGATAGTCGTGATAGGCCTTTTCCTCGGGTTCGTCTCACCGCTCTTCATCTCCGGGATATTGGGGAGCAGCAGCGGATTATTGGGGGTTGCTGTTTCGGCAACGCTCGGATCGGTATTGTTCATCCCCGCCATCCTGGCTTTCCCTATGGGGGCATCCCTGCTGGAGTCGGGGGCCGGCATTATGTCGGTTGCAGCCTTCATTACGACGCTGACTATGGTGGGCTTCGTATTCATTCCTATCGAGATCAAGGAACTGGGAAAGAGGTTCACCGTTATTCGGAACAGCCTAAGCTTTATTGTAGCGATAATAATTGCGATACTGATGGGGCTGATACTGTGAAACCACCCCTGAATAATAGTTTACTCAACGAGGAGCGCACCGCAACCTGGTACAAAAAGTTACGCTGGGACTGGACGATACTCGCTCTCATTATCCCGATCGCTGTGACGGTCTCCCTGCTCTTTCCCGACAGGGGGGTGAGGGTGGCCGATATCTCCCGGAGTTTCTTCCTGGAGATGCTTTACATTCTGCCTGCCGTTCTTATCCTGATGGGGCTGTTCGCGGTATGGGTCTCAAAAGATGTGGTGATCAGGTATCTGGGCGCTGGATCTGGCATACGAGGGCTGCTTCTCAGCATGCTTATGGGGGCCCTGCCTACAGGGCCGCTTTACGTGGCGTTTCCCATGGGCGCGATGCTGATCAGGAAAGGCGCAAGGATCGCCAACGTAATGGCGTTCCTTTCGGCCTGGGCCTGCATCAAGATCCCGCAGGAACTGGTGGAGCTTCAGTTCATGGGATGGCGTTTCGCGGCAACACGCCTTCTGCTTACTTCTTTCGCGATTGGAGTTATGTGCCTGCTCGCTGAATCGATCTACAAACGTTTTCCTCAAAATAGGATCAAAGAGAAAGAATCACTTGCCTGAAACTAGTATCTGTGTCTACTCTACAAAATCTGCCTTTATTGCTCCCCACGTTGAAGACTCAAGGCTTGATAAGCAATGATCGTACAGGTGAATCGTATTTGTGTTGTAATCACCGACAAAGAAGCCGGGGCCATCAAAGTCGGTATCGTATTTGTAAGCGAGATCGTTAGGAGAGGCTGTAATACCGTAGGTAAGTCCTGTCGGAGAACCAGTGTCTGAATGCTCCACGAGGTCACTGCCGCCGAACCAGTCGCCTATCCAGATGTAAAGACTGCCCTGGTCCCAGACACACGCAACGCCGAAAGCACCGAGATCACTGTAGCTCCAGCTGTCTATCACTGTATGTGTACTCACATCGTATTTGTAGATTATGGGATTATCATCGGCCACGAAATTCTGATCCACAGTCCAGAGATAATCACCATCCCATTCACATCCGCCCATGCCACCGGTGATAAATGTCGTTCCAAGTGGATAGATATCGGGTGAAGGCATTGGTATTCCCGAAGCATCAAGCTGCCAGGTATAAAGGTAATATGGGACTGGAGATAAGGGATTGCTCTGGGTTATCGCATATAACTGATCGTCCTGATAGCACCCCAGTCCGGAGACGAACTCAACATTGGCGAACTCTACCCAGGTAACTGTTTCTCCCCCCGCGTAAGACGCATAGGCAAGCGCATCGCCTGGAGATTCTGCGCCCCGGCTGGCGTAGAGCATATTGTATTCATCGTGATAGGCAAGCCCGAAAACTCTGGTCCAACCAGGAGGACCTCCTATCACGGCTATCAAAGAACCACCTTTTGCTCCGTTGAATCCACTGCCAGCAGAAGGATCTGCAGCGGATCGGAATGATGAGAAGCCTGCTGTCTGAAGCATTACAAATATCACAATTGGTATAACGAATGCATTACGTTTCATCGATAACCCCTTTTCCACGTTTAATACCTGCTCAATGCAAACCGAATAATAGTTAATCTATGAATTTAATATCAACCCTGTTTCCGGATATTCCTATGACTTCAAAATTCACATCAATTTCACTGGAAACCAGTTCATCTATTACTTCAGCTGTTCCGGTTTCCGATACTACTTCCAGAGTGGCTCTTGAACCGGTAAAATCCCTGGTTATCACATCCAAAACTCCTCTGATTTTGAGTTGCAGCTCGGAGCGCAGCGCCTGAACTCTGTCAAAATCAGCGTTTGCTGCAACGATAACAGTGATATTTTCTCCGTCGGTCCAGCCGCTTAGAATTGCGGATATCAGCTGGCTTGCGGTGCTGTCAGCCGCCCGGGTTCGTGCCTGGCTCTCGCTGAAAGGAAGCGCTGCTGTTATGGCAGAGCCGCCGAGCAGGCTGCCAGTCAGGGTATTGATAGCCCGGCTGCTCACCTGAAACTCGTGGATGTCCCTGTGAGATCCTGCGATCAGACGTGAATTTACCGAATGCATGACTGTGCCTGTGATGACTATCTCAGCACCGACCGAAAGCCCGAGAAGTGCAGCAGTATGGTCGTCGCCCTCCAGAATGAGTCTGAGCTGATCTCTTTCCAGAACATCCGCAACAGTGGATGCATCCACTACCGGGAAACCCTGCTCTCTGAAGTGATCCAGAAGCATGGTTTCAAACATGATGTTGGTCATCAGACTGCTTTCGTCTGAAAGGTCGGCCATACTGGCAAGCTCTTTAACGATAACCATGACCCTTGGCCTTCCCTGCACGCGCAGCAGGATACCAATGGCGGCAAGATCGTTCTCGATGCCTTCAGTATTCACCACAGCGCGAATTACCACTCTGTAAAGATCTCCGTCCTGTTCTTCGTGTATTATGCGGTAGCTCGAGACATAACCCCGAGCCTTTGAATAGATCTCATCCGAGATCAGCTGGAAGTTGTTTACCCGCGTTTCGGCATCGATGTAAGTTCCAACTCCCTGCTCAATTGCTTTTCTAAGTGCGTCATCCAGGGCATGATCCCGGGCTATATCGATACCACCCTGAAACTCCAGAGCGGCTACACCTTCGGCAAGAATTTCGATTTCATTCACCCCTGAAGTCTGTAAATCCATCGTGGTTGCCGAAGCAGAGGAAGAGATGGAAGGATATGAATCTGTACCCGAAGGTGCAGGCGGTATAACAATCTGCTGGTTGCATCCTGCAGCAAGGCATACGAAAAACAGCATTATCCATTTCATCTTATTTACCTACTTCAATACGTTAAGCAGAAAGCGACCGGCACCCATGAGTAACGGCAACCCATCCTTCAGCCAGCCCAGCATACCCGAGTCTGCCTCTCCCAGAACGATGTCAGTTCCGAACTGTCCGGCAACCTGCCGGACCTGCAGCACCAGAGGTGACTGCGCAAATGCGGGTAGAGAGAGGATCTGATCAATATCTGATATGAATTGCATCGCTGTCTGGCCGCCGGAACCAAGATATTGGGCGTAATTAGCTGTGTCCAGAAGAAGGGTGCCGTTTGCGTCGTAGATTTTTGGGTACATTGAAGGCTGAAGGCCTGCCTGGCTGCCGTCAAGAACAAGAGCAGAGTACTGGTCAAGGAATTCTCTCGTCTGCGATGACATTGAGACATCAGTGACCTCAGGGTAACCCAGTACTGAGCTCAGAGCTCCCGAAAGCCCCTGTGGACTGTGTATCTCCATCTCAAGCTCTACCTCGACAATACCTGCCAGAGAATCATACCTGGCAGGTCCAACCTGCCGCGCATTCCTTACCATACCCTCAACACGGGTATAGATCACATCATAATCCGTCATGAAATTCTCAACTCGAGTCTCAGAATCTACCCGTACACCCTGCAGTGCTTCCAGCAGATTGCGCTGTGCAACTACAACTGCCGCCCGTTCAGCCATTAACCTTGCCTGAGCGGTATTTGGATTATCGATGTCCAGAACGCCCGTTCCAGTTGCCCTTACAATGTTGCCGGACCAGTCAATCTCGCCAGCCGGAACGGATTCTTCAACATCCCCCGAAACAGCGCACCGAGTAATAACAGGAAGGTCCGGGTCGATGACAGGAAGAAATGCCGCAGTGTCGATTGATTCGGTTGGCAATGAAGTATCCCGGCTTGAGGTCGTTGAAGGCGTAATTGTGTTTGTCGTACCGCAACCGGCAAGTGTGATCATAATTGTTACTGAAATGAAAATTGTATATCTCATAGTCTTTCCTTTGCTTATTCGGGGATCTGCTGGGTAATGCCAATCAGAGCGACTTCAAGGGCCATTCTCAAGGCACCCTCAGCACCTTCGAAGTCCGATCCCATACCCATGGACGTATAGAGTACTTCTGATGTTTCCACCGAGATTATCTTTACATGAAGGCTGGCATCTCGTTGTGCCGGCTCATCATCCCAGAAGCTGTCATGTGTGATCTGGCCGATATTGATCGTCATTACCGCCTCAGCTCCCAGGAGCTCTCCCAGTTGAACAGCAGTTGCCGGGTCTACAACACCGGAATACGAAAATTCCTGCTCAGACAGAAGCTGATCTACGACGCTTCTGTCAACCAGAGTGAAGCGGCCTGTCTGCAGAAGAGCCATCCCAGCGTAATCGTAGAGCCCGGTCACGACGGGCGAGGAGTAGATTGAGGATGTAGAAGGAGGTAGTACGACTGTTCTCCATAGCTGCCTGGAATCAAAAACGGGAGATTTAGCAAAATCTGAAGGCCCCCCGAGAGCCATAATCTGGGCTGTGGACATACAACTTGCGAATAGTAACCCGGCAGCAACAAGAACAGTAATTGTAAAAATGATTCGTTTCAACATAAACTCCTTCCAGTTTATTGCTGACATTTGTCCCTTTAAGTGTACTGGCTTTTCTACACTTCAGATTCATTTATGTTCCAGATACACAGAGAGTACAGTAATTTATGCAGAAGACGCGAAATATAGTGATCCATCCGGTAAAGATCAATGAAATAGTATAATTCGGACGAATTGTTTATTATGTATTTGATGCCTGATTGATTGCTTAATAAAGGATGTGAGATGTGGATATTCAAATGAGGGAGGAAAAATGAATGTTGCGATTGCTCTGGCTTTATGGAGTTCAGCTTTCGGAAATGGTGAGCTGATACCTGTTCAATTCACAGCAGACGGGGATAACATCTCTCCGCCGCTTGAATGGGAATGCAGTTTTGAGGCGGAGTCTTTCGCCCTTATCTGCGAAGATCCCGATGCGCCTGCGGGAACCTGGGTTCACTGGGTTGTTTACAACATTCCCGGAGAAAATAGGATGCTCGAAGAGGGAATGCCTGCCGAAAGACAGCAGGAAGACGGAACGCTTCAGGGGGAGAACAGCTGGGGTAGTATCGGTTATGGCGGCCCTGCGCCTCCTTCTGGAAAACACAGGTACATATTTACTCTTTATGCCCTTCCAGGTCAGCTGCACCTGGCCCCCGGAGCGACAGCCTTCGAATTGAGAGAAGCTATCGAAGGGCAGATAATAGAGAAGGCTGAATTCGTGGGGGAATACACCCGCGAATGATGGCAGTTTAGCAGCCGCCTCCTTCTACGATCTCCACCTTCCAGAATACCGGGAGTTCTTCGCAGGTGAGGCTGTCATCCATTTTCTCGACCCGCTCAAGCGGTACTCCGTGAATATTGCGTGAGTGGGCCGTTTCGGCATCGCATTTGATATGGATTATTCTTGCATCGTGACCGTATGCCCTGGCCAGGTTGTAGTATGGAGAAATTTCCCATGCCTTTATGGCGGTATTGTCTACGATTACAATTTCAGGGGAGTTCTCAGGATCCCTTGCTTTGGATGCCAGTATCTCGGCAAATCCTCTGAGGCATGAAGCGTGGGCTTGCGATATAAGAGTTCCATCGAATCTGTAAACACCCTCATCATCGAGAAAATAACTGTCCGCTGAGCATACGTGTGCCTGTGGATAATTCTCTCGGGCCCATGTTGATTTACCAGCGCCGGGAAGCCCTCTCATGATATAGATATTCGCCAAGCTATTCTGCTCCGATTCAGGGTTAATGCACAGCCTGCGTTTTACGTCAGTTTTTTATTTCCGCAAGAATTCCGAGGAAATCCTTGTAATCGATTGCCTGCCAGCTTTCAGCTTCCAGAGCTCCCTCCGACCTCGAAATGAGGGAGATCTTATGCGCAGTCTCAACATCGGGAACCTCGTATATATCCATGAAATCGTATGGGCCGAGAATAGCGTAGTGTGCTATCCATTTTACTTCAGGACAGGTTTCCTTTACCTTATGAAGCCATTCCTTCCCCATTTTCTTCCTGCCTCTGGCATCATGCAGGCTCTTTGTGCTGTGTTTTGTCATCAGTACGAATTTAGGCATGATTACTCCTTTCTTCTCCTGCAATTAATATTGATACACATACCGTTGAAAGACAAGTGCCGCCTTGCCCCCTGGAAATGCAGGTTAAGATGAAGATTAATTCGTAGTATATTCCATATGGTATTGTGGTAACGCAGGGAGGTCAGATCTGGACAGAAAAGCGGTGATTCTTCTCAGCGGCGGACTGGATTCCGCTACAACTTTATACATAGCCAGGGAAGAGGGTTTCAGCATCCATGCAATATCTTTCCGGTACGGCCAGCAGCATGCACAGGAGCTGGGGTCGGCTTCCAGAATAGCCGGAGCTGCAGGGGCAACGGATCATGTAACTATCTCACTTGATTCCAGACTGTTTGAGGGATCAGCACTTACCGGGCCTGCGGCTGTACCGGAAAACAGGTCTTTCGATGAAATGACTGAGATGATCCCCACGACCTACGTGCCTGCAAGGAACACAGTATTTCTGGCCATGGCTCTTTCTTACGCTGAGGTTATTGGTTCTCGCGACATCTTCATAGGTGTGAATGCCATGGATTACAGCGGGTACCCGGACTGCAGACCTGAATTCGTCGCAGCGTTTCAAAAGCTTGCAGAAGTGGCGACAAAGGATGCAGTTGAGGGAAACCCGGCAAGGATCCATGCTCCTTTGCTGAACATGACCAAGGCCGAGATTATTCGAAGAGGACTTGAGCTGGGATTGGATTATTCACTTACTCACAGCTGCTACAATCCAGATACAGAGGGAAGATCATGCGGCAGGTGTGACGCCTGCATACTGAGATTGAGGGGTTTTCGGGAAAATGGAATGCGTGACCCTGCCACGTATCAGTCAGAGATGAATAATGAGCTATAGAGTCAAGGAGATCGTATACACGCTTCAGGGGGAAGGGGCTAATTCAGGCAGGGCTGTTGTCCTGTGCCGGTTTGAAGGATGCAACCTGAACTGCAGTTTCTGCGATACGGATTATCAGGGGATCGATGGCCCCGGTGGGGGGGAATTTGCTTCCGCCGATGAACTGGCCAAGGCTGTCAGCAGGCTATGGAAGGGTGATTTATCACATCAACGTGTACTGTGTACCGGAGGCGAACCTCTTCTGCAGCTTGATGAACAGCTTGCGGCAGCCTTTCACATGAATGGGTTTGAAATTCTACTGGAAACAAACGGGACGATAAAACTTCCGGAGGGAATTGACTGGGTTTGTGTAAGCCCCAAGGAGGGCAGGGAACCGGTAGTGAAAAAGGGAAACGAATTGAAACTGGCATTCCCCCAGAGGAATGTCGATCCCGCCGGCTACCTTTCACTCGATTTTGAGCATTTTTACCTGCAGCCGATTTCAGGGGTTGATCTTTCAAGTAATACTCGACAGGCAGTTGAATATTGCCTTACTAATCCCAGCTGGGCTCTGAGCCTTCAGATTCATAAGTATTCAGGTTTACCGTAGAGGAGATAATGGAATGGAAGTATACAGAGAGTTCAAATTCGATGCCGCTCATCTGCTCCCGAACCTTCCGCCGGAGCACAGGTGCAGAAGGCTTCACGGTCATACATTCCGAGCCGTAATTCATCTTGAAGCCTGTGTTGGAGAAGAGAGCGGATGGGTAAGGGATTTCGGAGAGATAAAAAGACTGTGCGTACCGGTGATCGACGAGCTTGATCACAGGTACTTAAACGATATACCGGGTCTTGAGAATCCTACCAGCGAGAATATTGCCAGCTGGGTATGGAACAGGCTGAAACCGGTATTGCCTGAACTAAGTATGGTAGAGATAAAGGAAACATCATCAACAGGATGCAGGTACAGAGGGCAGGATAAAGCATGAACGATGTTCAGAACAGTCCTGATTTTCGGAACATCACACTGGACGAGGCTGGTATCAAGGATCTTCAGTATCCCATAACACTCCTTGATCGGGAAAATGAAAGGCAGAGTACCGTATCCGCCATATCCATGTCGGTAGAGCTTCCCCACCACTTCAAGGGGACACATATGAGCAGGTTTGTAGAGGTGCTTGCGGGGCACACATGTGAATTTGACGGTAGAACCATTCCAGCAATCCTTGCCGAACTGAAGCAGGTTCTCGACGCTGAATCCGCCAGGATGACTGTCAGTTTCCCATATTTTCTGGAGAAGAAAGCCCCTGTAACCGGGACCTCTGCGAAAATGAACTATCAGTGTACATTCCATGGCAGGAGCGGTCCTGCGGGGGAGGATTTCGTTCTGGGCGTATGTGTACCTGTAAGCAGCCTCTGTCCATGCAGCAGGGAAATAAGCAGTTACGGAGCTCACAATCAGCGGGGGCATATAACAATCGAAGTCCGGAGTATGATCGATGAGAATGGGATTCCTGTAATTGTATGGATAGAGGAATTGATAGAAATAGCGGAATCGTCAGCGTCGGCTCCTGTTTATCCCGTATTGAAAAGACCTGACGAAAAGTACGTTACCGAGCTTGCTTTCGATAATCCTGTCTTCGTTGAAGACATGGTTCGTAACGTGGCGGAAAAACTTATGGAGGATGAAAGGCTGACGTGGTTTCAGGTAACCGCTGAAAACCAGGAAAGCATACATAATCATACGGCTTACGCCAGGTTTGAATGGAATAGGGACGGATGTAATAAATAGGGACGGAGGTAATTAAGAAATCTAATTACCTCCGTCCCTATTTATCCGTCCCTATTTATCCGTCCCTATTATATTCCGCGTCCACTGAAATAGAGATACCGCCTCTTATCCCGAAGTCTGCAACAACCCTGCACCAGCGTGGTTCAAGGGCTTTTACAAGATCATCGAGTATCATATTCGCCACGTGCTCATGAAAAACTCCCTCATTTCTGAAGGACCAGAAGTAAAGCTTCAGAGATTTCGATTCGATAATTTTTTCATCGGGAATGTACTCTATCGTAATAACCGCAAAATCCGGTTGACCCGTTTTTGGACACACACAGGTAAATTCATCGGTTGTAAGTGTGACAATGTAATCTCTATCGGTGTGATGATTCGGGAAAGTTTCAAGTTCGGCTCTATCTGTCATTGAATAAATTCCTCCATTCTTTGTGAAACCTTGGATCAAGAACCGGGCAGACGGTACTTCTCATCGGATTTTTCCATCCGTCAAGGTCAAGTCCACCCCTTTCCCAGATAGCCATGCTCTCAACGATGAACCGCCATCTCCATTCGGGTTCGTTGTTCAACCACTCAGCAGCTATCCGAAGCAGTCCGGGCTGCTTCAAACCCCTCCATGCCGATTCAAGCATCAGCAGACTCTGCGCGAGCCAATCCTGCACATCCTCGGGCAGATTGGTTTTATTACTTCCAATATGCCTTTCTGAACGTGTTTTGAGAACACTGTTCAGTTCTCCTTCTCCTGAGCAGAGGGAAAGACACTTATCAAAATCGTCTCTTGCCTCTGCAAGCCTGTAGATCGGTCCGATTCTGAGTCTTTGCGCTGCTTCGATGTTTCCTGCTGCCTCATGCTCATGCGCGGCCTTCTCGAACAGTCTCTCTCCTTCATCCCATTTTCCGGAATGACAGGCCAGGTCGGCCATTATGGAGTAACCGGGAGGCCAGGAGGGATTATCCAAAATCAGCGCTCTGCAGATATCTCCGGCAGCCGGCAGATTTCCAAGCTGCAGGAGAACCCTGATCTCTCTTCTGCGAAGTTTTCTCAGTTCGGAAGGGTCACTCACCGAACTAATCCTGTTCCTTATCGACAATAGCTGCCTTCCCAGAAACCCTTCAGTAGATGCCGACACTGAAAACACCTTCTCCGTGATCGCCTGTTATTAAATCCATTTCTTCTTCCTGAAATTTATAAGCATTGCTACGGCTATTACCAGCATAAGCCCAAGTGCGGCGTAATAGCCCCACTTCCAGTAAAGCTCCGGCATGTGCCTGAAGTTCATGCCGTAGATGCCGGTGATGAACGTTAGTGGGATGAAGATCGTTGCCAGGATCGTGAGGATCTTCATCACCTCGTTCATTCTGTTGTTTACGCTTGAAAGGTATGTATCGTGCATCCCGGATATCAGATCTCTGTAGGTTTCCACAGTATCGATAACCTGTATGGTATGATCGTACAGATTTCTGAAGAACAGTGTGGTCGGTTCTCTGACCAGGTCCGATCCGCTCTTTTCCAGAAGGGCGATCTCTTCCCTCAGCGGCCAGACCGTACGGCGCATGAACAGCATGGATCTCTTAAATTTGTGTATCTTCGAAATAGTATCGGGTTCCCGATTAAGAATTACCCTGTCCTCAACCTGCTCGATCTGATCTCCAATAGTCTCGAGTATCATAAAGTAGCTGTCTACAACTGCGTCGATAAGGGCATACGCGAGGTAATCAGCCCCTGTTCTTCGGATTCTTCCTCTACATTCTCTTATGCATTCCCTTACGGTATCGAAGACATCTCCCGGTCTTTCCTGAAAAGTAATAACGAAGTTCTCACCAAGAATTACACTTACCTGTTCGGGTTTCATTCCATCTTTGATATCGGAGTAGCTCAGCATCTTCAGCACGATGAACAGATAATTGCTAAAATCTTCGAACTTCGGCCGCTGCATTGTGTTAACAACATCCTCTATCGTCAGGGGGTGAAGGTTGAAAAGCTCCCCGATCTTCTCGATGGTTCCCGTATCATGAATACCTTCAACGTTGA
>JAUWSQ010000018.1 GCA_030609965.1 Candidatus Fermentibacterota bacterium
CGGAGTCTGCCATACGGAGTTGGATGAGATCGAAGGCCGCACCGCACCGCCATTTCTTCCGGTGATTCCCGGTCATGAAATCGTCGGCCTTATTGTTAAAATCGGTGATGACGTGAAAACCAGGCAGATCGGTGAAAGGGTGGGAGTCGGGTGGTTCTACTCATCCTGCGGTGTCTGCCGGTATTGCCTTGCGGGGAACGAAAACCTGTGTAGCGAATTCAAAGCTACCGGAAGAGATGCTGACGGGGGATATGCTGAATTCACTGTAGTTCCCGAGGGTTCCGCATTCCCAATTCCCGCTTATCTCAGTGACACCGGCGCAGCGCCGCTTCTGTGCGCGGGAGCCATCGGTTATCGGTCGCTCAGGCTATCGGGGATTAAGAATGGAGACAGCCTTGGTCTTACAGGTTTTGGAGGTTCCGCTCACCTTGTACTGAAAATGGTCAAATTCAGATATCCGGATTCGGAAATATTCGTTTTTGCAAGGAATCCAGGTGAACGGGAATTCGCCATTGAGCTTGGCGCCGCATGGGCAGGTGATACAGCTTCCGAATCTCCAGTCAGGCTCCGCAGTATCATAGATACAACTCCAGCCTGGAAGCCTGTTGTGGAAGCGTTGAAAAATCTGTCTCCGGAGGGCAGGCTTGTTATCAATGCGATTCGCAAGGAGGACAATGACAGGGAGTATCTTCTTCGAATCAACTATCACATGCATCTGTGGATGGAGAAGGAGATCAAGAGTGTCGCTAATGTAAGCAGAGAGGATATTGCAGGGTTTCTTGATCTGGCAGATGAAATGAGGATTCAGCCGGAGATAGAGGAGTATCCGCTGGAGGATGCGAACCTTGCCCTGTCGGAACTTCGCATGGGTAATGTCAGGGGAGCCAAGGTGCTTGCGATTAAGTAAGTACCGTTTTATTCAAGAGTAGAACCCGATGAAGCAAGATCATTCAGGAGTAATATCGTATTATTGTCGCTGCAATCCCTACTACTTGACAAGGGATTATATTCACATCTAACTCTGACTGTCCCGGAGGTCTTACAGAAGAATGTGCGGTATTAGCGGCATTATTACCCGGAAGCTCTCGTCAGGTGAGATTCGAGAGCGACTTGAAAGAATGGGTTCCATTCAGAAGCATCGCGGCCCCGATGATTCCGATGAGCAGGTATTTTCCAGTGATGATACGCTGGTTGGGCTGGGTTTCGTGAGGCTTGCGATACTCGATCTCGAAACCGGCATGCAGCCTGTGATTTGTAACGCTGATGGCTGCGCAATCGTATGCAACGGACAAGTATACAACTATGTCGAACTTCGAAAAGAAGTTTCTTTGGAAGAATTCACAACCAGAGGTGATATAGAAGTAGCCCTGCATCTTTACAGGAAAAAAGGAATAGAATTTCTGGATGACCTTAATGGGATGTATTCTGGAGCAGTTTTCGATCCGGTACTGAAAAGGGTGCTTCTTTTCAGAGACAGATTTGGTATCAAACCCCTTTACTATGCGGAAACAGATGAAGGTTTCTTCTTCTCATCCGAGATAAAGCCTCTTCTTGAAGGCGGCTTGATGGAATCTGAGCTGGATCAGGAATCACTGCCGGTTTACTTTTCCTACCGATATGTGCCTGGGGAGCGAACAATGTTCAGGAATATCCGGCGCCTTCCACCTGGATCCTTTCTGGAGTACAGCCTTGAAAGCGGATCTTTCTGCATAAGACGGTACTGGGAGTATCTTCCCGGCAGGGATGGTGTTACATCCAGCGGAAGAGAGGCTGAGGATCATTTCATCCAGCTCCTGGATGATGCTGTCCGAATAAGAATGAGGTCCGATGTTGAAGTTGCCAGCCTTCTCAGCGGTGGTATCGATTCTTATTCAGTTGCTTCAATAGCAGCCGTAAGCCAGCCGGATATCAAATTGTTTACAGTTTCTTTCGATGACCCCCTTTACAATGAGCTTGATGATGTCAGGGCACTGATGAGCGCAGGTCAAGAGGTGTTCAGCAGCGCGAAACTGATACACAGCCCCTGTGATCCAAACTCGCTTGAGAATCTTCCACAGCTGATAAGGTCAGTTGAGGATTGCATCTCACTGGGTACTATCCTTCCTACGGACCAGGTATGCGGGCTTGCTTCCCAGCATGTGAAGGTGGTCCTGACCGGTGAGGGGGCTGACGAAGTCTTCGCAGGCTACAGGAAATTTTTACTCGAGATGGCTGCCGAGGAGATTGGTTCCATGTCGGAAAAAGAGAAAAAGCTTCTTCTGAAAGATTTTCCTGAGCTGCTGAACTACCTGCCTGTCAGAGCTGCTGATCCGAGTAAACGTTTTATCCAGAGCGAACTGCTCTTCGATCAGTCTGAATTGTCCAGATTGCTTGGATCTGAGACTGGAGAAGTTGCCTTTCCCGATGATGCGATGCCAGCGGTGTACAGTGGAATGCATCCGCTGAACCAGCTTCTGGCAATGGAATGCAGATCAAGGCTGCCGGATTATGTTGTTTTAAGGCTGGATAAGCTATCCATGCGTCATTCACTGGAAACCAGAACCCCCTACCTTGATTACAGGCTGGCCGAATTCGCCTCCGGGCTGCCCGTGCAGATGAAAGTCAACCTGGCGGAAAGAATGGGAAAATACGTTTGCAGAAAATCACTTCGCAGGCATCGTGTAGTGGATCCTGTAACTGCTTTCCGGGAGAAGAAACCTTTCACGATACCTATGGCTGCCTGGCTTCTTCAGAGGAATAATCTGCCTGATTATGTGAAGGAGATATTCCAGGGGGGCGAAATAGAACGCGCCGGTATTCTGGATCCGCAGATGACAAAGCAGATCTGGAACAGCGTTACGGCCGACGGGATCGGTCCTGGAACTCTGGTGTCTGAAGCGGACAGGATATTTGCAATATTGACATTCAGCCTTTGGATGAAGGAGTTTGCCTCATGAGTTCTGGTACATCCCGGGAAAGAATTGATAGTACTTCAGCAGCCTACGCTGAGAAGCTCCTTGATATTATTCTGGCCAGAGAGAATTCACTTCCCAGAACTTACGGGTTTGAGTATGAGTTCCTGCCGGACCGGATTCTGAATCAAGATGACATATCCCGCCTATTTGCTTTACTTTCCGGTGAAGGGTACAGGCTGGATAAAGGGATTCATTCGAAAGGAGACAGAAGAATTGCTTTTGAACCCGGCGGGCAGATAGAATACCTTAGCCCTCCTTTGAAAGCTTCGGATAATATAAAGTTCAATGAAACCCTTGACTGGATTCAGGATATGAACGAATTGATAGAAGTTGAAACCGGTATCAGGTACATCGGGACCGACTACATCTCTGGACGGTATGCTGCTCCACTTCTGCTTACTTCGGAGAGGTATTCCCGAATGCATGAAAGATTCATGAAAGCTAACACCAGAGGGCCGGATATGATGAAGGGTACCGCTGCTGTACATCTTCACGCAGCACTTACCTCCATAGAGGACCTTGAAGAAATGTATCCGCTATTCTGTGAAATCGCTTCCAGCGAGGAATTCAGAATGTCTGGATCCAGACGGGAAATATGGAACCGAACGGACGGATGCCGTTGCGGCCTTCCGGAAGTAGACCTTTCGAGTGGCGCGTTATCTATTATGGAAGGTATCGTCAAATTTGTACTTGAAGCGGTTGAGCTGCAGAGCGGCAAGCGTTTTCGAAACATTGAGGATAAGAACTTCGCTGATTTCCTTGATCATCTGACAACGATATTCACCGATGTACGGGTTAATATCAAATTTGCCACTCTGGAACTTCGGACTCCCGATAGCAGACCGCTGGAAGAGTTTCCGGATTTATGGCGAAAATTCGTTGAAAAATGCGAAAGCCTGAAATCTCAGGTTTAGCTAACCCTTTCCTGTAATCTGGGTTTTCAAACCTCTCCAGAATGGAGCTATTACAGCTCCCAGGATGAAGCCGACTGCGAGAAAAGTAATAATCCCAACTACTTCTCTCATGACAACCACTCCGATCAAAGCACCGCCAATGCCGCCCCAGGCTCCCCATTTGAATGCTCTGACAAGACACCCCGGTTCATTCTTTCTCTCTTCTTTCATATCTATAGTTGTTTTTATATCAGGCCTCTGCATTGCGACAGCCTGGGCTATTTCAATCCCTTTCCCACTGTTGCCTTTAAATACAGGCATGAATTGGAACTGAACGTGAAAGACATTCTCACCTGGTTTTTTTATCAATATTGAAGTTGTAATCTTATGCATGACCGCCGAACGAATATTGATTTTAGCCCATCCCGGCATGCTCGATTCACCCTGCCGGCCTTCTATCGCTTCGAGGCTGTCGTACATGATGGATTCAAGTTCTTTTGTCTTGAAAGTTATTGTTACCTTTTCGATAATGAGCCTCATATCTGTAGCTGCTGCGAAAACCGTTCGGGGGCCGATTGTTCCCATACCGAAGGCAAGAATAACCTCGCCCGGTTCCAGCAGTAATTCCATTCGGGCTTTGAGTTCATCGTTGTTTCTAATTCCATTACCCACAATATTACTCCAATCAGTCAGTTACAGGATTACCTGCAGTAATTCCATTCCACCAGTGGTGACATGTTTCATTGCGACAGATTAAATACATTTGTATCATAACATGGGATGATGTTGTACAGTTAGATCAGGAAGGAATAAGATGCCTTTTGTACTGATATTCTCATTGTTGTCCATGTGTCCGTGTACGGGGGCATTATCTGCGGGTTCCCTGTTGTATTCACAGATTCCTGATGGAAATGAATGTATTCTCGTCTGTCTTGATTCGATGGACGTTTTCAAAAGGCCTGACTCTTCCGCATTGTTCATGGTCAGGCTTGCGCCAGGCAATCAGGTTGTGGTAACCGGCAGAACCGTTGATGGCTGGCTGGGATTCGATCCTGGAGTAGCCCAGGCCGCGAATATCGGCAGTTTTCGCCTTAGATGGATTGCGGGTGACGCACGATATGTCACAGATGGAGAGCTAAGCTGTGTTCCTGTGGTCTGGGGACCACAGGCCGGGATTACGTATGCAATGATATACGAATTGCAACCATTGTATTCCGAACCGGACAGCAACTCGGCAGTAGTGGATTCTGTGCCAGCCTCTGGTGCTGCGGCTATTGTTTCAAGAACAGAGAACTGGTATCTCCTTGATCTTAATATCGGGCCATTGGGACGGGACAGTGAAGGATGGATAGAATCGATGGATGTTTCTGTTAGCGGTAATCTTGATACTATTCCGCTGATCGATACCGGTGATTAGTATCCATTCCATATCAACCATGAGCCGAAGAAGGGATTTGCAAGTTTGTACGAGCCCTGGTGACGATAGATTATTTTCAGTTTAACAAGACGCTTGAGGGCTGCCTGTACCGATGAAGGACTATGAATTCCTGTTTTCTCCAGAAATTCCGATGAGAGAGTTTTGATGGAATCCGTTTTCGCAAGTGCTACAAGGCATCTGAGTTGCTGTCCTGTGATGTTAATGAGTGTGGCTTCGTAAGCTTTCCGCTCCCTCGCAAATATCATATTCAAACCCGCAGCCAGATGTTCCTTCGTTATCGATTCTCCTGCCGAAGTCGCATCCCAGATACAGGCACAGAGCTCCTGGACATCTCCTGGTATATTTCCCGCCATCCGTATGACTGCAGCAACGGTCTCTGTGGAGATTCTCCTCTTGCCTGATGCGAATTTCTTTCTGAGAAAGGGCATAAATGTTCTGCTGTCTATGGATCCCACCTCCAGTGAGGCTGCTGACTTGAAGAAAGGGCTTTCCGGGTCTGTGAAGATACCGTTCATTTTATTCCTGACGCTTCCTGCAAAGAAGTAGGTGATATTGCTCTGGAACTGTATCCTGCTTCGAAGCAAAGCAAGGGCAAGTGAAGATTCGCGGATGTTGAGAACATCCTGAAACTCATCAAAGGCAACCAGAAGTTTCTTTTTTGCGCCCAGTTCGGCAATGAGATCAAGAATTCCTTCAATGGTATCCGGTTTCATTCCAATTCTCGAATCGAAGGATACAGTTGGAAATCCTGTAATCGGATCTATAGAAAGCGATGGCCTCAGATGAGAAAGAGCGCTTAAGAGCTTTTTCTGAAAGGAAATCCTGCGTTCCGATCGCACTATGGATGTAATCATTCGCCTGCAAAGATCATCGATTGTTTTCACTTCAAGCAGATCGATGTAAAGAAGTTTGTAACCCGACAATTTTCTGACTGCTTCGAATATCAGAGATGTTTTTCCAGTACGTCTTTCACCCTGCAGAAAAACATTCTGTCCTGATTCCGCAAAATTAATGAGTTGCTGAAGCAGCAGTGGCCTCGAGCAGAAATCCCTATGGCTGACAACCTGACCGTACCTGAAAGGATTCATTCAGCACCTCCTCGTTACGTAGATTAACATAACGTAATATAACGTTACGTCAAATAGCGTAACTTTATTCAGAAGTTGTTTCCCCGATGCCCATTGCTGGACAGAGTCCGGGTGCTTTCCTCCTGTTCACTGAATAATACCAAGCTTTTTGATGAAACCGGATGCTATTACCCTGTACGATGGTGAATACGCATTCCTGTATCCTGCTGAATGATGAACAGCCGGATAACCCGACTCGGCCATTTCAGTCAGGTATTGATCAATGTTCTGGATATCGGCGCTCAGCAGATTATCCGCTGTCATCCGTAGAAGCCACCAGCAGTACAGCTCAAGTTTTACAGTTGATCCGGTAAATTCCTCTGCGGTTATAGCGAACATCTCAATGAGTTTCTCAGAGCTGTATCCAGCCTGAAGATATGGTCGAATGTTTATCCTGCAAACACTGCCGTCATGGGCAATAATATCAACTACAGGTTCCACGGGTCCGATTCCGATATTGCTGATTTCCTCTTTGAGATACCGTCGGGCGGAATCGATAGATTGTACTCTGTGGGCGCTGCCCATCGCAGCCTGGTAGATAAGCTTATAGAGATCAGCAGATCTCATGAGAGGATACCTGACTGAATGCGACCTGATTATCCTCCTGAAGGTGGATTCATGATCATCACTCATAAACGTTTCCTTCCCTGGGTGTACGCTATTGCAATATACATGATCTCAAAGCTATCAGAAGGTTTGAATGATTTACAGATTGCCCTGAAATACTATGATAATTAATTTGAGATAATGATGCTATGATGTAAGTTGTCAAATATATAGCGCATCCGGACTTGACGTTTACCTACTAGTAAGTAGAATATCTATTCATTCTATGAATTGTATATGGAGGTTGATCTTGAGTGATAACAACAGGGATAAGCTTCTTCAGGCTGGGGTTGAACTTCTGTCAGAAAAGACATTCTCGCAGATATCCATGGATCAGGTCGCGGAATCATCCGGAGTTTCAAAGCCAATGATTTACTATTACTTCAACAACAAAGAGGGTTACTACAAAGCCCTTGCGGGACACCTTCTGAGTATTGCCAGATCATTGAACAGGGAAATTTTCAGGACCGATTTAAGCCTCAGGGAGAACATGACGAATTACGTTCTGTTCCGAGTTGAGTACGTTAAGACGAATCCGGGCATTTCAAAGGCCTTCATGTCCATTATTACGGATCCCAACATAGGTCTGCTCATTGATGAGATGCAGGATGAATTCAATGTCATGCGAATGGAATTCATCGACCCGATGTTCGACAGGGCCGTTGAAAATGGAGAGATCCTGGCTGATACGAACAGGTTGATGGTTATGATGCTGCTTAATTCGGTTCTTATAGGCTTCAGTATGAAGATTCTTAATAAAATACCCTGTCATGATGAGATAAATCCTGATGAAATCGTGGATATAATATTCAACGGTATATCAGCACGCGGAGAGGATAAATAATCAAATGAGATATATGGCAGCGATAGTTATTCTGATAAGCTTTAATGCCGGGGCCGTCACCCTGGAGGAGGCCGTTGAAATCGCACTGCAGAACAGGGGTGATGTACAATCAGCCCAGATGTCTTACGAAAGCGCAGTATGGACAAGCAGGAATGCGGATCTGTGGTTTTTACCGCAGGTTAACGGTCAGCTTGCTTTTTCAAAGAATTATGACATCCAGGAAATGACAATACCGGGTATGGGTTCTATCCCTATGGGAAGTGAATACTCATCAATTGCCGGGATTTCCATAACCGTTCCCCTTTTCGTGCCACAGGGACCTGCAGGATCGCGCATGTCATCAAGAGCAGAGGAATTATCACTGCAGCAATCAAAGGCCGCGGAGATGGACGCGATTGTCCAGGTTGTCCGGGCTTTCTACGGTATTCTTCTGGCGCAGGAAATGATGGATGTTTCTACCGAAGCACTTGAGATAGCTGAAGCAGGGTACGAACTTGCGGCACTGAAACATGATGTAGGTACAATATCACGTTTTGAACTTCTTCAGAGCCGCGTTGCCGCGGAGAACCGGATACCCGGCCTGATATCGGCTGAGAATGCTCTTGAGAATGCATACGCGGGTTTTGCAGTAGCTCTCGGGCAGGATAATAATGCTCATTTTCAGATAGAGGGTAGTCTTGATTCTGAGCCGGATTTCAAGATGCCCGAAACCCTTGAAGAGGCGCGCGAAGCCATGCACCAGAACAACCCCGATCGTCAGGCGGCGGAATACATTGAACTCGTCGGTGATGCAGGGGTGGATATGGCCAGGGCTTCGTTCCTCCCTATGCTGGTATTTCAGACGGACCTGAATTACTTTGCGGCAAGAAACGATTCCGATTTTGAGATAGATGATTACGAAAGGAATCTGGTGGCTTCAGTGGCTCTCCAGATACCTCTTTTCAACGGCTTTTCCGATATATCGGACTTCAACTCGGCCAGAGCCCAGAGGGTTGCCTCGGAGGCGTCTGCAAGAAGTATCAGGCAGGTCACAGATCTCTCGCTGGTATCAGCCTGGAATAATCTCCAGGCCGCCAGAGAGGGCGTCACGGCAACATGCTCAACAGTTGAGCTGGCTGCTGAGGGAGCCTCAATCGCCAGTATCTCCTACGAAGCCGGCATGATAACACGTCTGGAAATGGATCAGTCCTTTCTGGCTCTTACAACTGCCAGAACCAATCACGCTAACGCTCTTTATAACTTGAGAACTGCTGAAGCTGAACTGATGAGAGCTGCAGGCTTAATGGAAGGATACATCAAATGAAAAATATTGAATTTACTATACTTGTTACTACTATTATTACTGGTGTATTCCTGTCTATGGGCTGCGGTCCCGGCCAGATAGATGAAGAGGAGCCCTTAGTACGCGTATCCGTAGAAGTTGTGGAACCTGTTGATATTTCAAGTATCGCCTATGCCAGCGCAAGGGTGGAGGGTCTTGAAGAAGCTCTCATCTACGCTCTATCGCCCGGTAAAGTCGAAGAAGTGCTTGTTTCGGAGGGTGACAGTGTTACTGCGGGACAGCAACTTGTAAGATTGAATACCGATCAGCAGGCCAGTGCAGGCACAGCGAGTGCCGTTGCCGGAATCAGTGCAGCACAGGCCAATGTTGACAACGCGACAAGTAATTTCGTAAGGATGCAATCACTTTACGAAGCTGGAGGTGCCAGCGAACAGCAGCTTGAGGGTGCCCGTGCATCTGTTGAAGCGGCTGCGGCCCAGCTGAGCCAGGCCAGAGCCGGTTACACTCAGGCAAGGACAAATAGAGATAATTCGTGGATAACGGCACCTTTTGATGGTGAGATAGGTAGAATCTGGGCACGAGTGGGCAATTCATCCGCCGGCAGTCCGCTCATTTCCATATCCAACAACTCCGTCATTGTAGCTCGGATACTTCTTCCCGAAGAGAACCTTCTCGATCTGAAGCCCGGTCTTCCGGCTTATATAACTGTCAGCTCTCTGGATAATGAATCTTTCTCCGGGATGGTCACATCAGCATCATCAACAGTTGATCAGATCAGCGGACTCGTTCCGGTTGAGGTCAGGTTTGATGATACCGGCGGAAGACTCAGGCCCGGAATGGCCGGCAGGGTGGCCGTTCTCACTGAAACGATCGAGAACTCGATTGCAGTTCAGGAAAGCGCCCTCAGGAGAACCCATTCAGGTTTTCAGGTAGTGGTTATTGAGAACGGCAAAGCTGTGATAAGGGACGTTCAGGTTGGTATTTTCAGTGAAGGAATGGTTCAGATAACAGATGGACTTGATTTTGGAGATTCTCTTGTTGTAGCAGGTCAGACAATGGTTCAGGATGGGGCCAGTGTGGAAGTAGTGATTCAATGAGACTGCCGGAATTATCAGTTAAAAGACGTATCGCCTTTCTGATGGTTTTCATTGCCATACTGGGTACTGGAATCTTCGGTCTTACCCAGCTTGGTGTCGACATGTATCCAGACATGGACTTTCCAATGATAATGGTGATGAGCTCCATGGAAGGCGCCGGTCCTGAGGAAATGGAGAATCTTGTTACGGATCCCCTTGAGCAGGCAATTGCAAGGGTTTCCAACGTCAAGAAAGTTTCATCCACCTCACGGGCGGGTATCAGTATTGTAACGGCTGAGTTCAATTGGGGGCACAGCCTCGATCAGGCTGAGACGGATGTCAGAAGACAGCTCGATATGTTCGAGGCGCTTCTTCCCGAAGATGCGACCGATCCTCTTGTTTTCGCACTTGATCCAAGCATGCAGCCGGTTCTGTACGTTGGTTTCAGCAGCGAGATACTTAACGATTTTGACCTGAGAACGCTTATCCGTGAAGAAATTGAACCACTTTTCAGCAGACTTGATGGTGTAGGATCCGCTGTCTCAACGGGTGGCCGTGAGAGACAGATAAACGTTGAAGTAGACCCCTCGGCCCTGATCGATGCCGGGATCACCATATCTCAGGTTGTAGGAGCCCTGAGTTCTGTCCGCAACAATACTCCCGCAGGAAGGATCGATGCTGGCGGGATGAACATGAGCATCAGGATAGAATCCGCCTTCCATAGTGTCGAGGAGATAGAACAGCTTGTTGTAGGTGTAAATGCCGGAGCTCCAGTCCTGCTCCGTGATGTGGCATCAGTCCAGGATGGTCAGGCTGATGAGCTGCAGCACGTCAGATTCAACGGTGTTCCTTCAGTATCGATGTATATGAACAAGAGATCGGACGCCAATACCGTAAACGTATGCGCAAGAATACGTGAACAACTCGATGAAATATCGGCTGACTACGGGAGTATTCTCACACCGGTTGTTCTCTTTGACCAGTCTGAATTCATATCACAATCCATCAACAATCTCGGAACAACAGCCCTTCAGGCATGCTTTCTGGCATTTCTGGTTCTGCTGTTCTTCCTCAGATCATGGAAGAGTTCATTCATTGCGGGAATATCCATACCTATCTCCGTATTTGTGACTTTCGCGGTAATGCATTTCACCGATGTGCAGCTGAACATGATATCTCTGGCAGGTCTTGCTCTGGCTATAGGTTTGCTGGTGGACAATGCTATCGTAGTGCTCGAGAACATCTTCAGGCACAGGGAGATGGGTGAATCCCCGAGGGATTCAGCCGTTAAAGGAGCAATGGAAGTATCCAATGCAATAACAGCTTCCACACTCACGACCCTTGCCGTCTTTATTCCCATTCTCTTCGTACCTGGTTTAGCTGGACAACTTTTCAAGGAAATGGTACTTACCATAACCTTCAGTCTCACCATATCTCTCTTTGTGGCACTGAGCCTTGTTCCGCTGATCGCTTCATGGACAAAGAATCTTGTACCTGTATTCAAACCGCGCAGCATTTCGGGCAGAATAGGCGGGATGATCGATGGTTTCGAAAGGAAATACAACCGGCTGGTTTCCTGGGCTGTTAATCATAAAAAGTTTGTTCTTATCTCAACTGCTGCAGCGTTCATTCTGGCAATAGTTACGGTTGGTATGCTTCCATCCGATTTTTTCCCCGAATCCGATGATGGATTTCTGATAATGAGTCTGGAGGAGCCGATAGGCACAAGTCTCGGAACGACCGACGAAGCGGTGAGAGCTCTGGAGGATTCTCTAGAAACTATAATCCCTCCCGAAGACCTGGTTGCATTGTTTACTACCGTTGGAAATGCAGAGGGTGTAATGGCTATTTTTGGCGCCAGCGGTTCCAATGCGGCCATGGTGAGGGTAAGGCTGACGCCCTCGAGTCAGCGCAGCACATCCATGTTCGAGTATCAGGACAGGATAAGAGATGTTCTGAGTAACATGCCCGGAATCGAGTATTCGACGGAAGGAGGCATGTCAATCTTTGCGGCCGCGGCGATAGAGATCACTCTCTACGGCGATGATCTGGACCTGCTGTACGAAAAGGCCGAGGAGATGAGGGTTGCCATATCGCAGATAGAGGGTGCAGAAGATGCCAGAACATCAATGCAGGAACTTATCCCCGAGTACTCTTTCATCCCTGACCCTGTAAGGCTTTCTCTGCTGGGCATGACACAATCGCAGCTTGCAATGGATGTGAGGTACGGTTTCCAGGGGTCGAGGGCCAGTATTTTTCGCGATGGAGATGATGAGTTCAATATCTTCGTCAGGTATCCGGAAAATCTCAGGGATTCAAGAGAAGATCTTGAATACGCCTCCGTTCTGGGAAGACCTCTGATATCCATGGGTTCGCTTGATCAGAGGGTTGTATCGAATACGATTACAAGGAAGAACCAGGCGAGGATGGTTACAATATCCTGCGATGTGTCGGGAAGGTCTCTTGGTGAAGTTTCAGCGGATGTCACGGCCATGCTGAAGGAGATGGATACCAACGGTTTCAGATTTGAAATGGGCGGCGAGATGGAGGATCAGAAGGAAACTTTCATGTACCTCGGAATCGCTATTATGGTAGCAGCGCTTCTGGTCTATATGGTTATGGCCGGGCAGTTCGAATCATTCCTTGAACCCTTCATAATAATCTTCACATTACCCCTTGCCTTTATCGGTGTTGTACTTGGATTGATCGTAACCTCAACATCTCTTTCGGTTATGGCGATCATAGGCATGCTGATGCTTGCCGGAATAGTGGTCAACAATGGTATTGTAATGGTGGATTACGCAAATCAGCTGCGGAGATCTGGAATGGAGATCAAGAGTGCAATAGTTGAGGCCTCCACAACCAGAATGAGACCTATTATCATGACCGCGGCAACAACCGTACTGGCAATGTTCCCGCTTGCGCTTGGTATCGGTGAGGGGGCAGAGACATGGGCGCCGATGGCAGTAACGGTTATCGGGGGACTGTTTGTCGCTACGGTGCTGACACTTGTTGTTGAACCCTGTATTTATGTGATATTCAACCGAAAGTAAGATAAGATATCGAGATGTTACAAGTGGGATATATTTCTATACTGTTATATCGAATAATGGTGGGAACAGAGCAACTGGTAAACTTGCCATATTAAAATAATCGGAAGCTTAAGCTTTCCTCAAGAGTTTCGACTCTTTCAAAACGAATTCTCTGCAGGAGGGACTCGTTCTCCGGCATAGCTTCAGATTTCTCTTGTTTCTCTATCAGAGAATTGGATTCTCTGGCGGCAGCTTCCGCTTCCGGAAGTCTTCCGAGCAGGAAGAGAGTACGTGCTCTGTCCGCCTGAAAGAAGTAGATATAGTGAACGTAATCCGTAATCTAAATTCGGACATTCGCTGTGCTAACTGCTTCGGAGAAATTGCCGGAACGATTTGAAATCAAGATTCCTATTGTCTGGAGCAGGCACATCCATTCTATGAATACGCGCTGAAGATCTGGGAGAGAAAAAAGGTATCGCAAGCACTCTGGGCAATATTGGAAGTCTGCATGAAAAACTCGGCGATAACGAATCAGCTCTGGACTTCTTCATCAGTCCTCCGCACTTCGGACACTTCAGAGCGTCCACTTCCCAGACCTTCTTCAGAAGAGCAGCCCGTATCGAGTCTTTCGTCCTGGCATAGTCATCAGGTCGTGGCATGCGGGAAACAGCGAGTACAACCGAGGAACCGGATGCAGGAAAATCGCATATCCTTAACTGTGCAGGGAGTGTTCAGGGTAATTGGCATTTCTACCGCGAAATGTTCGAGACCATTCTGAGTCGTTGTAGAAATACATCCGCTATAAGCCATTCTCTCATTCGAGAATAATCATCTTTCTCATTTCAGATTCATCCTGTGCTGAAAGTCTGTAAAAGTAAACACCCGAAGTAATACCGTCTGCATCCCATGCGACATTCCGTACTCCGGGCTCCTGCCAGCAGTCAACGAGAGTGGCAACCTTTCGTCCTGTTACATCAAACACTTCGATGCGAACATCACCGGCAGTCTGTATCTCGTAGGTGATCCAGGTTACCTGATTGAACGGATTTGGATTGTTCTGTAACAGGTTGACCTCGCGTGCAGCATCTCCGGTTTCACCTTCTATCCCGAGGCCGCCATCCGTGGTTTTCAATATCACCTGGTTGATCATTGTAGCTCCCCCTGATATGTAGCCGGTTTGATCATCAACTGGAAAATAGACTGAGCGGAGTGGATCCGTTGAGTTAATAGAATATTGCTGTATCCAGGTTACACCACCGTCTGTAGTCTTGAAGATAGCATTTTCTGTCATTGAATACCCACCTACAACGAAGCCTGTTTGATCATCTACCGGGAAATGAATAGACTGAAGCGAGATCCCCGTTGGTATTGGATAGGACTTCACCCAGTTTGCACCACCATCTGTGGTCTTCAAGAAGGTGCTGTTATCCCCTACTGCGTAGCCTGTTTGATTATCCACCGGGAAATAGATCGATCTGAGTGTATTCGATGTGCCGGAAGATTGGGGTATCCAGTTTGTCCCGCCATCCGTGGTTTTCAAGATGACATTATCCCCTACTGTATAGCCGGTCTGGGCATCTACTGGAAAGTGGACAGTATTAAGCCAGGCGCCCTGGCCTGGGTGCTGGTCTATCCAGTTTGTTCCGCCATCTGTGGTTTTGAAGATGGCAGCCGTAAAATCCCAATCCTGCCCCACAACATAACCGGTCTGGTTATCCAGGAAATAGACAGACATGAACTCCCTGATAGTTGAGGTCTGGGACTGGTTTTCCCAGTTTGCTCCGCCATCAGTAGTCTTGAAGATAGAGCTACCAAGCCCAGCAACCCAGCCAGTCTGGTTATCCACGGGAAAATGTACAGACATGATCGCCTCGCCGAGCGAAGGCAGCTGTGTCCAGTTTACCCCGCCATCCGTAGTCTTCAACATACAACCGAATCCAACAGCGTACCCGGTCTGGTTATCCACCGGGAAATGAATAGATAAAAGTTCGTTTGGATCGTTTGACCAGTAAACCTCAAACCAATCAGCCTGGGCAGTTGAGAATGTGAGAAAGAATGTGAAAACTAAAGCAAAAGGTACTACGCGAAAAAGGGCAGAGAGTGAACCACGGATTTGGATCCTTAAGAACTCGGAATTTTGCGTCATCTTAACCTCTTTCATTAAACTGCCGATAGACTACTGCATTTCCCCCGTCTGCAATACTACCCTAAAGGCTTCTCAGACATGTTTCATATAATTGTAATACCATGAATAACAATATAATACAGCGACCAGTTCCCTCCGTCAACATCTATCCTGTTCGAAGAGGAGGTCTTGGGTCCTCCCGGAGATCAAGATGTTTTTGACATAGTCAAGCACCCCATGCAACCGGCAATGCTGGTGTCAGGATGCGCCTGATAATCGAAGGCTGTTCTATGAAAGAGAGTGCCTGGGACTCGATCACCATGTTTCTTCATGAAGCCAATGGTCGCGATGATATCTTTCCCGGAGGCATCCCGGTGCCCCAGACCTTCGGTGGCATGGCCAACTGGAATCCCCATGTTCACGCATTGATCAGTGATGCCTGCTGGGACAGAGATGGTAATATTCATAGTATGCCAGATCTTGATTCCGCTGACATACCATGGTATTGAAAGAGTTTTTGCCACTCTTGTTTTCAGGATGCTTCTGGAGGAAGGCATGATCTCTGAGGAGCTTGCCAAGAAGATGCGCACCTGGAAGCACAGCGGCTTCAGCGTCTACCGTGCTGAACCCATTGAGGCAGTTACTGATAAGACGCGACTTCTGCGCTTTAGCCGGTATTATGTGGGATTGCAGCGAAGATTCACCTTCCTCGGGTTCGAGTTCTACTGGAAGGAAGACCACAAAGGGAATCCTTGTGTGACAAGGCGTACAGCCCCGAAGAAACTACAGTCAGCCTGCCTGCGCATCAAGGATTGGATCAAGTGCAACCGTCATCTCAGGGGGAAAGAGTTCTTCAGAGGTTTGAACCATCGATTACGAGGACACTACAACTACTACGGGATTATCGGCAACTCACGAGCGATAGACCGCATTTACTTTTGGTCACTTCAATGTACATTCAAGTGGCTGAATAGAAGAGGTGGCAAGCGTAAGAGTTACGATAGGGAACACTTCAAGGTTATTTTGAAGCACGTAGGAATTGCTCGTCCTCGAATCACGCAGAAAAGGTATCAGAGGGTGTTTGCATAAGCTTCCAGTCTTGCACGGAAGCGAGTACAACCGAGGAACCGGATGCAGGAAAACTGCACGCTTGGGGACTGTGCGGGGGGTGCTTCGGGTAACCGGCATTCCTACCGCGAATTGCTCATCATGTATTGGTTGCATATACTACCAATACATAAAACGTGTTACTGCTGATTAACTCAACAGAGGAGAAAACTATGAAGAAACCTGGTAAAGTAATAATCATCAACAGCATCATCTGGGGACTGGTTATTATAGGATGTTCGCTTGCTCTGAGAGGTACTGGAGCATATGAAAAGATATGGTTAATCCTCGTAGGGGGCGCTGTGATCTCGACGAGTCTCATTGAAAAGTATCGCTTGAAGACAAAGGACTAGCCTGGCTAAGCGGAGTGGTTAATCCGGACCATTTACCAGAATCCTTCAACAGAAATACAGCTTAAATGAACACTACAACATTTTCAAGAGAAAACAAAAACACTTTTCTTCTTTTCAACCCTTCATAATAATCTTCACATTACCCCTTGCCTTTATCGGTGTGGTACATGGATTGATCGTAACCTCAACATCTCTTTCGGTTCCGGATGGGTCTACTCCAGTTCCGTCAGTCTCGTCCTTCCAAGGAAGATGTTGGCTTCCTGCTCCTTTTCGGAAGTGCTGGTGCCTATAACGAAGATTTCACCGGAGTTTCTAAGGAAGATATGCTGTGGAAGCTGGTTGCCGGGTACAGCCAGTTCTATCCCCCGCAGGCTGGTGGCGGATTCGTCCAGGACAGCCAGAAGGATGTTCCTGTCCTCCACGGTGAAATCGGGTGATCCCATCGTACCGGTCCATCCAACTAACAGGTTCCGGCCATCGGGAAGTTGCCGTACATCCCACCATGATGTGTGATCGTTGTACCAGTCTTCCCGTCTCCAGAGCTCTTCACCACTGGTGCCGAGGCATGCGATGAAGCCCCTGCAGGCCATCTGGTTCATCCGATCGGAAGTGCCTACACAGAGCACACTGCCATCATCCAGCTGCTGGAAATTATGAATATCAACCAGGAACTCGCAGTCCACCTCGATGAAGGTGTCCCATGCTTTCTCGCCCCATGCGTTCAGCCTTTGAACCGGCAAATCCGAAGGGAAACAGTCCTCCGAGAATGTGAATACACAACCTTCATTGAGATGCTCAAGAGTCAGCCAGTCGATGTCCATGCGGGAGGATTCGAAGACGAAGCTGCGCCAGAGAACCATGCCTTCGGGATCGATCATCGCGGTATAGAGCGACTTACCGGTCTCCGGTGACCAGCTGGTTCCAGCAAGCAAGAACCGATCCACAGAAACGTACTCAAGCGCACTGATCCGGAACAGCTGGTTTCCCATGCAGAGCGCAGAAAGGTTGACAACGTGCTGTTCCTCAGGTCTTGAGATATCGATGATACAGAGGTCTGGTGGAACACCCCTTTCAGCAGAGCAACGGATGATTGCCAGACGGTTCTCGTTGATGAACGTCGTCTGTGCCCAGCCCACCAGCCCGAAGAGGTCCTGGAAGATCGCCTGCGTCCAGATGACGGCTCCGGTGGTATCCATCCGCATTATCCAGAAATCCCTTCCTTCCTCAACATCGGTGTATCCGACGCACGTGAGCAGGGAACCGTCCTCCGAGACAGTGCAGTCCAGCAGACGGTCATGTCCTGGATGCTGGAGAATCGACAACCGGTCCCATTCTATCGTGCAGTCGGGGATGTCTCCTTCAGCAACACAGATACCCAAAGTAAGAATGATACCGGCAGTGAAAGCCTTCATCTCGGTCATATTCTTAACCTTTCTCAGGAAGAACCACCCCCAGCTGTCTTCCGGAACCGGGTGGAGCGTGTGATAAGATCGGTAATGAAACCAAATACCATTATATCTATATAGGTTTTCCCCAGGTGCAGTCAACGAATGACGAATTCCGCAAAAAATTTGATGATAAATGCCGGAGCTCCAGTCCTGCTCCGAGATGTAACATCGCTGCCAGAGTTAAGAGGGAAGTACGAAACAAACTTAGAACAGGATTGATTCATCAGAGGTCTCTTTTCCAGAAAACAACCCGCTATGCTTTCAAGATTTATCAGCCCGGGTGCCGCATTTCTCATCCATACTTGACCAATGATATATCTAAGATATATTAGTAACACCTAAATGCAGGAGAGGAAAAGAATGACACTGGAAGAAAAGCAGAGGATGATCCACATACGGATCAACAATGCAGTGCACAAGGAATTGCGGAAGGTCGCCGCGGAATACGATCTCACCATACAGGAAATCGTTTCAAATGCCGTTGAGGAGAAGGTTGAAGCTCTTGAAACCCAGGTCAGACTGGAACGTGAACAGGTAAAGCTCGAGAGAAAAGCTCACGAACTAGAGACGATGATAATGGAAAGGATTGAACCACTGCAGATTGAAATAGAGCAGGAGTTCGCTGCTGAAGCACCGAATTATACGGAGTCTTCCGCAGATAAGGTTTCAGTTATGGAGAGACTTGAAACCATTGAAAGAGAGATTGAAACACTCGTGGGTGAGATCTCTAAGATTCATCAACTTATTGATCAATGTGAATAGGTCATTTGAGCAGAAATACTTACATGTGTGATTGGAGGACAACAATGGTATACAATACGAGATGGTTCCGGATCGTTTTGATATTTATTACCTCTGCAGTACTTTCATGCGCTGGCACAGATGAGGAAACTGAAACGCCTCGAGAACCCGGGATCGATACCGTGGTTGTCAGCATCAGTGACACACTGGGTCTTCTCATTGGGGATAGTAATTATGTCTTTGGGACCATCACACAGGCATCCCTGGGTGAGGATGGACGTCTTTATGTGCTTGACGGGCAGCTGGGAAGGTTGGTGATATTTTCCGAGGAGCTGGAGTTCGTTCGTTACGTAGGAAGGCCAGGTTCGGGACCCGGTGAGTTCCAATATCCACAGAGCTTCGCTTTTCTGGGTGATGACAGGCTGGCCGTGTGCGACTGGGGCGCGGGAAGCGTAGTATTCTTCGACAGCGCTTTTCAGTACGTTGATCATCTTACCGGCTACTATCCCGACTCTCCTAGGTATATAGTACCGGGTCCTGGAAGTACCTATGTAGCAATGAATATAGAGCTTGAACAGAGCGAGGGCGAAACTGAAGGAAGCAGTTTCATTGCTAGATTCGGTCAGGGAATGGAACCGGAGCATATCTATGACTCCTGGCCGCTCATGATAACTATGTACGGTGATCCGGAGGATCCCGATGTCAGCATAGGCAGGGTGGATCAGGATTTCGATTCAAACCTGGAAGGTACTGTCTATCTAACTGAGCGGGATGACAGCACATACCTTGTGGAAGTGTTCCTGGCTGACGGCACTGTTGACACACTTGTGAACAAATCCTGGGAGCGGATAGAGAAGTCGCAGGAGCAGAGGCAGGAGGAGTTCTACGAGGAAACCAGGAATCAGAACGAAGATGGAAGTCAGATGGGCAGGCGTACCGTTCAGGACATATACCTGTGGCTCAATGCGGTCGGATCAATTGATATTGATCCAGATGGCAATATCTGGGTGGGGCAGGCTTATACCGTGATGCCAACTTTTGAGGTCTACTCACCTTCAGGAGAACTCAGATATGTAGCAGTAATTCCGGAACTGGTAACTGTCAAAGGGCTGGAGTACTGCTTCAGGAATGGTTTTCTGGCATATGATCGCCAACCCGTCGACTATCCCAAGGTCTATATTCTGGAACCTGATACGATTGCTTCAGATCGTTAGGCAGGGTAAAATCATACATCGACTACGATTGTTATTACAGTATTGTTCTCATACTATAACCATTGGTCTTGTGACACCAGCTCTTATCTGTGTTCTTCCTGAAATACCGGCAATTTTTCCAATGGAGTTGTTTAGAAATTCAGCACATTTCTCATCCATTCCAAAACTTCCGAAGCCCGATGTCAGTATCAGAGTAAATGGAATATCCTCATCACCTGTTATAGCTACTCCAAGTTCCTCCCCGCTGTAACGGACCCAGTCGGAAGCGGGTATTGATGGAGCGATTATTCCTGATACTCCCGCATCCGAAGCAAGTTTCAAGAATTCCAGATCAACAGGGGCAGTTGAAAAAGCGATGCAATCCTTTTTGAACTGGTCATTCCGGGTGGAATCGATCCTTGTAAGCGCTCCGCTGTTTGCGCCTCCAAAACCTATCACTCCATTTAATCTGGTTCCGTTCCCTCTTACATGTACCATATGATCCGGGAGAATTTCAGATACCGTACCCGAGACGTGGCAGTACATCTTTACAGGGTTAATGTCGTATTGAACTGTTACCGTACCTTTTTTTGTGTCTATTTCTCTGAGTACTCCGCTGGTGGGTGATATTACGGTCACAGCTTTGCCATGCGATATATCAGAGGCGATAACCTGACCGGCTTCCACAAATCTGTCGATACCAACTTTCAGATATCCCCTGATGTGTTTGGGCTTGATATCAAGTGGTTTGGCGATATTGATCGTATGAGGTTTTTCATCGTAATCCTGTATTTCTCTCAAAATAATTATACCGTTTTTCTCGATCTTCGTTACCCTTCCCCTGACTGTAGAATGGAAAGTGAAATCGAAACCATGAAGACCGGTCCTGTGTGCTTTATAGAGTGGAGCATTGAGTTTAACTTTGTCTCCCTCTTTTATCAGAAGACCGCTGCGGATTTCCTCAGGTGTAAGGTGCCTGTCGTACCCGGGTATTCTATTCAGGTCAATCATATGTAGTCTTGGCGGATCGAATCTGTTTTCCCCCAGTACAGTTCCATGTTCAACCTTTTCCCCTTTTTTAACGAATAGATCTCCTTTGTATGGGAGCCTGTATTCCATATCCCATTCACCGGTTATCAGTTTACCATGCTCCGGGTGTATAGAATGAACAAACTCACTTTTTGTGTGAGTGAATTCAGGGATACCGGAGAACGCAAGAGGTTTTTCAATTGTATCATCTCCATGTCCTCTGCAGTCAATCAGAACCGGCAGTTCAGTATTTAGATGGTTGCACCCATTTCCGAATGAGACATTATCATCAAGTATGAATTCCAGGTTTCCTCCGGAATTCAGGAATAGCAGGTCGCCACCGGAGAGTTTCCAGGAATTCTCCGTGTTTCTGTCATTGATCTTCAGGACATTATCTCCTTCTCTGATCTTTCCTGTGGGGGAAACTGTCCATCCGATATCCTCAAGGCACTCCTCAAGAAAAAGATCCAGCGCGGCCTTACTGTCTACCTCTGAAAGAACTCCAAGGTGCGGGCTTCTGAAGTTTCTGTCGACTGCCAGCCTGGTTATCCCAGGGAGCCGGAATCCCTCTGCAAGAATCCAGAAAGCTCTGTACCTGTCCGAATGGGAAATTATTCCGCCCGAACCTATTATGATTTTAATGTCCGACAGATTGAATGATTTTTCTTCGGAAGTGAGAAATGTTTCCTCAAACATCTTCCTGTTACGGGATTTCAGCCTGTCAAGAAACCCTACCCTTATGGTCTTATAGCAGGTATCAAGATGCTCCTTCCAGGAAGATTCAGCACCACAGATAGCCGCTGCCTGTTCAACAAGTACTTCTGAAGCATTCCCGGGAATGTATGTAGGGAAGATCGTCTTGTTATATATGTAATCCCGCACTCTATCCTCATCGAATTCCTCGGGCAGATATTTCATTAATTTTTCAATGCCTGCCTTTGACAGCACATTTGCTATCGAATAGCTCATACCGGTATTGGCTGCGACAGTCCGCGAGTATTCACCTGTTATGCAGGAGAAGATATCAGTTGTCGCTCCTCCCATATCCATCATAAGCACACTTTTGTCAACGTGATTGCTGTACAATTTGAGAATATTCTCGACTCCTGTGGGTGTCGGCAGTATATCTGAAACCACATAGTTCTTTAGCTCCGAATAACCGGGAGCCCTTTCCATAACGTTTTCCATGAAAAGCCTGTGCACTTCGTTCCTGGCAGGTTCCGTGTTTAGTTCCGTCAGTGAGGGGCGCACATTGTCCACAATATAGACATCAAAACTATCCTCAAGAACTTCCTTTACAAAAGTCCTCGCTTCTTTATTACCACAGTAGACCAGCGGTATTTTCATGGTCTGCCGGAATTTCGGCTGAGGTTTTGAAAGGGCAAGGAGTTCCGCCAGTCTGACAACACCAGCCACAGCGCCCCCATCGGTTCCGCCTGCAAGCATGATCATGTCCGGATGAAGATTCTGGATGGCCATCATTTTCTCTACAGCCTGAAGGTCATCATCTATGGAGAACATTTTAAGAATGACTCCCCCTGCATTGCTGGCTGTATTCTCAGCGATTTTCCCGGTTTCAACTGATGTGAGACCGAAGACAATCATCTGCAGACCGCCTCCGGCTGAACTGGTAGACAGATAGGGTACAGAGGGCATACCTTTGCCGCGCGAAAGGTATTCCCCGGTTTGCGATTCCAGCTTACTGATTGCCCTGGCAACTCCTATACAGACATCTTCAAAGGGTTCTTCAACAGTGGTGGGAACATCAGCACTGTCAACGAAATGAAGGCTGTTATCGGCGGCTCTTTGTATAAGAAGCGCTTTCGTTGTGGTACTCCCAACATCCGTGATAATAAGCATGCCTGTTTTCCGTTTACCTGAGGTGATATCCTCTGAATGCTGATAACTTCCCATTGTTCTGCCCCTCCCGTTTTATAAAGAATAGTGTAGTGAATATCTCAGAGAAATTCGATTTGTCAATTATTAATACATCTATCAAAAGGTCATAATTGAATGAATAATCGCGCAAATTTCTCGGTAATATGCAATATCGAATAATGTTAATATAAATATATATTATAGCTATATAGTGAATGTTAATTATAAATAACAGGTCAAACAAGTTGAAGAAATGTGGTACGTCCCCGTTGTTGTTGTTGGCATTGAGGGTATCTATATTCAGTAGAATGTTAAGTACTGTCTTTCCAGCCCCCCAGGAGGAATCGTATGGCCATAGTTATCGATGGAACCGGTCTCACAGTCGAAAAGCTCATCAGAATTGCGCGTCACGGAGAAAAAATTGAACTGTCACCCGCAGCTGAGGAAAGAATCAAGTTCTGCCGGGGCATGATAACCAGAAAACTTGAAAAGAAAGAAATCATGTACGGTGTTAATACCGGTATCGGTGAATTCTCCGAAACCCTTCTCAACGATGAGGAAGTGAAGCTGTTCCAGAAGTATCTTGTGTACAACCACGCTGCCGGGATCGGAGAACCCGCACCTCTCGAGTACGTCCGCGGCGCGATGGCTTCAAGGGTCAATGTTCACGCCAAGGGACATTCGGCGATGAGAATTGAAATCACGCAGCAGCTCGTGAATATGCTTAATAAAGGTGTTACGCCTTTCGTCTGCCAGAAAGGTTCAGTCGGAGCGTGCGGAGACCTTGCCCCGATGTCCCAGATAGCGCTTGTTGTCATAGGCGAAGGGGAAGCCTTCTACAATGGTGAACTTCTGCCCGGTGGTGAAGCCTTGAAAAGAGCCGGTCTCAAGCCGGAGATCTTCCATGCCCGTGACGGTCTTGCAACGATTAACGGTTCAAACGTCCTTAACGCCATGAATGCGATTCATCTCTACGATATGAACCGCTGGTTCAAGCAGGCCGAAATTGCAGCAGCGATGAGCCTTGAAGCATTGATCGCAAATTTTAAACCGTACAATGAAAAACTTCACAGAGCCAGAGGGTTCTCCGGTGCTGTCCGAACTGCAAACGCGCTGATGAGATGCATTGCGGGAAGCGACCTCCTCAAAGGCGGTAAGAAGAAAGTCCAGGACGCTTATTCCATGAGGAGTACCCCACAGGTTATAGGAGCGGCACACGATGCCCTTGCATACGCAAGGAGCCAGGTCGAGATTGAACTGAACGGTGTTGGAGACAATCCTGTATTCTTCCCTGAAGAGGACCTGGTTCTGACCGGAGCCAATTTCCAGGGAACACCTGTATCGCTTCCGATGGATATGATGGGTATAGCCGTAACAATGGTTTCGGTAATGTCCGAGAGAAGGCTGAACAGAATTCTCAACCCCGCTCTTTCGGTCGGGCTTACACCTTTCCTTGCTGAGAAACCTGGTCTGTACAGCGGACATATGCTCAGCCAGTATACGGCTGGTATGCTTATAGTGGAGCAGAGATCCCTATCTACTCCCTCGGCCTGCGCATCCATTCCGGCAGCCGCGGATCAGGAGGATTTTGTCAGCATGGGAATGAACACCGCCATCCAGAATCATCAGATCCTTGAAAACGCTTATGGAATACTTGGGATCGAGCTCATCGCTGCTGCGGATGGCCTCGACCAGAGGGATCATAAACCTGGAAAAGGCATACAGGCAGCGTACGACGTCATCAGAAAGCATATCGACCATCTGGGAGAGGATAGACCCCTGTATCCCGATCACACAAAGATGGCTGAAGTAGTAAAATCATGTGAAATACTTGAAGCTGTGGAAGCGGAAGTAGGATCACTGGAATAGGAGACAGAGAATGAACCGCCTGATTATCGCATTATCGATCACTCTTGCAATGGCATCCATAGGACTCGCCGTTCCGGAGGGTATCCCTATTCAGTATATGGATAAAATTGGCCGGCTGCCCATGACCACCTCAGAGCGAATGCAGCTGGAGGCGGACAGGGGGCCGTACAGCAGGACAGTTACCGTTGAAGCCAGGACGGATGCAGAGAAAGTAATCCTTCTGGTAGAGGAAGATATCAGCACTGCTATCAGTTCTGCTCTTTCAACCTTTCAAACGGATCTGCAGAATGACGGGTACGATGTCGAAATCTGGCTTATATCGGGCGGCAGCGCTGCAGATATCAGGACTGATCTACAGGCTGAATATGCAGGTGGTGAGCTTGCCGGAGCTATCTGCATCGGGGATATACCCACTGGATGGATGGACGGCGGGTACGGCGAGTATCCTGTTGATGTTTTCCTGATGGATATGAACGGAACATGGAACGACCCCGATTCAGACGGTCTCTACGAATCTTACAGCAGCGGTGGCCCCGAGATCTGGGTTGGGCGGCTTACACCCACATACATTTCATTCGGTGGAGCGGCGGAACTTCTTAACGATTACTTTGCCAGGAACCATGCTTACAGAACCGGCGCCCTCTCTCTTCCGGACAGAGCATTGGCTTACGAAGAAGCATTCACGGGACTTACCGGATACCTCGATAATCTTTACACGACGGTTGTAAGGAAAACCAGTCCCACCGGAACAAATGCCGACGATTTCAAGGCGGAGCTTCTAAACGGGTACGAATGGGTACATCTCATCTCTCACTCAAGCCCCTGGGGTAGCAGCTTCCATACAGGTGCACCGCCCGAGGGAGCCGGCACACTGAACAACTTTGAAGTTCCTCCACTTGATCCAAATGCCTTCTTCTATGTTCTTAACTGCTGTTCGAACGGCCGCTGGACAGAGGTGGACAACCTGGCTAACATTTACATCTGGGACAATTCCTACGGTCTTGCTGCACTTGCTCAGACCAAGGTGGATTACACCAATTATTTTCAGGAATACTACCAGTCACTCGCTTCGGGCAACTGCCTGGGAGTTGCCTTCAAATCCTGGCTTGCTGCCAATATGAGCATGGAGGACGGTGCTGTGCTCCTGGGAGACCCGACACTCAGGCCAAGGCTGGGAACTATAAATATGGCATCCGGAAGCGGTGCATCTTCAGGGCCGTCCGGTGTAGACAGCTGGTTATCCTACGATCTAACCGATGGTCTGCATACACAGGGTAGGGTGGACACATATTTTGATCCCTCTTCAGGGGAGATCTTCGCAGTCAGCGGATCCTCTGATCCTGTAAGGGCAAACATTATTGCAACTCATTTCGATGGTGATTCATGGGCGCAGCCCATTGCTGTAGCCAACCATGAATACTGGGACTGGCACCCCACAGTGGGCGGCGATGGCCAGGGAAAAGTCTGGACCGCCTGGCAGAGCATGCAGAACAATCATGAAGGCTACGATATCTATATTTCAGAATGGAATGGATCCTCCTGGGTTAACGAGACAATCCTCACTGATGGTGATCCCTTCGAGGTAGAGCCTGCTATGGATGGCGGCAGCGGTTATGCCTGGCTGGTCTGGCAGAAATGGCAGAACGCCTCTACGGATATCGAGGGAGTATTCTGGACCGGATCAAACTGGTCATCAATAAACACCGTATCGGAAGAAGATGGCGATGAGCGCCAACCTGATATAGCATACGGCGGCAGCGGCTTCGGTCTTGTCTATCATGCAAGACGGGACGGTAACTGGGTTATCTGCTTCCGTGATGCTCCGGATTCCGGGCCATTCGGAACCGAAATGGTTATCTCATCCGTTACGGAGAACAGCCGCTACGCCTCTATCACCAGTGATGGAAGTGATTACTGGGTTGCGTGGCAGGACGATAACGGAGCGATTCTCTGTTCCCACGGATCGGGAAGCGGATGGAGCACACCTGAAACGGTTTCATCCTCAGACGGCTGCGCAAGGTCAACAATAGCATCATCCTCTACGGGTGATATTACAGTAATGTGGACCTCCGGAACCAGTGAGCTGCATTGCAACACCAACGAAAGCGGCGTATGGCAGGGATACTACACCGCCTTATCTGAAGACGCTGTTGATGACGCATCCCTGACGTGGTCTGGCAGTAAGTTCTGGGCCGTGTACGGAAGAAGGGATACGGACCTTCAGTGGGATCTCTGGGCATGCACTCCCAACCCTGTAGGAATTGAGTCCACCAACCCTTCAACCGGAACACAATTGTCGGTATCAGTGGCTGGGAGAAATCCCTTCAGAGGTTCTGTAGTACTGAGCGTAACCAGCCCAGCCCCTGCCAGTTTGCAGATCTTCGATCTGAGCGGCAGAAGTATTCTCGAACGAGAAGTTGAATCAGGGCTGTTTACCTGGATGGGAACCTCCGATTCCGGAGATCCGATACCTTCGGGTGTTTACTTCGTGGTTGTTTCCAACAGCTTCACTGCGGAAAGCTGCAGGCTGGTTAAGATCTGAGATATTACTGACAGGTTCGAATCGACTCGGGGGCGGAGGTAACTTGAAATTCTATAACCTCCGTCCCTTCTGGTACCCCGTAGTGGACACTCTTAGAACTCTGAGATGAAGTTCTGGAATCAACTCTCAGCGCCTCAGTTCCCTCTATTGTGAGAATATTCTCAATATCATCTTTCATCAGTTTTTAATGCTTGACACTCAACAACCTCAATCTTATACGTATAATTGATTATTTTCTGCATATTATGTGGATAGAATGGAGCTACAATGTTGCGATCCTATATTACTATTTCTCTTCTATTAATTACTTCAACAAACACATTACTTGAAGGGGATATGGGATTAATAACTGGAAGAGCCTTAGATATGAAGGGTAATCCTATTCAAGGAGCAACCATTATGGTTGAAGGTACAAGTTTAGGCGACATGACGGATACTACTGGCACCTTTGAAATCACTATTGAACCAGGAGTGTATACTTTGCTTCTAAGGAGAGTCGGAAGAATTGATAAAGATATTGCTAATATTGAAGTAATTAATGACGATACCTGCGTAGTTCTTTTTGACTCATTATGTAGGCAATATCCAGAGTATCAATTTCACAGATATCACGGTACAAAAAGATAACTATTCTGTTCTTCGCAATCTCATTAATGCAGATGATTCGATCTCGAACACTTGAGTGCAGAGCACAAATTAGTAGTATGTTTGATTTGGCACCCCCGACGGGATTCGAACTTTCTGCGTTGAATCAGCCTGATCCCGACAGTTAAACCGATTTCGGTTTTGTAGTCTGGGATTTATCCAGCATTTTTCAGGTAGAGTGTATGAGATAGTACAAGCTTCGACTGCACCTAATGAAAGTACCGGCTCAATACGTCATCCAGGCTATCCAGGCATATAACCTGCACTCCGTTCTGCATCCGTGTTTCTCTCCCGCCGTAGACAAGGATTCCGTCAGCTGATGAACTCACACTGGCCTTGAATCGCTTCAGACCTTTGAAAAAGTCACGATTTACCGTAGCAGCTGATTTAATCTCGATGGGAACTACATCTGTTCCGCGGTGAATAACCAGATCTACTTCATTCCCGTTGCTGTCCCGGTAGAACATAAGTCCAGGTCTCCGACCATTATTAAGAAAGTACTTCATAACTTCGGTAACGATAAGGTTCTCGAAAAGCATTCCTCGTAACGGATGTACAGCTATTTGTTCCACAGAGTTTATTCCCATGAGGTAGGCTGCAAGCCCTGTATCATAGAAGAAGAGTTTTGGTGATTTAACAAGCCTCTTAGAAAGATTCCCGGAATACGGTGGAAGCCTGAAACAGATGTAACTGGCTTCCAGAATTGAAAACCATTCCTTTATCGTTGTTTGCGCCACGCCCGTATCGTTACTCAGATTGGCATAATTAAGTAACTGACCTGTCCTTCCCGCACACAAACCAAGAAACTTCTGAAATACGGTGAGATCCTTTACCATGCTGAGTCGCCTGACATCCCTTTCGATGTATGTTGCTGTATAGTCTGACAGTGTCCGTGTCGGGTTGAGCTTTTTGTGATAAATTCGCGGATACCCGCCTTTGTATATCAGATGGTTCACATCCGAATCAGTCCAGTTGTCAGATATCTCTATAAAGGAAAAGGGGAGAAGTGTCAGGAGCGCAGTTCGTCCGGCCAGGGACTGATTGACAGTATTGGACACACTCAAGTTCTGACTCCCGGTAATGATGTAGTTTCCCTTGAAATTCTGCGCATCTACTGCAACTTGAATGAATGAAGTAAGTTCTGGAACACGCTGGATTTCGTCCAGAATAGCACCCCCGGAGAATTGCGCCAGGAAGCCTCTGGGATCGGTTGCGGCAAATTCACGGGTATCCGGCTCCTCGAGGTTTGCATAGGCCATGTCCGGGAATGTCATACGACACATAGTTGTTTTACCTGACTGCCTGGGACCAGTTAGGGTTACTACGGGATACTGCTCTACCAGTTGTTTCAGCAGCGGTTCAGATTGTCGCTTGATAAATTGTTGCATCTCAGCTCTCTAACTATTCTATGTAATTATAGTTTACAATCCTAGATTTACATAAGATATTGGCATCCGAGAGTCAAGTACCTGCAAAACTAATCGTTAGGGATTTCTCCAGCTTTCTTAAGCGCGATCTTTGCCATTATCGGTCCTATGATCTCGAATATGATGCTGGTCGCAGTGATTGTTGTAATGACCATAGCCCCTATCGCAAGCGCGTGAGGTGAGCCTATCTCCGAAAACATCTGCCTGACCATCAATGACAGACCGATTGCTACACCAGCTTGTGAAAGGATACCTAATCCCAGGTACTTCCTTATCTTTGGTTCAGATTTGCCCATGACCGCTCCCAGCCAGGCTCCACCCATCAAACCTGCAACCCTTGCCATCATGTAGACGATTCCGAGAATTCCCAGAGCGGGAAGAGCTGAGATGTTAAGATGCGCCCCGGCCAGGAAGAAAAAGAGTATGAAGAGCAGAGGCATGTAATCCCTGAGCTGACCTACGATGGTTCTTGAAGACCTTAACGAAGCAGTGTTTGCAAGTACGAATCCAACCATCAGATTGGTGAGGATCAGCGAAAGATCAAGCCAGATGCACAGGCCTATCGACAGAGCAATAAAACCGAATATCAACGCAGGAAGCTCCGATAACGGTCTGAGTTTTCGAGCAAGAGTGGAGAAGAAGAAACCCAGAATTGTACCTATACCCAGACTGAATCCCAGTTCCTTCATCGGTTCCATGATGCTGGATAGCAACCCGACTGAAGCTTCAGAGGACTCCGCTCTCAGGAGTTTGACCGCAAGAGCTGCAGAAAAACCGAAAATAATTACTGCAAGACCATCATCAAAACCTACAACCGCATACAGAGCCTTGGTTAAGGTACCTTTAGCTTTGTACTCCTGGATAACGGCAACAGTTCCGGCAGGCGCGCTGGCTGGTGCTAATGCTCCGAATATGAGAGCCATGGGCAGGTCGCCGGTTAGCAGGTAAACGGCAATTGCAACCAGGAAGAATGCAGCGAAGGATTCTGCCAGTATAATTAATACAATTCCCTTCCCAAGCTTTCTGAGTGTCCTGATATTCAATTCCGAGCCTATTGTGAAGGCTACAAAACCAAGTGCGATATCTGTTATGAACTGCAGATGATTCAGTGAATTCTCCGTGATAAGTGATAGTACGGAAGTACCCATAATAGTACCGAGGATCATGTATCCGATAAGAGAGGGAAGACCTGCCCTGCGGGCGATCTTACCAAAATAGATGGCGATAATAATGGAAAAACCGATTATGGCTATTACTGGAATTTCAGGAATCAATTCGCTACCACCTAAAAGTCCAAAGAGCCAAGAACATTGTGGAGATCAGTGACAGTTATCATTATGTCATCTCTATCGGAGATTTTTCCACAAATGTATTCGATATTTCTTATGGTGGAATTAACCAGTTCGTCTCTTACAACTGCTACTATCATTCTGTTGAAGTGCCGGACATCCGCATTCCAGAATCCCGCGAATAGGGGGATCTTCATCAAGTAATCTGTTGACTCGTGAGTTTCCAGGATAATTGCCGATGTGGACTCTGAACCGGCAAAAACCTGAAGCAGATCATCGAATAATTCCTCGTTCTGAATGAAAACATGAAGCATCTTCATTCCCGGCCGTCTGGGGGGTGTTCCATCTTCCGGCAGCGAATGAGCTTTGATCAAGCTATTTATCTCATCTGGGGAACGCAATGACAGTATTTCCTTTCTGAAGTTGCTGTCTCGTAGAATCTGGGAAATTGCTGACAGCAGCTTCAGGTATTCCTTTGGTTTTGATTCCGGCCCGACAATAAAGGGAAATATTCGTGTATCCTCACCATCAATTGAATCGAAATCAATGCCTTTCTCCGAAATGAGCAGTCCAACGAGGAAATCGTCCAGATTCGGAATCCTGCAATGCGGAATGGCGATTCCGTGTCCGAATCCGGTTGATCCCATGGATTCCCGTTCAGATAACGAATGGTAGATGGCATCAGAAGTAGTATCACCAATCCTGCTGCTTGCGGCGACCATATCAGAAATTATTCTGAGCACTTCCTCCTTATCTGAAACATCAGGAGAAAAAGCAATAAGCTTCGAATCAAATGCATCTCTCAGGTTCATGAATGAAGCCTCCAGTCGGAAGTGATTTAATCATTCTTAATATATGAATTATCATTTTTCAGAAAGTTATCAAGGATACCTGTCAGTTCATTGAAACTCTCTATGGTTACAACACTGCCGGGGTCGATAAAATCTTCCCTTTCGGCAGCCCAGGTCCGATCTCTTACTACATGAACTGCAATCGCGCCCACTGAAAGGGCAGGATTTATGTCAGACCGGGGGCTGTTGCCCACGATTATGCAGTTGCTGGGTTCAACATCAGCGTCCACAAGAACATCAGTTAGTGCGTTAACATTCTTTATTGGTACGATTATAAACTCATCAACATAGGTGTTCAATCCTGATCTTTCGAACTTATCCGTCTGATGGTCCTTCTCCCCCATTGTATATACTGCTGTTTTTACCGGAAGGTTTTTTATACCTTCCAGAGTGCTTATCACACCCGGGAAAAGGATTACAGGATGATCGAGAAGGTTCTTCTGGATATCATCCATGGCAGTCAGTGCCCATGATGGCGGGCCGGGGGCAAGATCCAGCATGATCATTCGCAGTGTATCCATGTATGGTCTTGCACCATAGCCAGTTATTGCCAATCTCTCAATATCCTTTCTGTGTACTGTCCTGCGAACTTCTTCCTCAGCAGCACCCAGAGCTGTCATAAGACAGAGAAAATCATGCTCTGTTCTTTCGAAGAAAAGCGCGCTCTCCCAGAGTGTATCATCCGCATCAATAAGCAGAAGATAATCGTTCATTTTCAAATCGCCTCCTTCGAAAGTCCCGGACAGGGGTAAGAATATAGCACAAAATAGCAGAACGCGCAGATGTACAGTGTGAAGAGGCAGTATTAGAGTTAACGCATGCTCAAAATACCGATCTAACGGTATTGCTCCATGATGGAGCACCGAGGGGAAGGCATGGAATCAAAACTGAAAGTTAACAAAATATGATACAATCCGTTTTCACAACAGGCAAATAGAAATCCCTGAGAAGCATGGACAGTTGCTTATGTAAGTATAGAAATCTGCTGAATACTGATATAGATTGAATAGATGATAGCACATTATAAGCATACACCGTGCGGATCGTAGTTAACGCGTGAATTCTGCGGTGCGTAAACATCAGTCCAGTGTACAATTGTAAATGAGTACTGATGGCAATATTGACCTGCACTGAGTTTTGTATCAAATTACCTCTTCATTAAGTAATATCAAGAAACACAAACTTTAAGGAGATAACAATGTGATACCAGCACGCGACTGCAGGTTGTAGTGAATAACCCCACAAAAGGAGATAACATTGAAAAGACTATTCAAGTCTGCCGTAATAATCCTTGTTCTAATATCAATATGCATATATACCGGTTGCGGGTCCGAGGCTGAGCAGAGTCAGCCTGAGGAGACTCCAGCCGAAGTTGTGGTTGACCTTGCGGCCTCCGTACCGCTGCTGCAAGTTGGACACTGCAACCATGATCATCACTCGGCAGTATTCATATCAGCGCTTCGGGGTGAGGAAATGAAGGAGCTTTACGGCATATATCTTGAACCACTTGGCGAAAGCTACTATGCGCTTATAGAAGATGGCATGAAAATCCTTGAGATCCAATTCGTGCAATCGCAGGGTGCTATAAATGTTCCGAACAATATGGTTGCAGGATTGTTCGATATAGGTTTCGGAGGAGTTATCCCATTTGCAGCCAGCGCTGATCAGGGAAGCGGAGTACAGATCATCAGTCCGCTTCACAGCAGAGGTGATATGCTTGTTGTTGCTGATGACAATACAGAAGTGACCGATTGGAACAGTTTCATCGAGTGGGCAGGGAACAGTGATGAACCGATTTTAATAGGATACAAAAGCCCCAAGGCAGTTGCTCTGCTTATTTTCGAATCGGCTCTTACTGAAGAGGGTATCGAATGGAGTATGCAGGGAAATCCTGAACACGGTTCTCAGATTCTGCTGTTCAATGCGCAGGGGCAGCCTAACCTTAATCCGGCTCTCCAGAATGGAACGATTCACGGTTACGTTTCAAACAACCCGGCATGTGCACTTGCCGAGCATAACAGCATAGGTAAATGCGTGGCAGAGTTGTCTGACCTTCCACCTGGTAACTTTACAAACCACCCATGCTGTGCTATCGCAGCGACCGGGACAGCTATTGCTGAGCGGCAGGAGGATATCGCCGCGGCTCTACGCCTCTTTGCCGCAGCCACCGACTATATCAACAGTAATCCTGCAGATGCAGCTGAGGCCGCTGCTGAATGGATAGGAAATCCTGTTGATGTTGAAGTAATATCAATGGCAACCAGCGGTTACGATATGCAGGTTTCGGTAGACTGGCTTGAGAACATGGTTGCAATACTCGACAATATGAGAAATCTCGGAGCATTCACCGGTCCTCTCGCAGAGAAGGATGATGAGGTTAACGCCTCCTTCCTTTACGATTTTTCATTGATGCCTGATGACCTGAGGTAAATATCATTTCATTCGGTAAAACTGTAATTCGCAAAGTGGGCAGGATCGGGAAATACCTTCCTGGGCTTGCAATTCCATGCCTGCTTATTGTCTGGTGGTTTGCAGTTACAGGGGGCGGGAGGGACACCCTCCTGCCCTCTCCGGAGGAAGTTATATCCGTACTTTTTCATCCATTTCAGGATCTGATCTCGACAGGATCATTGGCATGGAGTACTCTGGTTAGCCTTGTGAGGGTCGCAATGGGCTTTTCATTGGCGGCACTTATTGGAATCCCTGTCGGACTTCTGATGGGAGCATCCCGGAGCGCCAGGAGATTTCTGTCCCTGATGGTCGAAATGGCGCGACCCCTCTCCGCAATAGCCCTTCTTCCCCTGTCAATAATCATCTTCAAGGCAAAAACTTTCTCGCAGCTGTTCGGTCTGCAATACCTGAGATATCAGAAGAACCTTCTGAATGAAATGCAGCTCGGAATGATATTCATACTCTTCTGGGGGGGGGTCTTCCCGATAATACTTGGTACCATTCAGGGTGTTAGAAGTGTTCGAAAAATGCATCTTGAGGCTGCCGGGATCCTCGGAGCGAACAGACTTTTCACGTTCAGGCATGTTATCATACCCTCGGCTCTCCCGGATATCTTTCACGGACTTAAGCTGGGTATAGGAAGATGCTGGATGGTTATTATTGCGGCGGAAATGCTTCCGGGAACCAATTCCGGTATAGGATACCTGATAAGGTACTCCTACCAGCTGTCCAGATACGATATCATGCTCGCAAGTATTGTAATTATAGCATTCATCGGAGCGTTGTTTTCCAAGGGACTTGAATCACTTGGTGAAAAATCCCTCGTTCTCAGAAGCAAAGAAAGATGACATGACGGGATTGAAGGTAACCAATCTGTGCAAAATCTACCGGGAATCCACAGGAGAAGTGAATGCCCTGGGACCTGTGAGCTTTGAAGTGGAAGCGGGGGGGGTTCTATGTTTTCTCGGTCCTACCGGGTGCGGCAAGACAACTCTGCTGCGCTCCATAGCCGGGCTGGAAAAACCCGATACCGGTGAGGTTAGAATTCAATCGCATCCTGATGGCGGAGAACCGGTAATAGGTTACGTCTTTCAGCAGGGCGCGCTTTTTCCCTGGATGAGCATATTCGCCAATCTGGAGTTTCCCCTTAAGGTGAAAAGCATCGATAAGGATACGCGCAGGGAGAAGGTTGAATCCATGCTTGAAATGATGCGACTTTCATCCTTTGCTTCCTCATTTCCTCACCAGCTTTCCGGGGGCATGCAGCAGCGGGCTGCACTTGCACGGTCTCTTGTTATGGAACCTGATCTTCTTCTTATGGACGAACCCTTCAGTTCTCTTGATACCAGGACCAGCCAGGAATTGCAGGAGAACCTCCGGGAACTCCTGAAGAAGGCATCCACCACGGTTCTCTTTGTAACTCATAATATTGAAGAAGCGGTTTACCTTGCCGGGAAGGTTATTGTTCTCGGGCACCGGCCTGGAAGAATTGTGAGAAGGGAAACAATAGATCTTCCGGATCCCAGATCTAGACTGTCCGATTCTTTTACGGAGTACCTTGTCTCCCTCAGAAAAACCTTTGAATCACTGGTTTCTGATCAGTGAATTATCTATTCAAGTACGAAGTCGTACACAATGGATGTCCAGACTCCAACCGGTACTCCGTCAGCCCTTTTTGCCGGTGACCAGCTGCTCTCCATTACTGACGCCAGAGCAGCGTTATCCATGCTTCCAAGCCCGGATCTGGCGGCAATAATCGCCTCCACCGGAACGCCTTCAGGGGATATGAATACCTGAATAATCACTCTTCCCTCAACACCGGCCTGACTGGCCATGGCAGGGTAATCCGGCACTGGTCTGTAAGTACATACAGGCTCAATACTGCGAGCGATGAAAGTTCCAGGTTCTGGGATTGTGTTATCCGGATTTTCATCCAGTGTAAGATCGTTCATACTAACGGTAATGGCACTATCCAGACCAATTGTATTTTCATCTGTGCTGATAATAAGTTCAGGCCGCACAATATCCGGAATTTCATTCAGTATGATGTTTTCCACATCGATCGGGTCGTCCTCCGGCATATCGGGAGGAATCTCGTAAAGCTCTCCCGGGTCGAAGCCCTGCATTTCATCGGTTGCCGTTCTGGAGGACAATCTTCCGATTGATGATCCGGGGATAGCCTCGAACGCCAGTACCAGAAGTACAAATCCCCAGAGGATTCCGATGTCCATCGCTCCCGCTTTTGCTGTATTCTTCCTTCTCATTTTTGAACCTCCTTCAGCTGTTATACAACTGAAAGCGATTCTTTATTCCGGGATTGGATTGTGTTGCTGAATGAATGGACTGCACTGAATGATATCTGTGGCACATACGGAGCATGCATAGCCAGTGAAACTGTCTAGTGTATACTCCACCGGGGTCGAGGTTTACGATCCTTTAAACTGACAACAAGAATCACATCCCACATACCGAAGAATGGTGCGAATCGGTTTCCAGAGAGTGCGTGATCCTTATTTTATACTGTTTCGAACGTAGCGGGTTGTAACCAGAACTATCCAGGCAACACCGAATATCACCGCAGCGGTTGTTGCAACAGCGGCGCTGATTCACAAATTGCAGTTCCCAACAATTTCTTGATAGGCTTGTATTCTATTTATATTGGAACACCAAAGACCAGCAGATTGCTTATCACTGGACTCGAAATGCAAATCAGCATTTCTGCTGCATAAAGATCTACAGCAATTACGGTTTCGGGCTGCGATCAGGCTTTGTTCTTCAGTTTAAGAAACAGCACAAGTGCAATAGTATCAAGAGAGATGAGGGTTGCAAGAGTCTGACCGTCTCCCTCGCAATTGTACCCGAAAATCAGCCTGAGAACCAGAAATACAAGTGTACCCACAATACCTCCAATGGTTGTGTATGATACAATATAGCAAATTGTAACCTGTTTATGCACGGTGAAGTATTTACATTTCATTAATTATCACTTATTAACTGTGAAATTACTATAGCAGAAGAAAGGGATTAATTGGCAAATCCGGACAAACTGGTTTACAGCGGTTTCACATTGAGTGTTCACGGAGTGCTGGAGGACAATGAAATCGATTCTATCCGCAGTTTCATAGATAGACATAAGCGTTCGATATACGATGCCGGGAAGCTGACCCTTGATTTCTCGGACAGCCCGGGGCTGGATTCAGTCCCGGCCGTAGTACTTTACGGATTCAGCAAGGAACTTTCCCGTGCAGGTGTAAAGGTAAGCAGGACCGGGGCTTCGAGTGTCATTGAAAATCTTTTTGAATCCCTTGCTAAATTCGATTCAGCACCCGAACCTCGCATCAGAAAAATGTTCCTTCGTGATTTCTTTGAGAATATCGGCGAAAACATATACGAGTTTGGAAAAACACTTCACGAACTGGGACATTTTTTTGGTGAAACCATATACGCATTCATCGGTCTGGTCCTGCGTCCGCTGAAGATTCGCTGGCCAATGGTGCTCTATTACATGGAGGAGTCCGGGTTTAAGGCAATTCCTATTGTAGCAGTTCTTCCCTGGCTTCTTGGTGTTGTTCTGGGATATCAGGCCGGGTATCAGATGAGGACTTTCGGTGCGGAAACATTCATGCCCGCACTGATCGGATACAGTATTACCTGGGAAATTGGCCCCATGCTTGCAGCAGTTCTCGTTGCCGGCCGCTCTGGCTCCGCTTACGCCGCGGAGATCGGAACCATGCAGGTTAGGGAAGAGGTGGATGCCCTGCGCGTGATGGGTTTCGATATATTCAGCTATCTCGTTACACCCAAGATGATCGCTCTTCTGTGTGTTATGCCCTTTCTTGTGCTCCTTGCCAATCTTGCGGGTCTTTTTGGCGGAATGCTTGCCGGTTTGCTGTTCCTTGATCTTTCCGCCAGTACATTCATAACGGAACTAGGTAAGGCGCTTATACCTCTTGATATAATCTGGGGAATGCTGAAGAGCATTATATACGCTGTAATAATCGCGAATGTGGGCAGTTATATGGGTATGAGAGTTCGGGGAGGCGCGGCCGCTGTTGGAAAGGCGACAACAGCAGCAGTAGTTCTAAGTATTTTCCTGGTGATTATCGCCGATGCGCTGCTTTCACTGCTGTTCATTCATATCAGACCCGGATTGAGTATGTAGAATGCCGCTTGTAATGAAGGTTGAAAACCTTGAGGGAGGATGGGATGAGCAACTCGTACTCAAAGACGTCAACCTCGAGGTCAGGAAGGGTGAGGTACTTGCCATCGTTGGCAAGAGTGGATGCGGAAAGAGTACTCTCATGCACTACCTTCTTGGATTGCGGAAACCATGGAAGGGAAGGGTTCTTTTCAAGGATTTGGATATCTGGTCCAGCCCTGAAGCACTGCAGAGAGCGAGAAGCAAATGGGGTGTTACATTCCAGTCCGGAGCGCTGCTTGGCAACCTGACTCTTCTTGAAAACGTAATACTTCCCCTTAAGGAGTACACTGATCTGTCAGAACGAGATCTGAGAATTGTCGCGTACAGTAAACTGGATACGGTTGGCCTTGCGGATTTCGCCGATTCGTATCCTTTGGAGGTTTCCGGCGGAATGCAGAAACGTGCCGGTCTTGCCCGCGCGATGGCTCTTGATCCGGAAGTACTTTTCTTCGATGAGCCCTCTGCCGGTCTTGACCCAGTTACTTCCGGAAGTCTAGATGAATTGATAATCACGATCAACAGCACGCTTGGAACGACTGTTGTTATTGTTACACATGAACTGGCCAGTATATTTGCTATCTCGGACAGGGTTGTTATGCTTGATCCTGACGAACATGGAATTATCGCTGTTGGAACTGCGGCACAACTGAGGGACAGTTCCAGTGATGAACGGATCAGACTGTTCTTTGGAAGGAACCTGGCTGCCAAGAAGAGGAGTGACAGAAAATGTCGATGACCGGGAATAAATTCAGACTGGGATTGTTCTTTTCCATTGGAATTCTCTTCACGGTTTTTCTGATATTCTGGCTCAGCGGGGGATTAAAGGAGAAAAAAACCACTACTTACGTTTCATATTTTACATGGTCCGTTCAGGGTCTGAGCGAGGGTAGCAACGTAGTGTATAACGGGGTTTCCGTTGGTCGCGTTGCGAGCATCGATATAGCTCCGGACGGAAGGCTCGTGGAAGTCGTGATGAAGATCAGATCGGATTTCTCTGTTGATTCGACGATAGTTGCCACTATGCAGATAATTGGAATCACCGGTTTACAGGTGGTAAACCTTAGTGCTGACTCAATGCGTACACCTCATATCGTTCAATATAATTTTGATGTTGAGTATCAGATCATTCCAATTGCTGAGGGTGCTATCCAGAATGTAACCGCAACGCTGACAAGAATCACTGAGATAATAAATGAAACTGATTTCAAGCATATAAGCGATCAGTTCACACTTCTGCTTGAGAACACCAATGCAATTCTGGCAAGCGACAAGATCGAGAGAATAGAGGAATCGATCCTGAGTAACTCCGAGAACCTTGATTCGCTGCTTATCACATATACAAGACTTGGGAAGAATCTGAACCAGCTCGTGTTGACTTTAAATACAATGGCGCCGGACCTTGCTGTAAGTGTGGATTCCCTTATTGGAGAACTGCATGCTCTTTCGGAACCGCTGGACCGCTTCGTGTATAAAATAGATGATTTACTTATAAACAGCTCGGAAATGATAAACAACCTGTCCCATTTTCTTGAAATACTGGGCAGAGATCCATCGGAACTATTCATTCGAACTTCAGGAGAGGGGGTCTGGCAGTGATGCACAGACCATTAGTATTATTAGTATTGACCGCGATCCTGCTTTCATCGGCATGCATTACAGTTAATGTGCCTATTGGAGGCGACCCGGAATCAGCAGCGACTGTTTGGACAGTCGATCCTGACAGGATGGAGCCGTGGACAGCATCAACCAGTCTGATCGTTCAGATCAAGGATTTCTCTTCATCTCCAGCTGTTCAGGGAGTTCAGATGATAGTTCTGAACGAAGATGGTACTATAAACAAGACCACCTCTGATATCTGGAGCAGTCGCCCGGTAGAGCTTCTTCCCGATATTCTTCACAGAGATATGATTTCCGCCGGCGCCTGGGGTGCTGTACTGCGCACATCCACGCTGCTGCAGGAGAACCTTGTAGTTGAGGGATTCGTGAGGGAGTTTGGCGGAAGGGTTGTGCCCGGAGGCTGGGAAGCTGTTCTGGATATTGACGTTACAGTGCTAGATGGAGATCATTTTGACCTTGTTTTCCAGGAGAACTACCGTTTTCACTGGGAATTATCCGAACCGAGTTATTCTCAACTTGCCGGTGCTATGAATATCCTCGTTGAAATCTGGAGCGAAGAAGTCATGGGAGATATCTGGTCGGCGATGCTTCTCATTCGATAGATGGGGCTCTTCAGCAAGAATAAGAAAAACAGCGAAGAAGAGAAAGTAGTTTCTTCTCTTCCACATCCGGCATCGGATGATCTTCTGAACTACATCATTGTAATTCTAGACAGCTGCAGATACGATACGTTTATGGAAGCCAGACCGCAAACCATCATGAAACTTGGTGAACCGGAGCAGCGGTACTCCTACGCATCATGGACAGCTCCGTCTCATTACAACCTCCTGATGGGCCTCATGCCTCACATCAGTCCAAGGAATGTTTTCGCGTCGGAATACTACAAAAAGGATTTTCTGAGATTCAATGAGAGGCTTGGAGCAGAAGGTGTAGAATTCAAGAGCCTTATTCCCCGTCTCTACCTCCCGGATTTTCTCCGGAAATCCCTGGGATACATAACAAGAGCCATGGTTTCGCTTCCGGTTCTGAACAGTCACACTCCGGTCAACAGCGGGTTCGATTCGTGGAAGCTCATGCCGGAGCATAACGATATGGCGGCCATGCTGGATTGCATGACCTTCAGTCCGGACAGACCCTCATTCTATCTACTGAATGTGGGAGAGACCCATTACCCCTACGCTCTGCCCTCAGAACCGAAGAACGAATGGCCCAGGATAAGCGGTGTTCATGGAGTCTTCAAACATCTGGATGATCATATGGTCGGTGGTAAACTGGTCAGGGACGAAGAAACACCCAAATTCTTTGACCAGAACCAGCTTGACTGCCTCCGCGCCCGACAGGTAGATACGGTGCGATACCTTGATACGGTCTTTGAAAAACTGTTCGATATCGTACCGGATAAGACCTACATAACCGTGACCTCCGATCACGGGGAACTTTTTGGCGAGGATGGTTATTTTGGACACGGACCCGTTTTTCATGAAAAAGTTTTCCAGGTTCCGTTTCTGGAAGGCAGACTCCGCTAGGAGAAACATCAATAAATAGAGAAGGTGGTAGAATGTCCAATCATTCGCGAAAATTGAAATTCAAGGCAGAGACAAAAAAAGTTCTTGATATTGTAATCAACAGCCTATATTCACATCCCGATATTTTCCTTCGAGAGCTTATATCTAATTCATCCGATGCGCTTGACAGGCTCCGTTTCAAGATGCTTACGACCCCGGAGCTGGATATCGACAGGGAACTGAGGATCGATATTCTGCCGGATGAGGAAAAAGGCCTTCTTACAATCCGTGATAATGGAATCGGTATGACCGAGGATGAGATGGCCGCAGAACTCGGAACAATTGCCAGATCGGGAACCAAGGGTTTCCTGGATGGATTGACCACTCCTGATGGGGAGAAAACACCAGAGTTCATAGGGCAGTTCGGCGTGGGTTTCTACTCCACTTTCATGGTTGCTGATAAGGTCGAGGTAATTTCCAGAAAGGTTGGAAGCGGGGAACCAGGTCACCGATGGACTTCTACAGGTCATGATACATTTTCCCTCAGTGAAGAGGAAGATATTCCGGAGGGAACCAGTGTTATCCTCCATCTTAAGAAGGACATGGACGAGTACCTGAAAAGTTACAGGCTCAGGGAACTCGTGCGGAAGTACTCCGATTTCATCTCGTATCCGGTCTATATAAAATCGGATGATAACAGTGACTGGGAAAAGGAACCCGTGAATTCCCAGAAACCTATCTGGACCCGCCCCGAGGATGACGTTTCCGATGAGGAGTACAACGAGTTTTACAGACACCTGAGTTTCGACACCCAGGAACCTCTCTCAAGGCTCGTATTCCACGCGGAGGGCACAACTGAATTCTACTCACTGCTATTCATCCCTTCATCGCGGACAATGGACATGCTCATGCCTGACTACAAAGCTGGTGTGAAGCTCTTTATAAAGAAAGTCATGATAGAGGAGGAGGCGGATGAACTTCTTCCAAAGTATCTCCGTTTCATCAAGGGTGTGGTTGAATCAAGCGATCTTCCACTGAATATCTCCAGGGAAACCCTTCAGAATAACAGGACCGTCAGAGTGATAATGAAAGCCCTTACCGGAAAAGTTCTTGGGTGGTTCGGGGATATGCTTGAAAACGAAACCGATAAGTACCGTCAGTTCTTCACGAATTTCGGGGATATGCTCAAAGAGGGTATCTACGCCGATATGCAGCACAGGGAAGAGCTTGCTGACCTCCTGCTGGTATGGACTTCCCGCAGCGGAGACGAGCAGAAGAGCCTCAGGAAACTGGTGGAGGAGCTTCCTGAAGAAACGGATCGCCTCTATTACATTACAGGAACCGACAGGAAGGAACTTGCGTCATCACCCTATCTTGAATCCGTTGGCAAATCCGATGTAGAAGTACTTCTCTTCGATAGCCCGGTTGATTAGTTCATGCATCAGTCTCTGGGTGAATACAGGGGGAAGAAACTCGTATCACTTCTGAAGGAAGTGAATGAAGAAGATCTCAGCGATGCTGAAAAAGCTGAGAAGAAGAACGCTGAAGAGACTTACTCCGGTCTGCTTGAATACATAAAGGATCAATTGGGCGACAGGGTAGAAGCAGTCAGGTTTTCACCGAGACTTAAGGAGAGCCCATGCATTCTGGTCAGCGACAGGAACGATCCCGGTGATATGCTGAGGCAGATGATGAGATCCATGAATCAGGAACTGCCGGATGCGAAGAAAATACTGGAGCTGAATCCTGTGCATCCAATCATTACCACCCTCCAGGATCTTTACGAGAAGGACAGGTCAGGAGACAGGCTGAAGGATTACGTACAGATACTCTTTGACCTGGGTACAGTGATGGCTGGAGCAAGACCAGAGAATCCAGCTGAATTCGGCAGACGGATTACCGATCTCCTCAAATAATAGGGACGGAGGTAATTAAGAAATCTAATTACCTCCGTCCCTTCCGTCACTATACTGACTCCAGGGTCGACGCTTTAAGCGGGATACCGGTATGTTACAATCTGGAGTCTGAACGTTTAACCAACTCAGGACGGTGAAGCATGACCATTTCTTTCTGAAACAGCAGTTAAAAGCAGTTTTTTCAGAAAGGATTTTCATGTATCAAACATATTTGCGTATCAGCAATATCTCATACACATACCCGGGTTCAAATCAGCAGGCGGTCAGCGCTGTTTCCATGAATCTCGACTCAGGCTGGACTGCCTTCGCGGGAGCCAATGGCTGCGGCAAAACAACCCTGCTGAAACTGGCGACAGGGCTTTTGTCACCCGACACAGGCTCGATAGTTTCTTCGGGAACCACTGTCTACTGCCCGCAGAGAACGGATCATCCTTCTGAATTTATGGACGAATTCCTCTTTGACTGGTCCTCTGAATCCATCAGACTGAGGGATCTTCTTAAAATCGGAGATGACTGGGGAAACAGGTGGGATACACTTTCCTACGGTGAGCGAAGACGTCTGCAGATTGCCGCTGCAATATGGACCAGACCCTCCGTTCTTGCCCTGGATGAACCCTTCAATCATCTTGATACGGAAGGCAGATCCCTTCTGATTGAATCTATGAAGGAATACCATGGCTGTGGTCTGCTGGTAAGTCATGACAGATATGCCATGGACCTGCTTTGCACTTCCTGCGCCCTGTTCTTCCCGGAGGGAATACAGTTGTACCGGACAGGCTACACATCGGCGATGAAAGTCGAACGTGATAAACAGGAAAACCTCGTGGGAAAGAGGAAAAGAGCGGGAGTGAAGTACTTGCAGTTGAAACGGGATGCCAGGAGAAAGATGCTGAAAGCCAGGACGATACAGGCTCACGCATCCGGAAATAACATCTCCTTCAAAGATATCTGCAAGTACAACTACGATGGTCCCTCGAGGATAGACAGCGTTGTGCAGAAAGCCGGGCAGAGAAGCAGGGAGGCGGCAGCGAGGGCAGATAGAGCGAAGGACCATATGGAATCCATCAAATACAGGAA